>CATWCP010000012.1 GCA_958349325.1 uncultured Collinsella sp.
AGCGACCCCGGCTTGAGGTCAAAGTGCATGCCGAGTTCCTGCTGCGACATCTCGCTGCCGGGCTGCTTGGCCAGCAGGCAGATGATGGGCGCCTTGCCGGATACGCCTCCGCCATGAAAGTGCATGTAATGGCCGCAAAAGCCCAGACCGCTCAGGATGCGCTTGGCGAGTTTGTCTTCGGCGCTGACCGCTTCGGGTATGTCTACCGGTTGCGACGGGTCACCGCCGGGCTCATGTGGAAGGACGAGTGGTTCAACACACATATCTAAGCTTCGCTCCTTTCTTTAGTTAGGTAGTGGAATTGTTTTGTGCCTAACTAATCTAGGAGCATAAGAAATCAATGTCAAGGTACCAAACTTATTAAGTTACGGAGTTTTGCCAAACGCCGTAACCGCTCGACGCTGCAAACGTTCCTAAGCGGCAATCTGGCGTTCAATCGTCGGGCATGGCCACAAGGCCTATGCCCTCCTCTTTCACGCCACCTTGCTCGCTTAGGAACGTTTTCGCTGTCCGTCCTCAACCTGTGATTCCGCCACGGTCCGTTTCGGTGCATGCAATCCCTTGGGGACGGAGGAAAAGGGATCATTTTCCGTAACCTTTCCGCAACAATTTGCCCTTCGCACTGCTCGACTCCGCTCGCAACGTCCCCTGCGCTACACTTAGTTGCACTGTGGCGCCGTTGCGCCGCGCCCGATCCAAGGGGGACACTCATGAAGAATACTCAGCTGCTGCTGATCAACGATATGTGCGGCTACGGCAAGGTCGCGCTTTCCGCCATGCTGCCGGTGCTGTCGCACATGGGCTACCGTATCCATAACCTGCCGACGGCGCTGGTGTCCGATACGCTCAACTATCCCAAGTTCTACATCCACGACACCACCGAGTACGTGCGCCAAAGCCTCGCTATCTGGGAGGAGCTCGGCTTTGAGTTCGACGCCATCTCGACCGGCTTTATCGTGACCGAGGAAGAGACACGCATCATCTCGGACTTTTGCCACCGCCGTGCGCAAAAAGGCACCAAGGTATTCGTCGACCCCATCATGGGCGATAACGGCAAGCTCTATGCCGGCGTGCCCGAGTCGACCATCGGACTCATGCGCAGCCTGGTCGAGTGCGCCGACTACGCGGTGCCCAACTATACCGAGGCGTGCCTGCTCACCGATACGCCTATCGCCGAAGAGATTACGGCCGATGAGGCCCGCGCGCTCGTGGACGCTATGCTCGCGTTGGGCACCAAGTCGGTTGTCATTACGAGTGCAAAGGTCGATGGGGCGAGTGCCGTCGTCGGTTACGATCATGTGGCGGGGGAGTACTTTGAGATTCCGTTTGAGCTGATCCCGGTGTACTTCCCGGGCACGGGCGATACGTTCTCGGCCGTGTTGATGGGTCGCGTGATGAGCGGTTGGAGTCTGCAGCGCGCGACGGCCGATGCCATGCGTGTGGTGGCTGAGCTTATCGAGCGCAATGCCGACCAAGAGGACAAATCGGCCGGCCTTCCCATCGAGGCCTGCCTGGATGTGATCGACCATGAGTAATGCTGGCGAGGGCGGCATCAAGCCTGCGGGCGATAACAAGCCGCTCGGCGCGCCGCGTGGCAAGCGTCCGCGTATCCGCGTGAGCTGCGTGGACCAGCTGGGTGCGTGCCGCTGCCACCATGGTCACAAGCCGGGCGACGTTTTTGACTTCGACCGAGACCGCGGCAAGATGTGCGCCATGGCCTGCCATGTGGGCTTTCCCTATATCGATATCCTGCGCTATGGCGGAACCGTGCCTGGCAACGAGCCCGGCACGGCAAAGTTCTGCTGCCCCGAGGTCGATACACTGAACGTCTGGCTTGCCGAGATCGTTGACGAGTAGTCGAGCGCAATGTGGCAAAGGGACAGCCCCTTTGCCACATTCGCCGGTGGCGCCCCTTCTTTTGCTTATAATCTCAAATCTCTGCATTTCATTTGATTTTAAGTTCTATAAATTCTGCGTTTCATCGATAATCAAGCGTATAAAACTTTGCATTTCATTCGATGACGCTGAGGGGAGAGCCTATGCTGCGCAGGAAAATAGCGGCAGAGCTGGAGCGTTGGCTGAAGTCTGCCGAGCAAAAGGCCTTATTCATTACGGGTTCTCGCCAGATTGGCAAAAGCTATTCGATTCGCGCATTTGGCAAAGCCAACCATGCAACCTACATCGAGCTTAACCTCATGGAAAATCGCCAGGCAAAAGATGCTCTTCTCGAGGCGCGGGATGCCGATGATTTCATCAGCAGGGTGACGCTTCTTTCGGGAAAGTCGATTGCACCAGGCAAAACGCTCGTGTTTATCGATGAGGTCCAAGAGGCCCCCGACATCATGACGATGGCAAAGTTCCTTGTTGAGGACGGGAGGTGCCGCTGGGCGTTTTCGGGGTCAATGCTCGGGACTCAGTTCAAGGGCGTCAGGTCCTATCCCGTGGGGTATGTTCACGAGCTTAGGATGTTCCCGCTCGATTTTGAGGAGTTTTGCTGGGCAATCGGGGTGAGCGAGGGGGCTCGCCAAACGATACGTGACGCGTGTATCAGCGAGAGGCCCATTCCTGATTACATTCATGACGCGATGATGGCAAACTTCAGGACCTATACCGTTGTCGGCGGAATGCCGGAGGTCGTGCAGCGTTTCCTTGACACGCAGGGCGACCTTGCCTCTGTTCGTCAGCTACAGTCCGAGCTCAACGAACAGTACCGACGGGATATTTCCAAGTATGCAAGCGGGCGTGCCCTTCAGGTGCAGAGCATCTACGATCAGCTCCCCATTATGCTTGAGGGCGAACACAAGCGTTTCGTGCTCAATTCCATTGACCCCAAGGCGCATTATGAGAAGTACCAGCGAGATTTTGTCTGGCTTGTCGATGCCGGCGTTGCTCTCAAAGCCGATATCGTAACCGAGCCAAAGTCGCCCCTGCTCAAGACGGCACGGCCATCGCAGTTCAAGCTATACCAATCGGATACGGGCATGTTGATGGCGCGCTACCCCGTTGGAGTCGCCCAAGCGGCGTATCTTGATAGCAAGGAGCCCAATCTGGGCGGCATTTACGAAAACGTGGTGGCCCAGCAGCTGGCTGCCCAAAATCGCCAGCTTTACTACTATCAGACAAAAAAGCGCGGTGAAGTGGACTTTGTGGTCGATGGACCGGATGGGACGGCTGTTCCGATCGAGGTTAAATCGGGCTCCTATTACCACGCGCACGCTGCGCTCGGTCATGTGCTTGATACGGCTGAATATGGCGTAAGGCTCGGGATTGTTTTCTCGAAAGGCAACGTTGAGCGCAACGGAGCGGTTCTCTATTTGCCGCTATATGCGACCTGGGCCCTTTCGGATGTTTTGGGCGACTTCTGTGCCAAGGGGATTAAGCTGGAGGTCAAGCCGGTCTAGGGCCGGTCCCGGATGTGACAAAGGGGCAGTCCCTTTGTCACATTCATGAGCGTTGATTTTCTCCCGTATAGAGCGCACTTGAACGCTCAAAGTGGGAGAAAATCTACGCTCGATTTATGCCGTGGGCGCGGTTCGTGCGCCCACGAACCTACAGCTGCTCGAGCATAGCGGTGCAACCGGCGAGCACATCGCGGTAGGTGGCATCGAAATTGCCGGTGTACCAGGGGTCGGCCACGTCGCCGGGACACTCGGTCCAATCGAGCAAGCGCGTAATCTTTCCGTCGGGGCCTGCGTCGCCAAAGATGCGACGCAGGCCCCGCGCGTTCTCAGCATCCATATAGACAATGTGATCCCAGTCGCCATACTCCGCGCGACGCACCTGGCGGGCACGGTGCGCAACGACGGGAATCCCGACTTCGCGCAGCTTGGCGACCGTGCCATGATGCGGCGGGTTGCCGATCTCCTCAGTTGAGGTCGCAGCGGAGTCAATGACAAACTCGCCCGCGCGCCCGGCGCGCCGCACCAGCTCGGTAAACACGGACTCAGCCATCGTCGAGCGACAGATATTTCCATAGCAGATAAAAAGAATGCGTTGCATGAGCGGCTTCCTTTCATATAGAAGGCTGCTAAAGAGCCGAAGCCGGGCGCATGCCAAGTTTTATTTCTTGGCCAGTTTGAAGTAGCGCTCAAATATCAATCTCTACCTGCGATAATAACAAGATAAGACCTCTATCCCCAACACTTCTACTGCATTCAACGAGCTGAATGGTTCTAAAAATTAGTTTCCAATATAGGGAAGGAAATCCACTTTATTAAAACCAGAAATCAGGCAAAAGTAAAAGCAAAAGTAGTAAAAACGTAGTACGGCTCAAATTTTTACTACCAATGTCTACCTGCGGTTTTGTTCAATAGCAAGCATCTCGTCTTGAATATCTTCAAGCCCAAGATGGGTGTAAACGTTGTAGGTGGTGTTGATATCTGAGTGCCCCATAATGTATCTGAGCTTTGCTGGACTCATGCCAGCGCGTGCCATTCGGCTACAGAAAGTGTGTCTGAGCTGGTGCGGGGTTATATGAGGCAGCTCTTCCTTATAGATGCGGTTGTGCTTAATGACGGCGCGTTTGAGCCTATGCTCCCAATGCAGGGCAACGCATGGCATCTCATTCTTGTCTAGGCAGATGAAGCCCCTTACCCCATCAATAACAGGCTCTTCTTTTGGCTGCGCCCTCTGTCCGATGAGACTGTGGAAGGCTTTTTCGACAGAAGCGGTCATAGGGATATATCTGATTCCTGATTTTGTCTTGGGTTCTTCAATGTAATACTGCATGTCTCTCGCACGATGGAGCTGCTTTTGAATGCGTATGCAGTGGCTTTCGAAGTCAATGTCATCAAGGGTCAGGCCGCAGTATTCAGAAATTCTGAGTCCAGTGTTCAACAAGATGAAGTAAGTCTCAAAGTAGCGCGAGAAGTGATGATCTGAGCGCATAAACTCAAGGAATAGCCGTTCCTGCCTAACGCTTAACGATTCTCTGGATACCGTATCGTTGACCAGCACATTGATAAGCTCGAAGTTAAAGGGGTTTCTTCTGATGAGGCCGCATTCTTCAGCAAGTTGAAAGGCTGGCCTGAGTACGCCTCGGATGCTACAGACGCTGCTATAGCCCTTTCCAACATCTTGCTGAAGGTGGATAAGCCATTTCTTTGCGTCCAACACCGTAATGTTTGATATTTTGGCTTTGCTGAAGCTGTCTGTTTTCAGGTAATTGGTGACGGTTTTATAGGCGCTAACGGTTGTCTTTCGTACCGCAACCTTGGTCGCAAGGTAGTTCTCAACCAGAGTCATGACGGTCATGTTCTCAGGTGCAATGTGGTCGAAGAGGTCTTTTTGAACCTGCTGCTCTTTTTGTCTTAAGCAGAGGTCTCTCTTTTTGCCGTGCGGCGTTTGGTCGTGAATTGTCAAAGTCCACGAATAGACAAAGCAGGTTTTTCCCATCCAATTGGTGTATTTAAACGAGTAACGACCGTCTGGGCGCTGGCCTTCTCCGCGATGGAGAACTCGACCCTTGTTATCTTTCCTATTCGACATAGCTTGAATCTCCTTTCAGAGACTCAAGCACGACAACATGATTGTAGCTATGGGGTTGTCTATGCCATGGTAAAAGGGTTCGTTTATTGGGTTAAATCAAAGGAAATGAGGCCTATTTGCCCCGTTGAGGCTGGGATTGGAGTAAGTGTCCATCGGCGTAATCCCAAGCCCAAATTTCGCCCTCAGCGTGCATCTTTGCTATAGGCTGAGCGGACATCAATTGAAATCGCAGTTTGAAAGAAAGGGCACCGTGGCGAAGTGCGCTACGGTGCCAGACATTGCATTGTTTGGATTGAGGAGCCTATGCGACTGTTGCCCTAAGCATGACTTTCTCGCCATCGCCTGCCAAAATATAGTTAATCCCGTTCTTGCTTGTAGACCCACTATTGCCTTCGACGCTGTTTGCAAGATTTGTAACGACTTCCTGAGCATCGGTTTTTGAGAGTGAGGAATCGCAAGCCATTATGAATCCACGTGCAACAATCGCTGAGTCGCATTTCGTGGTGTCAATCATGAGGAGGGGGGACGGGTTGCAGGAGCTGTCATACCTGCTGCTCTTTGCCAGATTGCTCTGCCCGTCCATTGTTGTAAAAGAGAGCATTGCGTACATATCGGGGTTCTTTATGTCATCAACGAACACATAGGAAATAAGCTCATCGGTGCTCTTGTCGATAACGTCTGCGTCTAGATTGCTTTTGAGCTTTTTGTTGAAGGTGCTAGGGGAAAAGGAAAATGCGGAAGGGGCGGTCTCCTCTGTCGCGGTCTGGCTGTTGTCTTCAGATGACTGGCTAGTTGCGGTTGAAGGGCTATCGCCTTCCGCTTCATCGGTGTTATTCGGGGCTGGAATTATCTTTCCGCAGCGCGTACAGACCTTTGAACCATCGCTTCTGTCCTCGAAGCAATGATTGTCTGGGTTTTTTTCTCCGACGGTTTTCCTGCAAATGCTACAAGTTTTCGGTTCGGCGCACGTTGCAGAGACCCAACTGTGTGCATCGGGGTCAATCTTTCCATTGGGATCGACTTTTCCGCATTTTAAGCAGTGATTAACTTGGCGACAGTCGTTTCCGCTCCACTTGTGTATGCAGATGATGTTCGATACAAGCATAGCCCCAACGGCAATTTCTGCGACTGCGACTATGCCGAGTACTGTTGCTGTCAATTTCATTTTGCCTGAAACGACTTGCTTCTTTTTCCTTTGCCCCTCTTGTGCTGACTTTTTCGTTTGCGTATCGGGGAGCTTATTATTGTCCTGCGCTTCGTTTGAGGAGCCATCTTTTTGCTTCTCGGTCACAGATTCTGGCTGAACGCTTTGAGTGTCTTCTGTACCGCTGGTTGTTTCGTTGCTGGAGATGCTGTTCAGCGGAAAGCCACAATTTGGGCAGGTTGGAGCTTTGTCCGAAACCTGCTTTCCGCATTCTGGGCAGTTGATAAGGGGCATGACCTCTCCTTCCAAAGGAATCCCGACAAAAGTGGAAGGGGAGAAACACATCAACTAAATTAAGCGATGTGGAGGACACCTACCACAGTTACCACACCGCAAGGCTTCACATGCATATGCGAACAGACCTTGAAAGGCGGGTGCCCTCCAATTCGCCTGTTTGCATACGCAAAGCGGCAGCTATGCCATTGTGAAGCTCCATCCAAATATATGGATGTTGCGGTGTGGTAGATGAGATTGTATCAAGGACACGGGCGAACATTTTGAGTAAAAGGGCGAACGGTGCCACTTCCTGCTGGCATTTCTCAGGGCGCGAAGATTCAAGGCGTTTTAGGCAGCTAGCGGTCTTCTCGATAGCATTGGTGATTATGCCTTGGTAATACGCTATTTACAGTGAAGGTAGACGGTCGGAGGAATTTATTCTTCCTGTCATGTTGATATCAACTACATAGATGGGGTCTGCCAAGTAGAAGTTGAGGCAAAAGTGTAAAACGCCCCGTATGCGCCAAAACAGACTGGGGCAGGGACTTACGAGGTAACGCGCCTTCTGCAAGCTGGGAGTGCGCAAGAGAGTTAAGCCGCGTCACGGTGTATCCCAAAATTCATAACATTTGAGACATGAGAAACACTACTTCCCAAGTGAGTCTTTTGAATCAAATAGTGTCCTAAAAGATATTCCAAAAGTCTATGTCCCAATATAAAATACTAATAGGACTTTTGAGACATATAGGAATTGGAGGCACGCGATGAAGTTTCTCTACGCTCGCTGCTCAACAAAGGAACAGAATGAGGCAAGGCAGCTTGAATATGCGCACGAGCTTGGCTTAAAGGATAACCAGATATTTATCGACAAGGCTTCGGGCAAGAACGCTAATCGTCCCGCTCTGAAAGATATGCTCTCTCGTCTGCGCGAGGGCGATGAAGTTTATATCACTGAGCTGTCTCGACTTGGCAGGAGTACTAAAGACCTAATTGACCTTATGGAGACCTTCGAACAGATGCATGTCGAGGTTCATAGCAAGAAAGAGGCTATCGATACGACCACTCCAGCAGGCAAGTTGATATTTCATATGCTGTCAGCCATTGCTGAGTTCCAGAGGCAGATCATCCTTGAGAATGCTGCCGAGGGCAGGGAGGCCGCTATGAAGCAAGGTGTGAAGTTCGGCAGACCTAATGTTGATGAAGACGCTCTCAACATGGCTCTCTATCTATTTGAAAACGACAGAACGAAGTCGGTTAAAGAGATATGTGAAAAGACTGGAATCAGCAGGAGCACTCTATATAGAGAAGCTGGCAACAAAAATGTATGTCGTAGTAAATAAAAATCAAATATATAAACTCGATAGCTCAAAACTATATCGCGAAATAGGGAATTGATATTGATGGTTTGGCGTATAGCCGTTACATGCTAGGGGATACTTTCACTGTACCTAAATAGCGGAGTTGGTAATCTTAATTAAGGGAGGTGAGTTTGTATCCGCTACTTACTAACGTATCTACCTGCATGTTTAACAATATCAATCTCGCATTACTTATAGTTTGCTACATCTCTTCGAGACGTAGCAAATGATTATATTTGTCACCTTTCAAGTCCCTAAATAAATATTATTTATATATGGTAGTTGATTGGTGACAAATTATGCGAGATGAAATCGAGCATCTATAAGTTAATAAAAAAATTATAGTGACAAATTAAATTCGTGCAGGAAGGTAATTCAGTTGGATTGATAGGAGGTTTATTTGGATTTAGAGCTAAAAGTTGGAGAGTACAGCTACAAGGAAATGTGTGAGCTATTTCACGAGAAACAAAAAACGGGCAAGTCGAAGCAACTGCAACTGAAGCATTGGGAACTGTATTGCCGCTATGAGAGGCCGACCAATCGATTGTTCGTTGTAAATGAGGTTTACAAAACGCCGTTGGAGAGGATTGACGGGAGAAAGACGAACGGGAGAAAATCGGAAATTGAGGAAGAGTTCACCATCCTATTCAATTCGCTATTCGTTCGGGAATTGACGCGAAATAGGTACCATACAGCAAATGGACAGTGGCAGACAGCAAGACTGACCAATGGCGAGCTTTCTGAATATTTTGGACTGTATGGGGATCGTCTTTATTATGCAAAAAAGGACAAGAAGATAGACGATGACCTATTTCAAGAGCTGACATCCAAGCTGAGCGGCAAAAGAAGGAGTCTTATTGTCGACCGCGCTGCAAAGATAGATTGGGTTGAAGTAAAAAAGGAGGTGATCGTATATTGGGGAGACCATCCTCTTTACTATGGCGAAGAGTATCGAGAGTCTTTTGATTCGTATCGCATTGAGTATGTTCGCAAACATGGATATAGATCTCTTGCTGATGTAATAAAACACAACGAGTGGTCTGATATGTCTGAGTATGTACTTGGGCGATTTAAGGCAACGTGGGAGAGTTCCCTTGCTGAAAAAAGTCCCTGGTTATTGTCGGACTATGGTTCAATAAATAGGATTGAATCGTGCACCTCGTTCGGACTTAAAGAAGGAGCGGAGAGGCCGACGTTTCATTATTCTCTTGAAGAAGTTGATTCTGCTAGATATAGCTTCAACCTGAAAACAGTGGCATCGCTGGTCAAACTCTTCGAAAAACAAATGCCAACAAAGGGTTGGAATATGGAACAGGTTCGCTATCTCCTTAGGAAATATGTTTTGTTGCCCAACTGGCAAGACTATAGGAAACGTTCCAAGGCTGCATAGCTCTTTTTTGGTCTAAAACTGAAAGGCAATAGAATGTGCCGTAGAGGCCATGGAGAATGACTTGGAGGAAGGGCATCATGCATCCTCCTCCAAGTTTAATTATCATTATGCAGATATTTCACTGTTATCCGCAGACCTTGCAACAGCGGCTTTTACCGCTTGCGGAGATGCTTCCGCTGTGAATTCCAGATGAGCGTTTCAGCGTTGGGCAGTTTGGCGTGGTGTGGTAGACGCTGCCGCCCGAGACCCAGTACACGGTTTGGCCCTGCGTGGCCTGAGCTTCACTTTGGATGCGGTTTTGTTCAGCCTCCCGTTGGGCGCGCTCTTGCTCCAGTTTCTTCGCATCAACCTGTTTTTGGAGTTCATCGCGCTCGCTTTGAAGAGCATCAAGCTGGGAGTGGAGTTCTTCGAGCTTCGCTTTCTCATCGTCGATAGTTGCCTGCTGGTCTTTATAGAGAGTAAGCTCTCGACTTAAATCTGCTTTTTCGTTCTGTATCTTTTCGATGCGGCTCCGCAGCTTGTTGTTGTTATCTTGCAAAAGAGTTGCCTTGTCGAACGCATCATCATAGTCATCTGAAAGAGAATCGTACTTAGCGGAAAGTGCGTTGTAGCTCTCAACCTGCTCGCTATATGAATGGACTCCAATAGCCGTGCTGGCGATAAGTAATGCGAACAATACGGCGAAGGCTATGACGGATCTCTTGCGAGCCCTGAGGTGCCGTGAGATGCGACGTGCCTCAGAACGGATTTTGATGCACGTGCTTGGTGCGCTGTTGTTGGGCTGATCGACTTTTCCTTTGGATTGGTTGGTCTCTGCGGTTCGCTCAATAGCAACGCAGAGACGGGCTAGGGTTTCATGGGCTAATTTGCGCCCTTCAGGGTTTTCTTCATCGGCGCAGAGGTCGATGAGCTTGCAATTCAATGGTTCCATGGTCACTCTATTAATTAATGGTTATTGAAAGATGGCCTTAATAGACAATATCCGTGTAGTAGTTATTCCATTCGCATCCACCATAACCGCTATCGGGATTGGAGAAGTAGAACGTCACCGTATATCTAGAATGAGGCTTAATGTTATCAACTTGGCATGTTGAATTTTCAGTCACGGTGCCCGACTCATTTTTTAGCGAACATTCCCAAGCCGAATCAAATTGATAGTCGGTGTTGTTGTCGACCTCGAAGCTGGCAGAATAGTCAGTCCATGTTACCTCGTTGTCGATTCGGTCGGTCTGGCTGTCGATATCGGCCTCAATGGCTTCGAGAGCTGTTAGCAGCTTCTTCTGTTTGTCTAGTCCTGCGATGTAATTAGAGACAAAGTCATCGTCCGTGGCAAGGAATCCTATCTCCTCATAAAGCTCGTTGAGCGCTTCGTAACGAAGAACCATGCCCTTTTGCCATTCAATTTGCTCGTCCGATTTAAGGGCTTCGCCGAGGGCGGCTTTTTGGGTGTCGAGTCCTTCCAAATACTTGGTGCAAGAGTTCTTAACCGTGTCGCTGGAGAAATCTGCGGAACGGTATTTTTCTAGCTTTGCTAGCTCAGCATCTACTAAAACACCCTGATCCGTATCGTCCGCGTGTTTTTGCCGCCAATGGATCGACTTTTTCAAATCTTTGCTAAATTGCTGGTCGGTTCTGAGCTTCGAGCATTCTACGAGGGCGCTTTTCAAGTCTTTGTAGTGTTTAACATCCCGCTTCCCGCTAGCATCAAGTTCTTTATATTGGCTATTAAGAGACTGAAGCTCGTCCCAAGAGTCGGCGGTAATTTTTCCGATTGAGGCAATCTGCTGGTCGAGTTTTGTCCCCTGACTTGCGCAGCCGCTCAGTAGGATACATGAAGCCAACAATGGGATGAGCAATGCTTGTTTGCGCATTTGTTCCTCCAAGAAAACGTGAAGATGTGGCTGAAGGCTCTGTTTGTGGTTTGCCGCAAACAAAAGCCAGAATGCTGGCATCGCTCATCGTGGCAGTGCCATTTTCAAGATTGATCATGAACGCTTCGTCAGATGGTCGGGCTTGTTGCGTAAAGCGGCCGATAGGCTGATGGGGCGCAATCGTTGATTGCAGTGGAAATCAGAGACGGGACGAGTTCTGCCGTAACAGCAATCGGGCGGTTCTTTTGGCTCATTGGGCTTTCCTTCCTCCGACACTTGGTAAACGCTGTGTTTGGTTGGCTGATGCGCCTGATAATCAGCGCTTATCTAGCCGAGCGATAGATATTGCCGTGTCATTCGAGACTGTTCCAAGTTTTTCCATTATCGGTTGAATAGGAATCGAGTTTTCCGTCTCCATCGTTATCCACGGCTTTGTTGCCATTGCCGTCAGCAATTGCTCCAGTTCCATCAGCATTTTTATGAATGGCGTACTCCCCATCGGTGTCGATATAGTCTGTGCCACCGTCTTCCGAGTCAGACTTTAGATACGTTTTGCCGTCATCCGTATCAACCCAATCGTCCTCATCTAATAATGTGCTAGAAGATGAGCTCGATGAGGAGCTGGAGTAAGAAGAATAATCATCATCGTCCTCAGAGTCTTCATCATTTTCATCATAGGCGGCAGAAGAAGAGGAGCTTGACGGATCATTGAAAGAATTCAATATGCAAGCACAGCTGGTGATGTATAGGGCGCAAAGAAGGCAGACAGCAAGCATAGGCAGCAATGCCTTTTTAAAGTGCGTCGCAAGCTTCGCGCTTTCACTTTCGGTGCCAGTGTTTTCGTCCGTCATGGGTGTCATCCCTTACGCATCGTAGTCTTCGCGGAATCCGCAGTTCTGGCAGTAATACGTCTTTTTCTTCTTGCCAAGTGCTCCGCCCACGAGGCCAATGGGGCCTAAAAGCAGACCTCCAGCGGCGGCTTTTCCCACACTGAAGCCTTTATTAGATTCTCCTGTGCATTTCCAACCTGTGCGTTCTCCGCAAGATGGGCATTGTGCTGGTGCTTTGTTTGCCATAAAAATCATCCTTTCTCTGGCGATCGGTGCATCAACGTCTTTATGACTTCAAGTATTTCTTTTCAAGACGTTTGTGAATTAAATGCTATCGGTGTGAACTGACACCGATTTCGCAGCTTGGGGTTAACGGACGAGGGTCACGTTTTATTCATCGTGATAACGGAATTGTTGTGCAGCAAATTGAACTTTTTGAGAGATGAAAGCTATGTGTTTGTGCACGATGCGTTCTCCTTCCATTGGCGTGACGGAAACTGCGGAAGGAGGCTCATCCGAAGAGCGGAATGTGTAGCACGAAAAGGAGGAGTATCCACCCACAGTTGCTACACAGCTCCGAGCGCCTCGCAATAGCACGAACCAGCAAGGAGAAAGGGCAAATACCCCTCCTTGTCGCTGGTTGAGTGTCTTCAGTTGTGAAGCGCAAGCATTAAAAAATGCTAGAGCTGTGTAGCAGGTACAACTCTAGCATGCTGATAAGTTATTTAATCTACTGATCTGTTGAACGGTCGAAAAAGTAGGCTGTTGTGAAAAGCGGAACCATCTGACCTGTCGTGCCTGAGCCTCTATGAGTAGTAAAAAGGTAGTAGGTCAGATGATTTGAATAGTTAATATGCCTGATAATCAGCGGCTACCTCGTCGAGCGACAGATATTTCCATAGCAGATAAAAAGAATGCGTTGCATGAGCGGCTTCCTTTCTAGGCGGTCGCGCGGGGCTTACAGACTGCTCTTGAGGCAGTTTGCTCCAATAAAGCCCGCTGCGTACAAGGGGAGGTGGCGCAGCTCGCGCCCGTCATCGGTTTCGCTGCGGGAAAAATTGTTCTCGGACAAAATGTAGGCATATGGCGATCGGGCTTTGTCCATAAACGACCCGAGGGTTCTCGCGCGCACGTTACGTGCGGACTTTACTTCGACGGGCACAATTTCCATACGGTCGGTCTGAAGTAAAAAATCGAGCTCGCCGGTCGTCTTCCAAGACGACGACGGCACCCAGTAATACGTCTGCAAGCTATTGCCCGAAAATGCTTGCATGACCGAGTTTTCCGCCAGGGCGCCTCGGAAGTCGGAAGATAGCGCTATGGCGGAATCCTCTTTGAGGTCGAGCCAGAGCCGCGGGTTGATGCCGAGTTTGTAGAACATGAGGCCGGTATCGAGAAGATAGACCTTAAAGAAACTTCCATCTTCGTCGTCGAAGGGAACGAGGGGAGGCTCGATGCCTTCGGTCAGGTTGTTGACCGATATGATGCCGGCGCCTTCGAGCCAGTCGAGCGGCTCGATAAGCTTGGCGCGACGGCCTCCGCGTTCGACCTCGGAGTACTTGAATTTTTTTGTGGACGATCTCAGCAGCTGGGACGGAATGGAGCGCCAGACCTTGCGCGCCGCCACGCCGCTGATCCCGTTTTCGGGGTCGGTCATATCGGCGGTATAGGTCTCGTCGATTTCGCGCTGCTCGACGCGCGCATCCTCGATGGATAACGTCTTGCGATATGCGTTGACGGCGGCGGGCATGCCGCCCACGATCTGGTATCGATGAAACAGGCTGAGCGCGGCTTGGTGCGCGGCGTAGGTCTCGAGCGTGCCGGCGTGGGTACGAATGGCATTGGCCATCTGCTCCTCGTCGAGCGCCCAGAGAAACTCCTCGAACGACATAGGATGCATGGTCTCTTGACGAACGCCGCTGGGAAAAGGCAACTTGCGCTTGCGCGTGGCGACGCCGAGCTGACTGCCGGTCGCGCATATGCGCCAGCCCGAACCCGAAAAAAAGCGAAGCGAGTTGAGCGCCCGTTCGCAGAGCTGCACCTCGTCAAACAGGATGAAGGCGGTTTCTTTGCGAATGGGGGTGCGTTTATAGTCTGAGATTCGCGCCACGATGGCGTTAACGTCGTCGGTGGGACAGTCGAACAGCGGAGCGATCAGCTCAAGATCGGTCTGAAAGTCGAGTTTGACAAACGCATCGCCGGCGATTCGTCTGCCGATTTCCTCGGCAACGTACGTTTTGCCTACGCGTCGCGCACCACGGATGAGGAGGGGGCGCGACGCGTCCTTTGTCGCCCATGATTCGATAACGGATTCGATTGATCTGCGCATGGGGCCGCCTTTCCAATTTCGTGTACTTCAGATACATAGTTTAGTACGATTTCATGTACTTGGAATACACGAAATAGTAGAAAAGTGTGTATCTGAAGTACACGAAATTGCACTGCTGGAGCTTGCAGGCGGATAAACACTACTCGTATGGGACGGTTTTCACCGGTTGCTCGCCACCTTGGGCTATGTTCGCCCCTATGCCTGCATCCGGGGCTGTGCAGATTGACGACGGCGCTCCCAGCGAGCCAACTTAATCGTCACCAGCGTGAGCGCCCAGGCCACAAGCGAGAACGCGGCGCCCACTGCACCCACGTACGCAATGCCAATGCTGCTTACCACGGCGCCGCCCACTGCGGTGCCAAACGAGATGCCGACGTTAAACGCCATGGGCTCAACCGAACTTGCGAGTACCATCGACTTGGGATGGCGGCTGCGTGCCACGTCCATAAAGTGCGTGATGCATGAGACCGAGAACAGGTACATGAGCATCGCCAGGCTAAAGACAAAGGCCAGCGCGAGCGGCATGGTGCCGCCCACAGCAAACAGCCCGAGTAACGCCGCAGCCTGCAGCACGAACGTCACAAGCAGCGCCTTCATGCCAAAGCGCGCATCGATCCATCCGCCCAGGATGTTCGAGATCAGGCAGAACACGCCGTAGGCCATAAGTGTGGTGCTCGCCTGAACGGTATCCATGCCCAGCATCTGCTCCAGATAAGGCGTCACGTAGCCGTAGAATACGTAGACCGAGCCCACGCCAAACAAGAAGATGAGCATGCCGGTGATGATACTCGGCTCGCGTAGTAGCCCCGCCTGCTCGCGGAAGGTGGCGGGCTCATCGGTCTGCCCGGCGCGAGGCATAAACGCCACGAGCGCGCTACAGATCAAAACGGCAAAGGTCAGCGTGCCGTACATGGCCACGTGCCAATCGAGTGTGTCGGCCACAAACTTGCCAATCGAGGTCACAAAGACCATCGCCACGGAAAACGCGCCGTACACGACCGAGATGGCAAGTGAGGTTTGCTGCGGGGATAGCAGCTCAGGGATGTACGTCACGCCCACGGCGAGCAGCGCACCCGAGACAGAGCCCAGGACAATGCGTGAGATAAACAGCACCTGGAAGTTGGGAGCCAACGCCATGACCAGGTTGCCGAGCACAAAGACGACGCTATAGCACACGAGCAGCTGGTAGCGGCGAAAACGCCCCGTGCTGAGCGCAAGCACCGGCGTGGCGATAGCGTAGACGAGCGCAAACACGCTGATGAGCTGGCCCGCAGTGGCAAGTGATATGCCGAGTTCCGTTGCCAAGTCGCTTTCGATGCCGATGACCACGAACTCGGAGCAGCCGAGCGAGAATCCCAACAGCACGAGCAGCGCCAGGCAGAGCTTGGTGCGCGCGGGGGAGAGCGCGGCGGCGGTTGGCTTACTTTTAGGCGTGGTTGCGGCGGTCAAGGTTGTCACTCCAATGTCGCATGAATAAGCGGGATTCAATCCCTGCAATTCTAACAGAATGTGACAAAGGGGCAGTCCCTTTGTCACATGGAGGGCTTGCCTGTATAGTCGCAATACAGGCGAAGATGGTCTCAGGTACATCGCGGGCGGCAGGAGATCCCATGGGTATGCACACGACAAAGGTTGCAGTGGGCGAGGGCAAGTTTGCGCTCGAGGCCCAGCTGACGGTGACGCCGCGAGGCATGGCGGTGTACGCCTGCTCGCCGGAGTTTGCGCACCTGGGCGCCACGGCGCAGGCCATTCCGCGCCCCGAGCCCGGCCGTACGGCAACGGTGAGCATCCTGGCCGTTCCGTGCCATCGAGACGAGATCCCGGCGCACGATATCGCGGCGGCGCTGGCCACGCGCTTTGGCGTGCCGGTAGTTGCAAGCACGGGTTTTCATGTTGAACAAGCGAGCGGTGACGACCTGCAGCGCGTGCTCGACACCACCAAGGAGCTCATCGCCGCGCTCGAGGAAGCCGCAGCCCGCATTCTGCGCGCCGGCTGGGATGAGGGCGGTGCGGGCGCCGAGGTCGTGGCGGTCGATGCTGCGACCGGCGAGGCGCTTGGCCCCGTCGACCGCATCGAGGCCCATGCTGGTGAGGGCATCCTGCATCAGGCATTTCTGACGCTTTTGGTCGAGGGCCGGGGCGAAGACGCGCGCCTGCTGCTCTGTCGCCGCAGTCCGCTCAAGCGCCTGTGGGGCGGGGTGCTGGCCGATAGCTGCGCCGGCCATCCGCTCCCCGGGGAAGACGTCGCGGCCGCCACGGCGCGCCGCATCAACGAAGAGCTCGGCATTACGCGCGAGCCCGATCAGCTCAAGCACCTCGGACACGTGGTGTACCGCGAGGACCACGGCGACGGTCGCTGCGAGTGCGAATGGTGCGAGGTCTACCTTGCCCATGTTGAGCCGGGCGAGCTGCATATCAACCAAGAGGAGATCTCGGAAGTGCGTCGCGTGGCTCCGTCCGAGCTCAAAGGCTACCTGCAGGGTCACCCCGAGCAGCTGGCCCCCTGGCTCCGCGAGGCCCTCGGCGACCCATTCATCCGCACGGCCCTCGCTATGTAAAAAAGACAGTCCCTTTGCCACATCCAAACCGTCACAACATTCGGCGAAAATCTCGAAAACGAGGAAAAGCGTCGAATGTTGTGACGGTTTTTGTCTAGGGAATCGCTTCTCATCCAAAAAATCCGCTTGACTGTATTGCCGCAACACAGCGCAACGTAAGGGGTGTCCGATAACGGGCGCCCCTTTTTAAGCGGCAACATGGCTGCGAATTCGGAGCGCCCCCAACAAGAAAGGTGGAGAGATGGAAGCGGAAAAGAAGGCGTTTAAGATCACCAAGCGCGAAATTGGCTTTGTGCTGGGTATCGTTGTCTTTTTGCTGGTGAAGTTTCTTCCTTTGGCGGAGCTGAGCTCGACGGTCGAGCTCACGGTCGGCGGTCAGACCTGTCTGGCACTGACGCTCGCCACGGTGGTGTTCTGGGCATGCGGCGTGGCACAGCCGGGCTTTGTGGGCCTGCTCTACTGCGCACTGCTCGTCCTGTTCAAGGTGTGCGTGGACGACACGGGCGCCGCGAGCATCTCGGCGACGGTCGCCTCCACGTTTAGCTCGTGGACCAAGGCCACCATGTGGCTCGTCATCGGCGCCTACCTCATCGCCAGCGCGGTCAAGGAGTCGGGCCTGGGCGAGCGCATCGCCTACGCGTTCATGCTCAAGTTCGTGCGCGACGCCAAGTCGCTCATCATCTCGATCTTCGCGCTCACCTTTGTGCTGTCGCTGCTGATCCCGCATCCGTTCCCCCGCGCCTTCCTCATCCTCGCCGTCGTCTCGGTCATCGCCGAGTCCGCCGGCTACGGTGACGACGACAAGGGCAAGCTCGGCTTCCTCGTGTTTGCCGCTGCCGCCCCGGGTTCCATGTTCTTCCTGACGGGCGACTCCACGCTTAACCCGCTCGTTGCGCAGTACAGTGCCGAGGCCGGCGGCATGAGCCCGTCCTTCGTCGACTGGTTCCTGTACATGAGCGTGCCTATGCTGGTTGCGCTGCTGTGCACCCTGTTCCTGGGCCTTTTCCTCTTTAAGCCCAGCAAGGAGCTCGTCTACGATCGCGAGCAGATCGTGGCCAAGCAGGCCGCGCTCGGCAAGCTCTCCGTCAAGGAGATCCGCACCATCGTGTGGCTTGTCATCGCCATCGCGCTGTGGCTCACCGTCTCGGGCGACTATATCGGCTGGGTCACCCTGGCCATTGGCGTTGCTCTCGCCATGCCCATCATCGGCGAAGTCCTCACTCCCGCCAGCTGGAACGCTGTCGACATCAAGTCCCTCATGTTCCTGACGGCCGCCATGGCCGTGGGCTCCGTGGGCGGTGCCACCGGCATGAACGCCTGGATCGCCGACGTCGTGCTCCCCAGCTCCGTGCCTGAGAACATCTTCCTGTTCGCCCTGCTCGTCGCCGCGCTTTCCATGATCATCCACATGTTCATGGGCTCGGTCATGGCCGTGCTCGGCGTGTGCGTGCCGGCATTTATCAGCTTTGCCGCCGGCTCCAGCGTGAGCCCACTCGCCGTGGCGCTCATCGTCTTCACGTCCATCAACATCCACTACATCCTGCCGTTCCATAACCTGCCGATCCTTATCGGCGAAGGCAAGGACGCCGGCGGCTACACCTCCAAAGAGGCTATGCGCATGGGCATCCCCCTCACCGCGGTCGTCTTTGTCGTCGTGCTGGTCGAGGCCGCCTGGTTCCACCTCTTTGGCCTGATGTGAGCGGTCGAGCGCCCCGGCTGTAAGCAGCCAAGCGCTTGAACTTCGAGTGGTCGAGCGCTCCATTTGTGAGCGCCGCGGCCCCATTACGTTACCCCGTCCGGCGGCACCCCGTCGTCGGACACTCTCCCGAAAGGAGTACGCCATGTCCACTACCGATGCTTCCCAGATCCACGACCTGCGTTCCGCGCTCGACTTTTTGCGTGAGATGCCGGGCCAGCTGCTCGAGACCGACACCCAGGTCGATCCCGATGCCGAGGTCTCGGGCGTCTACCGTCACGTCGGTGCTGGCGGCACCGTCATGCGCCCGACCAAAGAGGGTCCGGCGATGGTCTTCAACAACGTCAAGGGCTTTGACGACGCCAAGGTCTGCATCGGTATGCTTGCCAGCCGCAAGCGCGTTGCCGCCCTGCTCGACCTGGACGAGGAGCACCTGGGCCTCGAGATCGGCAAGCGCTTCGAGAACCTGATCGCCCCCGAGCAGATCGCCGAGGGCAAGCACGTCGACTGCCAGGAGGTCGTGTACAAGGCGACCGACGAGGGCTTTGACCTGCGCAAGATCGTTCCCGCTCCCACCAACACGCCCGTTGACGGCGGCCCCTACATCACCATGGGCCTCGCCTATGGCACGAGCCCCGATGGCACCCAGTCCGACGTAACCATCCACCGCTTCTCCTGCGTCGACAAGGACAAGCTCGCCATGTGGATCACCCCGGGCAGCCGTCACCTGGGTGCGTTCTTTGACGAGTACTGCCAGCGCGGCGAGGATATGCCCATCTCCATCTCCATCGGCCTGGACCCCGCCGTGTACATGTGCTGCGGCTTCGAGGCTCCCACCACGCCGCTCGGCTTCAACGAGCTGCAGATCGCCGGCGCCCTGCGCGGCCGCGCCGTCGAGCTTGCCGACTGCGTCACCGTTCCGCAGAAGTGCATTGCCAATGCCGAGTACGTGCTCGAGGGCTACCTCATGCACGACGAGACCATCAACGAGGATGTCAACGGCCACGGCTACGCCATGCCCGAGTTCCCCGGCTACACCGGTGGCGCCAAGGTCTGCCCGGTGATCAAGATCACCGCCGTCACCACGCGCGTCAACCCCATTATGGAGAGCTGCATCGGCCCTTCGCACGAGCACGTGTCCATGGCCGGTATCCCCACCGAGGCCTCCATCTACAAGATGGTCGAGACCGCTATCCCGGGCCGCCTGCTCAACGTTCACGCCGCTCCCTGCGGTGGCGGCAAGTTCGTTGCCATCATGCAGTTCAAGAAGTCGAGCAAAAATGACGAGGGCCGTCAGCGCAACGCCGCCATGCTCGCCTTCTCGGCGTTCTCCGAGCTCAAGCACGTCATCCTTGTCGACGAGGATGTCGACATCTTCGATATGAGCGACGTGATGTGGGCCATGACCACGCGCTTCCAGGCCGACGTGGACCTCATCACCATCCCCGGTTGCCACTGCCACGTGCTCGATCCGTCCAACGACCCCGCGTTCGATCCTTCGATCCGCGAGCACGGTATCGCCTGCAAGGCCATCTTCGACTGCACGGTTCCGTTTAACCTCAAGAAGAACTTCATCCGCTCGCAGTTCATGGAGATCGACAAGGACAAGTGGGCCGCCGAGCTCGCCTTCTAGTAAGTAGCCCTACCAAGTAGTTAAGGAGTTGTCATGCCTGAGTCTTCTGTTCGTCCCCGTCGCATTGTCGTTGGCGTGTCTGGCGCCAGCGGTGCGGCACTGGGCCTTGAATGCCTCAAATGCCTGCGCCAGGCCGGCGCTGAGTCGGCGCTTGTCGTCACGCGCGGGGGAGAGATCACCATCGAGCAGGAGCTCGGCATGACGCTCGACGAGTTTGCGTGCTATGCCGATGTGGTCTACGACAACAAGAACATTGGCGCTGCCATCGCAAGCGGCACCTATCCGGTCGACGGCATGATCGTGGCTCCCTGCTCCATGAAGACGCTCGCCGGCATCGCGAGCGGCTACAGCGAAAACCTGTTGCTGCGTGCGGCCGATGTGCAGATGAAAGAGCAGCGCCGCCTGGTGCTTATGGTGCGCGAGACGCCCTTCAGTGCGATCCATGTCGACAACATGGCACGCCTGGCGCGCGTGCCGGGTGTCATGCTCATGCCGCCCATGCTCACGTTTTACAACGGCCCCGCCACGCTCGATGAGGCGGTGCATCACATCGCCGCCAAGGCACTCGAGGCCGTCGGCGTGTCGTGCGCCAACTATAAGCGCTGGTCATAGGCATCTTTAGGGTAGGATACGAGTAGTGTTTGAGCCCGCTGCCCCTGTGGGCGGCGGGCTTTTCGTGTCAAAGGGTGTGTCGGGAGGACCTATGCAGACGGGTATGTATGCGATTAGCGAGATGGCGAGCTTGTTTAACGTTTCGCGCCAAACGCTCATCTACTACGACAAGATCGGTCTGTTTAAACCCGCCGTGGTTAACGAAAAAGGCTACCGTTTCTATTCGCCCACGCAGATCCCGCTCATGCGTCTGATCTGCATGCTGCGCGACTTGGGACTGGAACTCGATGAGATCGATCGCCTGACCTCGACGTTCGACATTGGAGAGATGACCGATCACCTGCGCTCGCGGGTGCAGGCGCTCGACGAGCAGATTGCCGGGCTCAAAGCCGAGCGCGCGAGCGTGCAGGAGCGGCTGAGTTTTTACGACGAGGCGGTCTATTGGCGCGAGCGCGAGGGCAAACCGGAGCTCAAGCAATTCGAGCGCCGCTACGTGGTCTTTGAGGAGTTCCCGAGCGATATCGAGCGTGGCCGCTCGATGCTGCACCCCACGCTCATGCGGGCGATTCTGCGCATGCGTGCGCTCACGGGCACACGCCCCATGCGCGGTTGGGGCGCCATGCTGCGTTGCGAGGCGCTGCATTCCGACGACCCCATCGCCGGTGCCGGTTCCTTTGCCGTGTTGCCGCGTGGTGCCGAGGAAATACTGCCGAGCGATCCTGCCGAGCTGGCGGAGATTGGCGTCGAGGTGCTGCCCGAGGGCACGTACCTGTGCATGAGTCGCTGGGGCATGCCGTACGAGCCCGAGGGTATCCGCGCCATCGTGGCCTGCATGGACAGGCACGCGCTCCAGCCCATCGGCAATGCTTTCGATTTTTGCTACCTGGACACCACGAGCTACGACGAGTCTCACCAAGAGGACTTCTGCTGTATCCAAATCCCCGTCGCCCTCAAATAACTTGCGGTGAAATAGTCCCTAAATAGCTCGAGTGGGCGTGCAAACAGGAACTATTCCACCGCAACTTCGATGCGACAAAGGAGCAGTCCCTTTATCGCATTCCGTGCGAGCTCCAGCGCCATCTGCGGGTATAAGGCTAACAAGTGTTTATTTGCGAGGCCTAAGGGGCGCCCCGTATGGATATCGATAACTTTGAATGGTGGTATAGCGAGGGCGAGGCTCCGGACGAGGAGTGGGACGAGCCCGCGTCGCGTGACGTGTCGAGCGACGAGGACGAGACCGGCAACGATGCCGCTGTCGAGCCTGATGCCGCCTCCGATGCCGCCGAGCCCCTGACCTTTGAGCAGGCTTGGGCCCAAGCCGAGGCCGATGAGGCTAAGGCCGATGCCACGGCCACACTCGGTGAGCCGGCGGACATGTCCATCTCGCCGGCAAAGATCCCGCAGCCGCGTCACACCATCGACCCCGACAGCACGGCATCCTTCAGCATTCTCGACGTGCCCGCGCAAGGCGCCCAGGCGCCTGCGCCCACACATCGCCCCGACCTGGCTCGTGAGGAAGACGCGGGCCGCCGTTCTCCGCTCGGCCCCATCCTCATCGCCTTCATGGCCGGCGTTATCGCCTGCTCGGCAATCGGTAGCGTTTGGAGCCATGTCGAGCAGCAGCGTCAAGACGCCGCCAAGGTCGAGATGTCTGTCGAGCAATCGCTCAGCCGCACGCGCTCGGTACATGTGTCGGTCGAGGTCAAGGACGGCGCGATGTGGGACACCGCGCGTGGCGACAGCCAAATGCTCATCCACATCGTGGGGCGTACGCTCAAAGGGCAGACGATTGACGAGTATCAATACGTCAATTCCGCTGGTGACGGCATCGAGCTCAAGCCCGGCGACTACGAGCTCACCGTCGACGAACCGCCCGTCGCCACCGACGGCACGCGCTTCCGCGCCTCAAAGCGCATGGTTCCCGTGAGCTTTAACTCGCAGGCGCCCGATACGGTCGATAGCACTCCGCAGGGCGGGTTTGACCTTTACGCTATTGCTCAATAACTGCGCCTGTCGCTCAACCCCGCCGCCAAGAGTGGGACAATAGCCCTCGACACTATTGTTTACTTTTGGAGGAAGTAGCATGTCTACCGTCACTACCATCAAGCGCGGCAGCCTCACCGCGGCCATCGATTCCATGGGCGCCCAGCTCACGAGCCTTGCCCTCAACGGCAACGAGTATCTGTGGCAGGGCGACCCCGCCTTTTGGGGCAAGCATGCGCCCATCCTGTTCCCCATTGTGGGCTCGCTGCGCAACAACACGGCGACGTCTGCGGCTGGCACCTGCGAGATGCCGCGCCACGGCCTCGCGCGCATCGTCGAGCACAAGCTGGTCGAGGTTTCGGAGGACGGCTCCTCGGTAACGTACGAGATCACCGACACGCTCGAGTCGCTCAAGGCCTTTCCGTTCCACTTTAAGCTCAACATGACCTATGCCCTGACTGGTGACGCCACACTTACCCAGACCTTTGCCGTCACCAATACCAGCGACGTGGACCTGCCGTTCTCGGTGGGCGGCCACCCCGCATTTAACGTACCTGCTCCCGGTGCCGAGGACGAGGCGTTCGAGGATTACGAGCTGGCATTTACCGAGGCTTGGACCAACGAGGCCCCCATCATCACGCCCGATGGCCTTATGACGTTCGAGGGTAGCTACAAGGCCCCCGATAACTCGGACGTGCTGCCCATCACGCACCGCAGCTTCGATAACGACGCCATCATGTTCACCGATACCCCGGGCTCCACGCTCACGCTGCGCGGCCGCAAGTCGGGCCACGGCGTCAAGATCGACTTTGAGGGCTTTAAGTACATCGGCGTGTGGTCTGCCGCCAACGACGCTCCGTTTGTGGCGCTCGAGCCCTGGACCGGTCACACCACCATGGACACCGAGGACGACGTCTTTGAGCACAAGGTCAACACCATCAACTTGGCTCCCGGCGCTACCGATAAACGCAGCTTTAGCGTCACCTTGCTCTAGAGGTTCCGCCGCTCGGTCGATGCTGCGTGCCGTCCAGAGCGATAATTTGTCATTCAAAAGGCAAGGCATAGACCTTCTGGTCATGCCTTGTCTTTTTCATGCCACTTGTTCGCTCTGGACGTCGCTCGCCGGCATTGCCAAAACATCGACGTCCCCAATGACTACCATGTGTCTATTAATTTTTCGAGCTTGTGCTGCACTGCTGGTCGCTGGCGTATATCCTGTTAAGTCGTCAGCATACGATTCAACAGGGAAGGCAGATTATGCATTCTCCCCATCAGCGCGACGCGCATCCACAGCCGGTGTGCAGCCGTCGCATCTTCTTGGGTAGCGCTCTCGCTGCGAGCGCTTCCGTCGTCGCCGGCGCGCTCGCCGGCTGTCAGCGTCCGTCCACGCTCAAGGTGGTTCAGCCCACGACGGGCGGCGGTCGCGACGACCTGTCCGATTCCGTGATCGGCAAGGACAAGATCCGCATTGGCATGGAGGCGGCCTACGCCCCGTACAACTGGCAGGTTTCCGAAGCCAGTGAGTACACTATCCCCATCGACAACGTGCAGGGCGCCTATGCCGATGGCTACGACGTGCAGATCGCCAAGATCGTCTGCAAGGCCCTCGGTGGCGAGCCCGTTGCCGTCAAGCAGAGCTTCTCGGGCCTCATCGATTCGCTCAACAACGGCCAGATCGACCTCATCATCGCCGGCATGAGCGCCACGCCCGAGCGCGAGGAGTCGGTCGGCTTCTCCGACCCGTACTTTATTGGCTACTTTGGCCTGTTCGTAAAAGAGGGTTCCCCCTACCAAAACGCCACCAAGCTCAGCGACTTTAGCGGTGCCACGGTACTCGGCCAAAAGGACACCATGCTCGACACCGTCATCGACGAGATTCCGGGCGTTGTGCACAAGAACCCGGTCGACTCCGTCCCCACGGTGTTCTCGAATCTGCTGCAGGGCACGTGCGACGCCGTGACTTACAACACCGAGAACGAGAAGGGCTATATGGCCCAAAACCCGGGTATCGTCCCTATTCATTTTGCCGAGGGCGAGGGCTTTAAGCAGGAGGTCGCGGCAAACGTCGGCTGTCGCAAGGGCTCGGACAAACTGCTTAAACTCATCGACAAGACACTCAAGGGCATTAGCCAAGAGGAACGCGACCAAATGTGGGACGCGTGCCTCGACCGCCAGCCGGCATAGGGAGGCAGCATGAAAACCATCAATCGTCTGGCCTCCTTTATCAAGGCCGACCACCGTTATGTGTACCTGGGCACGAGTGTCATCGCGGCGCTTGGCCTGGCGTTTAGCCAGCGCAACCCCACGCCGCTGAGCTTCTTGGCGCCCACCGGTATCTTCCAGGATTGCCTTTGGGCAATCCTTTGGGCCTGGCTCGTCGTGTCGGCGGCGGCGCTCGTCACCAAACTCATGCACTGGAATGACTATCGCGAAACGTCGCCGTTCGCATCCGAGCGCTTCCGTCGTGGCGCACGCTTGGGCAGCTATGTCGTGGTTGCCATCGCGGCGATCTTTTTCGTGGACCGCTGCGTCATGTCGTTTATCGACCTGGTACAGGTGAGCATCGTCTCGGACTCCAACCCCAGCGACTTTTTGTCGAGCCTGGTCTACATGACCTACAAGAGCGGGGACTTCTTTATCCGCGGTATCGAGATCACCATCGCGCTTGCCACCTTCGGCACCGTCATCGCATTCTTCCTGGCGTTGCTCTTTGTGTTCCTGCGTATTCAGACCTTCGATCGCGTGGACAACGACCTGGTGCGCTTCTTTAAGAGCATTGGCCGCGGCTTTGCGACCATCTACTCCACCATCGTGCGCGGCACGCCCATGATGGTCCAGGGTCTGCTCATCTATTACGCGGGTTTCACCGTTTTGCGCGGCATGGGCTTCGAGACCGCCCAGGCCAACCAGATCTGGAGTACCTTCACCGCCGGCCTCGTCACCATCTCGCTCAACTCCACCGCCTACATGATGGAGGTCCTGCGCGGCGGCATCGAGTCCATCGACCCCGGCCAGGCCGAGGCAGCGCGCTCGCTGGGTCTTTCGCAGTGGCAAGCCATGCGCAAAGTCGTGTTCCCCCAGGGCATTAAAAACGCGATTCCGGCGCTCACCAACGAGCTCATCATCAACATCAAGGACTCGTCGGTGCTCTCGGTCATCGGCGTGTTCGACCTCATGTACGCCACCACCACCGTCGCCGGCGTGTACTACCGCCAGATGGAGGTCTACTGCGTGGCGCTCGTGGTCTACCTGATCCTGACGCTCGTGGCGAGCCGCCTGCTCGAAGCCTTTGGCAAAAAACTTGGTGCCGAGGCTCCGGCCACGTTGCCCAGCTCCAATTAGGCTCAAGACGAGGAGAATCATCATGGCAGATACCGCCACTACCGGCGTTGCGGCCGCCGCACAGACCAATGAGCCGCTCATCCGCGTCGAGGGCCTGCGCAAAAGCTTCGGCTCGCTCGAGGTGCTCAAGGGCATCGACCTGTCCGTTAAATCAGGCGAGGTCGTCACCATTATCGGCGCCTCGGGCTCGGGCAAGTCGACCTTCCTGCGCTGCCTCAACCTGCTCGAGACCCCGGACGCGGGCCACATCTGGTTCCACGGCCAGGATCTCACGGCCGAGCGCTGCAACATTAACAAACTGCGTGAGGACATCGGTATGGTGTTCCAGGGCTTTAACCTGTTCAACAACATGGATGTGCTCGACAACTGCACGCTTGCGCCCGTCACGCTCAAAAAGATGAGCAAGGCCGAGGCTGAAAAAATTGCGATGGAGCATCTGACGAGCGTGGGACTCGAAAAGTTCGCGCACGCCGCCGTGGGCCGCCTGTCCGGTGGTCAAAAACAGCGCGTGGCCATCGCTCGTGCCCTGTGCATGAATCCGCAGATTATGCTGTTCGACGAGCCGACCTCCGCGCTCGACCCCGAGATCGTGGGAGAGGTGCTCGAGGTCATGCGCAAGCTCGCTGCCGACGGCATGACCATGGTCGTCGTCACGCACGAGATGGCCTTTGCCCGCACCGTGTCCGATCGCGTGGTCTTTATGGACAAGGGCGTGGTCCTCGAGGACGCCGCGCCGGCCGAGCTCTTCGGCAACCCCAAGCACCAGCGCACCCGCGAGTTTCTCTCGCGTTATCTCGAGGACAAATAACCAACCGCAAATGTTTGCGTGGCAGGGCCGCTCCGGTGGGGCGGCCCTCGTCATCACAATCGAAAGGATGTCATGGCCGAGGTTTGGCGCTTCTTTGCGCATGAGGACGATTTTGCCGATTTGGACGAAACTGGCGCGTGCGAGCGCTTGGGCCGCGTGCTGTCATTTCCGACCATCTCGAGTATGGATGCCGAGGCGGTGGACTGGCAGCCGTTCGACGACCTGCGCGCCTATATGCAGCAGGCGTGGCCGCGCGTGTTCGCGGCGGGCGAGGTCGACCTTATCGACCATTCGCTATTGGTGACGCTTAGCGGTTCCGACCCTGACCTCAAGCCCATTATGCTCATGGGCCACATGGACGTGGTTCCCGTGGTGCCGGGTACCGAGGCCGACTGGACGCACGACCCCTTTAGCGGGCACGTGGACGACACCTACATCTGGGGCCGTGGAGCGATCGACATGAAGGACCAGGTCGCAGGCATTCTCGAGGCTGTCGAGTATGCGCTGGCGCACGGTTGGCAGCACGAGCGGACGCTGCTCCTGGCCTTTGGCCAGGACGAGGAGACGACGCAGTGCGGCGCAGGCGCCATCGGCCGCGCGCTCGAGGAGCGCGGTGTTGAGCTCGAGTTCCTGATCGACGAGGGCGACTACCGCATCGTTTCGGATGCCGAGTACAGCGCGGGCGAGGGTTGGCTCATGCACGCCGACCTCGCGGAGAAGGGCTATGCCGACATTGTGCTCAAGACAAAGAGCGCGGGTGGACATTCTTCCAACCCCTACGGCGGCACGTCGCTCGAGGTGCTTAGCCGTGCCATCACCGCAATCTGCGATATCGAGTGGCCGACGCGCGTCACGGACCTGCTTGCCGCACAGCTCGTCGAGCTGGGGCTTTACACGGCCGATGAAATTGCCGCCAACGGGGGCGCCATTGTCCGCGATTGCCTCGCCAGCAAGAAGCTCTATCCGCTCGTGACCACCACCTGCGCGCCCACGCAGGTCGAGGGTGGCAGCACCGGCGCCAACGTAATGCCGCAGGATATGTGGGCCAATATCAATTTCCGTATGCTCGAGGGCACGAGCGTGGCCGACGTTGTGGCGCGCTGCCGCGAGGCGGTTGCCGCGGCGGGCCTTGCCGGACGTGTGGAGGTCGAACTTGGCCCCGGTAGCTCCGAACCCTCGCCGTCCCCGCGCATCGGTGGTCCCGGCCTCGAGGCGGTTCGCTCCATCGTCGCCCGCTATTTCCGTGATCCAAAGGGGGCGGAGGAAAACGGATCATTCGAGCCAGTGGCAATTGTGCCCTCGACCGTGATCGGTGCGACCGACGCTGCCAACTATCAGCGCATTTGCCCTGAGTGCATTCGTTTCTCGGCCTTTGTGGTAGACGATGACGAGTGCGACCGAGGCGTCCACGGCACCAACGAGCGCATTACCCGCCGAGTCTACCTTCAGGGTGTCCGCTTTTTCATCGCTCTGCTCCACACGCTCTAGAATCCAACAAAGGGACTGTCCCTTTGTCGGATTCCGTGCGGGTTATATGCAGGTTTGCCTGCGCACGCTATCATGTATGGGTTAGACCGCAACTATGTACCCCATACGCGAAGGGATGCGCATGTATCTGAGGATCGACATGTTCTAGCCGGGCTTACCCCCGCAGCGGCGCCCCGCGCCCCATCAATTCTGCCGATTTTCACCTTCACGCATATAAAGGAGTCCGTCATGCGCGACAAGCTCGAAAAGATCATCAAGGCCTACGAGGAGCTCGAGAAGAAGCTTTCCGACCCGGCCGTCGCCTCCGATATCAAGGAGTTCACGCGTCTCAACAAGGAATACGCGCACCAGTCCGACCTCATCGCCGCCTCGCGCGAGTACATCGGCGCGCTCGATGACATCGAGGCTGCCAAGGAAATGCTGCACGATACCACCGATGCCGATGAGAAGGAGATGCTCCAGATGGACATCTCCGAAAACGAGGCCAAGCTTCCCCAGCTCGAGGAAGACATCAAGTACATGCTCATCCCGAGCGACCCCAACGACGACAAGAACACCATCGTCGAGATCCGCTCCGCCGCCGGTGGCGACGAGGCGGCCATCTTCGCCGGCGACCTGTACAAGATGTATCAGCGCTTTTGCGAGTCGCGCGGCTGGAAGACTACCGTGCTCGACTCCAGCCCCAGCGAGGCCGGTGGCTTTAAGTCCATTGAGTTCAAGGTCGAGGGCGACCGCGTCTACTCCGTTATGAAGTACGAGTCCGGCGTGCACCGTGTCCAGCGCGTCCCCAAGACCGAGTCCCAGGGCCGCATTCAGACCTCCACGGCTACCGTCGCCGTGCTTCCCGAGGCCGAGGAGATCGACGTCCAGATCAACCAGTCCGACCTGCGCATCGACACCTACTGCGCCTCCGGCCCTGGCGGTCAGTGCGTTAACACCACCTACTCCGCCGTGCGCATTACCCATCTGCCCACCAACACCGTGGTGCAGTCGCAGGAGCAGCGCTCCCAGATCCAGAACCGCGAGGTCTGCATGCAGATGCTGCGTGCCCGTCTGTACGAGATGGAGCTCGAGAAGCAGCAGGCCGAGCTCGGTGCCGAGCGCCAGAGCCAGATCGGCCATGGCAACCGTTCCGAGAAGATCCGTACCTACAACCAGCCCCAGGACCGCGTGACCGATCACCGCATCGGCTTCAACTCCACCTACAACGGCGTCCTTCTGGGCGATCAGCTCGGCACCGTGATCGAGGCACTCGCCGCCGCCGAGCGAGCCGAGAAGCTGGCACAAGCTGTGTAGGTTCCGCCGTTCTACCGAACGGCGGACCAGCCGACGCTGCGCGGGCCGCATTTGGACAATCTGACGTTCAACTTCAAGGGCGCGACCAGAAGGTCAGCGCCCTTTCGTTTCACGTCACCTTGTCTCAAATGCGACCCGCTCGCTGGCATTGTCAAGACATCGGCGTTATCTTGGTTGGCACTTGAATGATCCCTTGGGGACGGAGGAAAACGGATCATTCTGCATCGATGCGGTGCCAGTGATCCGTTTTCCTCCGTCCCCTACGGATCATTTTGGGAAATTGCTATGTTGGTTTATTTGGGCTGACTTGGTAGCCTATGGGCCATTTACCTGCTTAAAGCGTCGGTCGATTACCAAAATAATGCTCAAAAAATCGTCCAAGAAGTCGCGGGGCGATTTTTGATGGGTCGTGCGTCAAGCGATGTGGCAAGTTCTTGGTTAGATATTGGTCAGTTTTGGGGCAACCTTGCCAAAAGCTTGACGGATGCAGATTTAGACGTCGACGAATGAACACTTCGATTGCGATTCAAGCAAAATTCTGGGCTGATTCTCGATAATCGCTTCCAATCGTCCCTTGCCGCGTGCCGCCCTCGCGTACAATCTGCTCCGACATTCGCGCGCCGTCCGGCGCTTAAGAGGGGAGGGCCCCA
>CATWCP010000013.1 GCA_958349325.1 uncultured Collinsella sp.
CTCGAAATGCAAAACGGTTCGCACCATTATAAAAGAGCCGGGTCCGGTGCTCTACGCACGCGGATCCGGCTCATCTATTCCACGAGGCTTGCATGCTCGCTTCATTATGCCCAGATATGCACGGCTTAACCCGTGCGGGCGCTACTCCTCCTCGAGGGCAGCGATGACCTCGTCGGTCATGTCCATGGTGCTGTAAACATCCTGGACGTCGTCGAGCTCCTCAAGACGGTCGATGAGGCGCTGAACCTTCTTGGCGTCGGCGCCGGAGACCTCGGTCGGGGTGGTCGGGACCATGGTGGTCTCGGAGCCCTTGACCTGGACGCCCTGCTCCTCGAGCGCCTTGGAGACAGCCATGACCTCGTTGGCAGTAGTCCAGACGATCCACTCCTCGCCGGCGTCCTCGTAGTCCTCGCCACCGGCCTCGGCGATGGCCATCATGAACTCATCCTCGTCACCGGCAGCACCGTTGGCGATCATGGTCTCCTTCTTGGCGTTCTCGTCCAGGATCTCCTTGGCGACGACGATCTGGCCCTTGCGCTCAAACTGGAAGGCGACGGAGCCGGAGGTGCCCAGGTTGCCACCAGCGTGGGAGAAGGCGGAACGGACATCAGCGGCGGTACGGTTGCGGTTGTCGGTCAGGCAGTCGACGTAGACGGCGACACCGGCGGGACCGTAGCCCTCGTACACGATGTTCTCGTAGACGGCAGCGTCGGCACCCGAACCAAAAGCCTTGTCGATAGCGGACTTGATCTTGTCCTTAGGCATGGACTGAGCCTTGGCCTTGGCAACGGCAGCGGCGAGGCTGGCGTTGTTCTCGGGCAGCGGGTCACCGCCGAGACGGGCAGCAACGGTGATGTTGCGGCTGAGCTTGGAGAAGAGGGCGGAACGCTTGGCGTCCTGCGCGCCCTTACGATGCTTGGTTGTGGCCCACTTAGAGTGTCCGGACATACGTGTCTCCTATCGGTTTCGACCTAAAGCCCAGCGCAGATGCTCGGGCAATATAAACAAACGTCGTTATGATATACCTACTGGCCTGCGAGATAAACCCCAAAATGAAGGCGTCGTGATGATGTCCCCTTTGGTGCAAAGAAACCTGGCCCTCAATGCACCAAATTAGAACCAGAAGAAGTCGCTGCGGGTGACGGTGGCGCCGATGGCGAAGGGCATGCAGGCGATGACCGGATACAGGTAGCGCATGTAAGTCGAGCCGTTGCACGGGCCAATCAGGCACACGGCGAGCACGCCCAACAGCGGCACCCAGATCGCCAGCGCACGCCATGAATGACGACGCAGCAGGTAGACCACCACGGCGATCATGATCCACACATAGGTGGCCGAGCTCATGGTGAGCGAGATAAACGGGACGCGCTGCACCGCCACGCGGTACAGGTTGATCAGGTGGTCGCACCACCGCACCGCCTTGCTATCGACCGGATGGAAGTCGAAGTACTTGAGGTTATCGGGCTTCGCCATGATCTCGGCACTGCGCGCCGTGCTGTAGACCCAGGCATCGCGCGCGCTCGGATAAAAATAACCATAGTAGTTATTGATAAGCGCCGAAATATAGCACTCGGGATCCTTTTTGAACATCTGGGCCCACACCTCAAAATAGGCATCGATGTCCTCCTGCGAGGCGTACTCGTTAAAGCAGTTCTTGACGGCATCGGACTTGTCGGGGTTGTAGCGGCGGCCCAGGTTCTCGTACTTGAGTACGCGATCGATCACGGCACGCTCTTCGTCGGTCACCGAACCGTCGCAAGGAGCCTCCACGATGGTGCCGTCCTCCTTAACCGTAGGGTTGACGCCCGAGTTGAGGCCGTCGTGCTTTTGGACGAAACGAGCCGTCTGCTGGAACGGAATCGAGAGGATTTCGCGCTTGGAACCAGGCGTGATATCGTGCGCCGGCATAAAGACCTTGGTGAAGTACATATTAGAGGCAAGGCAGAGCGCGAGCACCGCGAGAACGCCAACCCAGCGGAAACGCGGGATGGCGCCCGAAGGCGCAGCACCAGTCTGCTTGGCTGCACGACGAGCCACATGCACGTCCCATACGCAAAACGCCGCCGCGATTACGCATGCCGCCAGGGGAAACACCAGGCCGCCGTTGCGCAGGAACGTGGAACCCATGGCGCCCAGAGCGAGCAGAAGCCAGTCGTGGCGCGCAAAGAGCACGGGGGCTTTCTCGCCCGCTCGCTCGACATTGGCATCACGACGGGGCAAGCCACATGCCACGAGCTTGACGGTCTGTACCAGCAGCACCAAGAACGCGTCGGCAAAGAGCACATCTTTGGTGAGCAACGCCGCGTAGTTAGAGAACATCGGCATAAACGCAAAGAACAGCAGGATCGCACCGCGAACCGGCAGGCTCACACCCAGTTTGCGCAGCGACGAAATGGAATAGGCCATGCAGGCGGCCGTGATGACGAACTGAGCACAGGTGTAGATGGCAAGACCCGCGTTAGCGCTGTTGAACAGCGAAAGCCCCAGCTGAACGCACGAGCCGATAATGGCCGTGTGTACTACGGGATGATGCCCGTTGAGCAGCACGTTGGGGTTGAGTAGGCGCAGGTAGTCGCTCGTGCCGTTGGGATAGTTGAACCACTGGCGAATCTGCGCGCCCGTATCTCCCATAAAAAGGCCGGGCAGCGAAGCGATGAGCGTGGGCGCCCAGGCGATCATAAGCACCAGGAAGGGCCCGGCAAAGGGATGGACCGAGAGCACGGCGTGAGTCACACGCCATACGCGGCCAAAGTGCGCTTCGGAAAACGGGATGCGCCGAGAGCTCAGCCAATCTAGACACTCAAAGGCAAGGTAGAAGGCAACGACCGCCAGGAGCATCCAGCCCGCGCCGCCAATCCAGGCGCAGATGATGCGGGCTTTGTCGCCAAGGATAATCTCGGCCGAGTCGGTGAGATCGTAGCTGCGGCCGAACACCATGCAGATGGCGAAGAACAGCGACGGCAGAACGATCGATGGACGCCAGGTGTCGCCACGGCCAAAGAACACGTAGCGAAACGGCAAGGTGAGCAGGCAGGCAAGTGCAAGCAGCATGACCGCGTCGGTATGGCCGGCAAACGAGAGGAGTACCTCGTAGCACACGTACAGCATGCCCGAGGCTTTGGGGTCAATCGCCAAGACTGCGTTGCTCGACACCGGGGAGGGATCGATGGAAAACGCCGTGGTCGCCAACAGCGCGAGCAAAAATGCGATGAGCGTCTGCTTGGCGGGGTAGCGCTTAAACCAGACGATGCGGGCAGCGTCGCGCGCAGCCGTTGTGGAGAGATCGGAATCCTTCACAGTCCAAAGAGCCTTTCTAGAAACCTGCCAAAAAGGGACAGGTTTATTTTGGCAGGTTTTATCTGGGGAAACGTTACGGTTCTGTCATCGTTGCCCAGCGAATCACCACAAAGGCGCCTGTCCCCTTTGTGGTAGTTAGGCGTCGAGGTAGATGCGCTGGGGCCGGTTGCAGCGACGAGCAAAGATGATGAGCGCCAGGCCCGCGATTACGAGCGGCAGGCTCAGCAGCTGACCCATGGTGATAACGCCACCCAGCAGATAGCCCAGCTGCGCATCGGGCACGCGCACAAACTCAATGAGGAAGCGGACGATGCCGTAACCCATCACAAACACGCCCATAAACGTGCCTTGGGGCAGTAGCGGCTTTTTGCGGCTGAGCACCTGCAGAATGCAAAAGAGCACGATGCCCTCAAGAAATGCCTCGTAGAGCTGGGAGGGGTGACGCGGCATATCGCCCGCAGTCCCGCCAAAGACCACGCCCCATGGCAGATCGGTCGGCTTGCCCCACAGCTCTCCGTTGACAAAGTTGGCGCAGCGTCCCAGGCACAAGGCCAGCGGCGCGCCTATGACGGCAAGGTCTGCCAAAGTCCATGCGTCGAGCTTATACATGCGGCATACGATGATGCCGCCGATAATGCCGCCCACCAAACCGCCGTGGAAGCTCATGCCGCCCTCGTTGGTGGCAAAGATCTCGAGCGGGTGCGCCCAGTAGTAGCCATCACCGTAAAAGACGACGTAGAACAGGCGCGCACCGATAATGAGGCCAAAGACCACGCCGACCACGACACTCGTCAGGTCATCAATCGTGATGTTAAAACCCCAGCGACGCTGCGTGCGGTACATGACAACCGCCGTGAGCAGGGCGCCGACCACATAGGCCAGACCATACCAGTAAATCGTGATAGGCCCCGCCGAAATCGCGACGGGATCAAGCATATGGTAGAAGTCGTTGAGCATGTCGACCCTCCTACTCCCTACATACAAATGCGGCCGCGGGCCTTGCGCTCGCAGCCGCATATTTGGGCGTGACGTCTATGCGGAGCATATCGCCCGCAGCTTTCACTTCTTAGAACGGCGCGTACTCGTCGTACAGGTCCTCGGCCTCGCCGGAGGCATTGACCTGCTCGACACGCGTAACGCCGGGCACGTGCTCCTTGAGGATACGCTCGATGCCCATGGAAAGCGTCAGGGCGCTCATGGGACAACCGGCACAGGCGCCCTGCAGCTCCAGTTTGACGACGCCCTCGTCGTCAACGCCCACATACTCCATATCGCCGCCGTCGGCCTGCAGGTTGGGGCGAATCTCTTCAAGAACCTTCTTAAGCAGCTCTTCGTTAACAGCCACAGGGGCTCCTTTCTCACAATTACGCGGGCGCGCCCGCGGACAGAAGCTATGTTACTACAGCCGTGTACCCGCTCACGAGCCGTCCATGCGCGCAGACGCGACTTTCACGAGTAGTCAATTTGGGACGGGGCTCTTTGAGCTGCGTTCGTCGTCAGATAGCGACAACGCATAATTACTGTCGCGCCTGTCCCCCGGTACCAATCTGGACATCGACGATGACCTGGCGGTAGCTGATGCCACAGGAGTCGAGGATGCGGCGGCTGATGCGTCCGTCATCGGTGTCGGCGTACTTGTTGTCCAGGTAGACGACCTCGCCCACGCCCACCTGAGCCAAAATCTTGGCGCAGTCGTGGCACGGGAACAGCGTGACGTAGACCGTGGAACCCTCGAGGTCCTTGAGCGAGCCACGGTAGTTGAGCACGGCGTTGGCCTCGGCATGGACCACGTAGTTGTGCTTGTCCTGCAGCGGGTCGTCGCTCGTACCCCACGGAAAAAAGTCGTCGTTGAGCGCCGAGGGTGTACCGTTGTAGCCCACCGAAAGGATGCGGTGGTTGGTGTTGGCGATGCACGCACCCACCTGCGTGTTGGGGTCCTTGCTGCGGCGCTGCGCGGCGATGGCCACGCTCATAAAGAACTCGTCCCAGCTAATGACGTCCAGGCGCTTGCCTGACGAAGTTTGATGAAGATCGTCCGACATGGCAGACACCTCCGTAATCGCAATAGTTTGACCCATTGTAGCAGGTGAAAGGTGAGGGCGTTTGTCCCGCCGGCGCCCTCACTTTTACACGCGGCGGGGCTTTTGGTTGATGTGGTAGAGCTCGGCGAGTCCTCGCAACGTCAGTGCGTCATCTACCGTCAGGCTGTGGCCAACCAACGCCGCGAGCGCCTCGGCATCGTCGCCGGTAATGACGATGGGCACGCTGTCCTCCCCCGCGGCCTTGGTCGCGCGCATCTCGGCGAGCACCATGTCGAGCATGCCGTCGATGCGGGCAACCTCGCCCAAGACCACGCCCGAGCGCATGGCCTCGCGCGTGTTGCGGCCGATCACATGCGTGGGCGCCGAAGGCTCGACCTGCGGCAGACGCGCCGCAGCGGCCGAGAGCGAGCGGGCGCCGAGCGCCAGACCCGGCGCGATGACGCCGCCCACAAAGGTACCGCACGCGTCGATGACCTCGATATTGGTCGTAGTGCCCAGGTCAATCACGATGCACGGAGAGCCGTAGACGGCACGAGCCGCCACGGCATCGGCGATGCGGTCGGGGCCGATCTCGGCCGGGTCGTCGTAGTGGACGGGCATGCCGGTCTTGAGGCCCGGCCCCACGGTGAGCACGCGCCCCGTGCAGGTGCGGGAAAGCGCCGCTTTCCACGGGCGCTCGAGCGCCGGCACCACGCAACTCAGCACTGCGGCCGCGGGAACGAGTGCACCCGGCATGCCCGCATCGGCTGCCAGTGCGCCCATGACCTGCGCGAGCCTCATGCGCGCTTCGTCGGCCGTAATGCTCGACGGCGTCGTGACCTCGCACGTCGCAAGCGGGCATTCCTGCGCCGCGGCCGAATCCTCGGCAAACAGGCCAAAGCGAATGAACGTGTTGCCCACGTCGACCGTCAATATATATGCGCACCCATTAAGCATCGTCGGCGCTCCTTTCGTCTGCCCAGCAGTATATCGCCTACCTAAACCAGTCATCCCAAAATGACTAGCTTGCGGCTATACTGGTGCGCGGTCGCGCGCGAGCTCACGCGGCGGCCCTTGGTAACCCGACTTCCCGCGCCGTATCCGTAGCGGCGCTCCCGGGGGAAGCGGATATACGCAAAGGAGTTCTATATGAGCAATCCCTCGAACCGCGCCTCGATGCGCGGGCAACTCACGCTGCGCGGCGTCGTCATCGGCGTCCTTGGCTGCGTGATTATCACGGCAAGCTCGGCCTACACCGCCCTCAAGATGGGCGCACTCCCCTGGCCGATCGTCTTCGCTGCCGTCATCTCGCTGTTCTTCCTTAAGCTCATGGGCAACGCCAGTCTCAACGAGGCAAACGTCACCCACACCATCATGTCCGCAGGCGCCATGGTCGCCGGCGGCTTGGCGTTTACCATCCCGGGCGCCTGGATGCTGGGCTATGCCGACCAGATCAGCTGGCTCGACATGTTTATCGTGGCACTCGCCGGCACCATCCTGGGCCTGCTGGCCACGGCACTCATCCACCGTCACTTTATCGTGGACGCCGCGCTGGAGTTCCCCACCGGCAACGCCGCAGCTCAGACCCTGCGCGCGACCGAGGCCGGCGGCAAGACCGGCAAGCAGCTCTTTGGCTCCATGGCCATCGCCGGCATCTACAGCGTGCTGCGCGATGCTCTGGGCATTGTGCCCAGTATGCTGTGCACGCTCAACATCCCTGGCGTGACCTTTGCCATCTACAACTCGCCCATGCTGCTCTCCGTCGGCTTCCTCGTGGGCTTCGCCCCCGTCGCCTTCTGGTTTGCCGGCGCGCTGCTGGGCAACTTTGGCATCATCGTGGGTGGCACCGCTGCCGGTCTGTTCGACGTTGTGACTGCACAGGGCATCGTCAAGTCCCTGGGCATGGGCCTCATGATGGGCTTTGGCGTCGCCGTCGTCCTCAAGGACATCCTGCCGCAGGTCGCCGGTATCGTCCGCGGTCTTGCCGCCGACAGCTCCACCGACACCGACGAGCAGTCGCTCATCTCGGGCTCCCTTAAGCTCGACGCCGGCATCATCGGCCTGGGCGCTGCCGCCATCGCCGTGATCATCGCCATCGTGCTTGACCTTGGCCCCGTTCCGGCCGTCATCGTGACGCTGTTCACCTTTGTCACCACCATCATGAGCGCACAGAGCTGCGGCCAGACGGGCATCGACCCCATGGAGATCTTTGGCCTCATCGTTATGCTCATCGTGGCTGCCTTCGCACAGATCGCTCAGGTCAAGCTGTTCTTTATCGCCGGCATCGTAGCCGTGGCGTGCGGCCTTGCGGGCGACGTCATGAACGATTTTAAGGCCGGCGCCGTGCTGGGCACCAACCCGCGTGCGCAGTGGATCGGCCAAGCCATTGGCGGCATCGTGGGCGCCCTGGTCGCCGCAGCCGTCATGGTCGCGCTCGTCACCGCCTATGGCCCGGACGCCTTTGGCCCCGACAAGAGCTTTGTTGCCGCGCAGGCAAGCGTCGTCGCCACCATGGTCTCGGGCATCCCGAGCGTGCCGTGGTTCGTTGGCGGCTTTATCGCCGGCATCGTCATGTACTGGCTCGGCATTCCGGCCATGATGATCGGCCTGGGCGTGTACCTGCCGTTCTACATGTCACTCACGGCATTCCTGGGCTCCTGCGTCAAGCTCGCCTACGATAAGTGGTCCGCCCACCGCGACGCCACCGCTGGTCTTTCCGACGAGGAGAGGGCTGCCAAGGACGCCGCCTTCCAGGAACAGGGTCTGGTCGTTGCCAGCGGCCTGCTCGGCGGCGAGTCCATCGTCGGCGTTATCCTGGCGTTTGTCTCCGTGGGCTTAAGCCTGCTGGGCTAAGTCGAGCAGCTGCTCGACAGCAACCATATTGCCTACGATTTGCCCGGTCGGTAGCTTTCGCGGCTACCGACCGGGCTTTTTGATATCGAAACAAAGAAAGGCCGGCGCGCTGCATTTAACAGCGCGCCGGCCTTATCGTTTGGCTAACGAGACGGTCCCGTTATGAATTGAAGTTCGTTGCAGAAACTACGCTCGAAACGCTACATCTGCTTGCGACGACGATCGCTCAGCGTCACACCAGCGGCCACGAGGGTGATACCGCCGATGACGAACACCTCGCCCGCAAGAGCGGAATTGTCGCCAGTCTGGGCGAGCGCGGCCGACGTGGCCTTCTTCTTGGCGACAGGAGCCTTTGCAGCAGCCTGTGCAACCTGAGGCTTGGCCTGCGGCTCAGCCTTGGGATGATACTTGTCGTACTCGGCCTGCGCGGCAGCCAGGGCATCCTTGGCATCGCCAAGCTCAGCCAGCACGGCGGCATAGGCGTCGTTGGCATCGGACAGCTTGGCATCGGCATCGCTCAGGGCAGCCTTGAGACCAGCGGCGGCATCGACGGCAGCCTTGTAGCGAGCGTAGGCAGCGTTCAGCTTGACCAGCTTCTCGTTGCCCGTCGTGCCCGCGGCAAGGGAGGCCTTGTGGTCGACAGCCTCAAGATCGGCCTTGAGTGCCTCATCGTTGGCAAGCTCGGCCTTGGCCTTGACGATATCGAGGTTCGCATCGACGACGGCTTCGTTGGCGGCCTCGAGCTGCTTCTGGGCATCGGCGACACCGGCGACGGCAGCGTCATAGGCAACCTTGGCGTCGTCGACCGCCTTCTGAGCGCCGGCGAAGCGCTCGAAGGCCTTGTTTGCGCCGGTCAGCTCGCCCTCGGCAGCCTTGGCCTTAGCCTGTGCGTCGGACACAGCCTGCGCCTTGGCGGCAACCGCCTGCTTGGCGTCCGAAAGAGCAGTCGCGGCGTGCACATCTGCGGCCTGAGCCTTGTCAACGCCAGCCTGGGCAGTGTCGTCGGCCTTCTTGGCATCGTTAAGCGTGCCCTGCTTGTTCGCAAGATCCGTCTTGGCGGCATCGCACTTGGCGGCAAGGTCCTTGACCGAAGCGGTAGCGTTGTCATACGCCTCGTTGGCCTGATCGGACTTTACCTTGGCGGCGTCGCGGGCGCTGCGAGCCTTCGCCTTGTGAGCAGCGGCCTCGGCTGCCTTCGTCTTGCTGTCAGCAAGCGTGGCGTTTGCCTTATCGAGAGCTGCCTGGGCAGTAGCGGCCTCGCCCTTGGCGGCATCGAGGTTCTGTTTGAGGGACTCGATGTCAATTCCGCCGAGTGCGTCCTTCGCGGCGTCGTATGCCGTCTTCGCGGCGGCGGTGCCGGACTTAGCCTTCTCGTACTCACCCTTGGCGGTGTTCATGTTCGTGTCGGCCGCGGTATAGGCATCGCGAGCGCTTTCTTGCTTATCCAATGCGTTAGAATAAGCCGTTCCAGCAGTCCCGAAGTTCTTCTGCGCCTCTGCCAGCTTATTCTGAAGCTGCTTTAGCTGCTCCTTCTGCTCCTGCGTGCCGCCTGCATTGTAGGCGGATTCGATGTAGTCGTTGACGAGCTTCTTGAACTCGGAGACAGTGAAATCCTTCTGCCCCGTGCTCCCGCTATAGTCGAAAACGGTTACCTCGGAATCGGTATTCTTACCGCTACCGGTCGCGATGCCGATAGCCTTCGCGCCGGCATCGATGATGTTGAGATAGTGCCCACACTCATGGTAGATGCTGTTGTAGTGCTGCCAGATATAGTAGGAATCATATCGATGGCTTTCAAGTGCGTCGCCATATTGCTCGACGTACTTATCGAATGCCTTTTTCTCCTGGGTGTAGAGACCGGTATATGGCCAGCCAAGCGTATCCTCGGTCTCGCCTCCGGTGTATGCTCCGCCGCCGTCTGCAAGGTTCTCATCTTGATCGAAATAGCAGTTCGAGTGATCCCAAATATTCGATGAATATGAGGCGTTGAGTGCAGCTGCTGCGGTCATGCGGAGGCTGACGCTAAGCTCCGACTGGCCGTTCGCCTTGCGGAGGTTGTTCTGGGTATCGAGGTAGGTCAGGGCGTTGCGCATCTGCTCCAAGGAGAGCGGATTGGTGTCTCGAGACATGTCCTGATCGACGTAATTATCATACCAGTCCTGTTTATCTGTCGTCCCCATGAGCATCGACGCGGCAGTGCTTGCATTCGACTTCTGCGTGGCTGTGAACTGGCTGCCGCCGATGATATAGTTCATGAAGCCGAACATGCCCTGGCTGATGACGTTCTGATCCACGGTCATGTTCGACTTGAGGTCGGCAATCTGCTGGTTGAGCTTCTCGACCTCGGCATTCGCGGTGTTATAGGCATTATGCGCGTCGGTTACTTCAGCACGAGCCTGATCGAACTCGTTGCTCTTCTGCTGGCGGACCTCGACAAGTCGGTCGTACTCCGCCTTCTTGTCGGCTTCGGTCTGCTGGGCCTGCTCGTATGCCGACTTCGCGGCGTCACGCTTACTGGCCGCGTCCTTGTACTCCTTGTTTGCCGCATCGTATGCAGACTGGGCAGATGCCACGGCAGCGTTGGCGGCGTTGGCCTTCTCCTGCGCGGCAGCGACGGCAGCCTGGGCGGCCTGCAGATTTGTCTGTGCGGTGGCGTCGGCATCCGTCGCGGCATTGAGCTCCGTCTGCGCGGTCTTGAGCTCACCAGCAGCAGCGATCTTGGCGACCTCAAGCGCACTCAGGTCAACACCCGTACCCGAGACGGCAGCATCGAGCGCGGCCTGCGCCTGGTTGAACTTCTGCTGGGCGTTATCGCGCGCGGTGGTTGCGGCTGCGAGCGCAGCGGCAGTCTCCTGCTTCTTGGCCTGGGCAGTCGTCAAAGCTGCCTCGGTATTCTGCTTTTCCTGCTGGGCGCTGGCCTCGGTAGCCTTGGCCTGGTCCAGATTGTCCTGTGCAGTAGTAACGGCCTTATTGGCGTCATCGAGCTTTGCCTGCGCGTCCTCGACGGCCTTCTTGGCGGCCTCGTACTCGTCCATACCCATGGCCTCGAGCTTGGCCTGGGCATCATCGAGGGCCTTCTTGGCCTCATCCTGCTTTGCCTTGGCGTCCTTGAGCGCCTGGGTCTTATCCTCGACACTCTTGTTGGCCTGTTCGAGCTGATCGTTCAGGTCGCCCAGCTTCTTCTGCTGCTGCTCGGTCTTTTCGACGGCGGCTTTGAGCTCGTCAATCTTCTCCTGGAGCGCGGCGACTTCTGCTGCGTTCTGCTCGATTTCGTTGTCGCTCACAGCCTGCGAGGCCTGATTCTTTTGCTGCTGCGCCTGCTTTTGAGACTGGCCCGCCGCATCGGCGTTCTTCTGGGCGGCATCGTAGGCGGCCTGAGCGTCCTTGAGCTGCTTTGCCGACTCCTCGGCCAGCTGGGCAGCCGTCTTTACGACCGCTTGGTTACCGGCGGCAACGGTGTTCTCTACAGAACTACCCCCCCCCTGAACAGAATCGCCGTTATCGGTTGACGGTGCGGCGATTGCCGCCAGCGGCGACATGAGCGGCTGAGCGATGAGGCCCGCCGTCAAAACGGTTGCGACGGCGCGGTTGGCAACGCCCTTGACGTTGACGGCCTTGGCCCGAGGCTCAAAGTGTTGTGGACTGTAGCTTGCCATGGCTTTCTCCCTTTGACACGGATGTATCCATACGCTTCAAAATGTAGGAGCTGATTTTTGAATTCTGTTGCGCAACATTGGTCACCGGCGGATTTTTTGAAATTCACGCTCTCGTGCTTCACAGTTTCGTCACATTTGAAGGAGCTGGTGCATCATATTCTCGCGGGATGGAATTGAGCCTGTGATTTGCATTTGCTCCCGCGTCATCCGCCCTATCGGATTCCGCATCCAACAGACACCCCGCCCGCCACGGTGTAGAGTTAGGACAACGGGCGCGTTGCGCGGACCGCGCTGGAACGAGGTGGACATGGAACTCGACAAACAACAGATCAAGCGACTACGCGAACGCCATCACCGGCGCCACGGCATCCGCCCCGCCCATAGTGAGGCTGCCGAGCAGGCTGGTCGCTTTTTAAAGCGCGCATTCAACATTCGCGAGGGTCGCGCGCCCTACCACGTAATCCGTAAGCGCTTTGTAAACGGGGCGCGCCTGACCGGCTCTCACCTGTGCATCCTCATCATCGCCATGCTCATCGCAAGCATCGGCCTTGATATCGATTCGGACATCGCCATCGTGGGCGCCATGCTCATCTGCCCGCTTATGGGATCGGTCCTTGCCATGGCATATGGCATCGCCACGCTCGACCGCGAGATTACCGTCGAAGCCGTCGCCAGCCTTGCGCTACAGATGGCCTTTTGCCTGGTCACGTCCACGCTGTACTTTAAGCTCTCGCCCCTTGGCACCACCACGGCCGCCATCATCGACAACTCGACACCCACCGTCTGGGACCTTACCGTCGCACTCGCAGGCGGCTTTGCAGGAGGGCTGGGCAACTCGCGCGACCAGGAACCCGCCACGCTCATCGCCGGCGTGGCCGTGGCGACCGCGCTCATGCCGCCCCTGTGCGCGGCGGGCTACGGCATCGCCACCGCAAGCGGGTCACTGTTTCTCTCGGCGCTTTATGAGTTTGGCATCAACGTGGTCTTTATCGCGCTGGCTGCCGAAGCCGTGCTGCTTCTTTTGCGCGTGCCGCTCAAGCACGACCTCAACGGCGACGGCATTGTGACCGCCGAGGAAAACGCTGAGGTCAACGAGCTGTCACGCAAGGTGCGCCGCCGCATTATTGTGGGCACGGTAGTCTTTGCCATCCCCTGCATCGTTATGACCGCGGGTTCCATTGGCTCGGCGCAGGCCGGCGTGCAGGACGGCTACGGCGTCACCGAAACCACGCGCGAGCTTGCGGCGGTGCTGCCGGGCTTTAAAGATTACACCGTCGCCGTCGAGACCTCGGCCACCGAAGGCGACGAGGAGGGCATCGTTGAGCGCGAGATTGTCGCCCATGTGACGACAAGCGAGGCGCTTGGGGCACACAACCGTCACGTCGCCCGCAAGCTCATCGACCTCAACGTGCCTGAACTCGATCGCGTGGAGTTTGACGTGAAGTGATGCGGGACGCGAGGCGGGCCCGGCGCGAGCGCGCGCAGCCACGGGGCACAGACGCAGCCAAGCGCAGCGCTACAGCTCGTACTTGTACACGCGGTAGATGTACTTCTCGGCTTCCATCTCGTAGGTGGCGATGGGCAGTCCATAGCGATCGTACTCGGCAAAAGTCTTGGCCATGACCGATGCCACGAGCATGCTATTCGAATCGCCGACGCGCTGCGCACTGCTCGCATAGCCCGAGAACGGCACGGCGATCTGGTCCACAAGCTCGTAGGTGCGCACGGTCTCGTCCACCGTAAAGATGCGCCCAAACGAATGCGTTCCCTTGCTGTAGTCGGTCGCCACCGCGGCGCCCAGCTGGCCCCAGTCGAACTTGGGATAGCGCTCGGTCGCACCAAAGTTGTTGTCGTATAGCAGCACCTGGTAGCGACCAGTCGCTGCCGTGTCAGAACTCGGCAGATACGTCACGCTGTGCTGGCCTGCATTGAGCGAGAAATCGCCCTGGGCCTGCAATAACTTGTCTTCAAAGCCCGAGCCAGCCCATTGCCACTCCTTTCTATTTCTGGGTCCATCTTCTCACTGCTGGCGGCCGAAAATGATCCGTTTTCCTCCGACCCCGAGGGATCGTTCTTAGTACTTGAAGAAGCCCTCGCCCGAGCTTTCGCCCAGCTTGCCTTCGTCGAGCATTTTCTTGAGAACGGAGGCCATGGCCTTAAAGTTGTAGGGCATCATCATCTTCTTGAGCAGCGGGCTCACCAGGCCCGGCACCTTCTGATACTGCATGACGATGTTGTAGGCCGTCTGGATACCCACCGTGTCGAATACGCGGAACGGGCCCTTGGGAGCGCCGGTGCCACGCGTCCACGCGAGGTCGATGCTCTTGGGATCGCTCACGCCCGAGACGTACAGATCAAGGCCCGAAAGCAGCCACGGTACCAACATGGAGTTGAGCAGATAACCGTTCTTTTCCTTGTTGACGGGCAACGCCAGCATACGGATGTCGTTGGCAAAGTCGACGAGTTCATCGAAGTAGCGCTTGTCGGTCTGGTCCTGTGCCATGACCTCGGTCATGTTGTTCTTCCAGATAGAGTTGGCAAAGTGCAGCGACAGGTACTTCTCGGGGCGGCCAGTGTACTTGGCAAAGGTACTCGGCAGTAACGTGGAGGAGTTGGTCACGACGACGGTCTTTTGCGGAAGGACCGGGGCGAGCTTCTTGTAAAAATCGATTTTTGCCTGGGTGTCCTCGGCCATAGACTCGATGACCAAGTCGGCGTCGGCCACTGCCTTGGCAAGATCGAGCTCCAGCTTGAGTGTGGAGTAGGCGCGCTCAACGGCGGCGAGTGCCGCCTCTTTGTCGAAGGGCTTGCCGCTATCGGCGATACCGGAGCACCACTCGCCCGTGCCGTCCGCCATACCCTCGATTGCCGCGATGTACTCCTCGCGCACATGATCGATCTTGGGCTGGGTGCGACCGATGCTGCCCTCGCTGCGCAGCCAAATCGTTACATCGAAGCCGCAGTAGGCAGCCTGAAAGGCAATCTGGCTTCCCAGCACGCCGCCGCCGGCAACGCAAACGGTCTTGTAGCTCATAGGAACAGTCCTCTCTTACGTAATTCCATAGATGTGTATTTATTCAACCGTAAGAGGGCTGCACACTGGGGGTGGGTTCTATAAACGGACGGTAATTTGCGGCGAACGGCTACATCTGTTCATTATCTCAGGGTTCCGAGGGCGATTTTTTGTGCCACCGAGACGTCGTTTGCGGAAGTATGCGGCAAATTCCGGAACCCTTGAGCACCCCCCGATTTTCCGCCAATAAAACCGCAGGTACAGGGCTTGGACATATTCGGTGTGCTCGGTCTATTCAGATTTTGCCGCATACTTCCGAAATCTGAGTTCGCAAAGGGTGATAGTCGGGGCGTTTACGCAACATATGTCCAAGCAAAAACGGGTGGTAGCCGGTACGGCCACCACCCGTTTGTCTCATATCCAGCCCATAGCAGGCCAGCTACTTCTTAATGCCGCGTCCCAGGCGCTCAGCGACCGACGCCACGGCGCTCTCATCGACCGAACCGCAGCTCACGCAGCCGTCGTGGGCACGCATCTGGCCGGTGACCTCGTCCATCGCGAGCGGCGCCACCTTCTCGAGCTTAAAGCCCTTGCCAGCGCGCATGTTCTCCTTTGCCACGCTGATCATGAGCTTAATACGGTTGAGCTGGTTGACCTCAGACGCACCGGGGTCGTAGTCCACTGCAACGATGTTGCTCTCGGGGTGCTGACGGCGCAGCTCCTTGATCACGGCCTTGCCCACCACGTGGTTGGGCAGGCACGCGAAGGGCTGCGTGCAGATGATGTTGGGCGCACCGTGGTCGATCAGGTCGAGCATCTCGGCCGTGAGCAGCCAGCCCTCGCCCATGTTGTTGCACACAGAAAGCACCGTGCGGGCCTTGTCGGCCATGGTGCCGATGCGCTCGGGAGCCTCAAAGCGGCGGGACTTTTCGAGCATCTCCTCCACCGGCGTACGCATCCAGTCCACGAGCTTGATGAGCGCCTGCATGCCAGCGCGCGTGGTAGCAGAGCTTCCCAGCTCGTCCTTCTGCAGCTCGGCGTTGCTCATGGAGTACAGGAAGAAGTCGAGCAGGCCCGGCACCACTGCCTCGCAGCCCTCGCGCTCGATAACATCGACCACGTGGTTGTTGGCTGTGGGATGGAACTTGACCAGGATCTCGCCAACCACGCCCACGCGCGGCTTGGTGCCCTCGCCCACGAGCGGCATGGTGTCGAACGCGCGGATGGCCTCGCGGCACAGCTTGGTGTAGTTGTGACGGTTGAACTTAGGCGCCAGCTTGCGGGCACGCGCCATGTACTCCTCGTAGAGTGCGTTGGCAGCACCGGGCGTGGCCTCGTACGGACGGCAGCGATAGAGCATCTGCATCATCACGTCGCCAAAGAGCACCGCGTAGACTGCCTGCTTAAGCAACGCCGGCGTAATCTTAAAGCCGGGGTTGTCCTCGCCCAGCGCCACGGCCGAAAGCGAGATCACCGGAATCTCGGGGTGGCCGCTCTCGCGCAGGGCCTTGCGGATGAGTGCGATGTAGTTGGTGGCACGGCAGCCGCCGCCGGTCTGGCTGATAACCACGGCCGTCTTGGACAGGTCGTACCGGCCGCTCTCGATGGCCTCCATAATCTGACCCGTTACCAGAATCGACGGGTAGCAAATGTCATTGTTCACATAGCGCAGGCCAGCCTCGACAGCGTCGTGATCGGTTGAGGGCAGCAGTTCCAAGTTGTAGCCGGCACCGCGGAACACCTCTTTGACCAGGTCAAAGTGGATCGGCGCCATCTGCGGGCACAGGATGGTGTAGCCCTCGTCGCGCATCTGCTCGGTAAAGGGCACCTTGGGCCATGCGGTCGAGACGCTCTCACGCTGCGCCTCGAACGTAAACTTACGGCTCGCGAACGCGGGGGCATCCTTGGAGGGAGCCACCGGCGCGGCATCGCCCTGCTCGTAGGCCTCGCCCGCGGCCGTAGCCTCGGCCAAGCGCTCGGCCTCCTGGTCCTTGAGCGCCGCCATGAGCGAGCGGATGCGGATGCGCGCGGCGCCCAGGTTGGACACCTCGTCGATCTTGAGCACGGTGTAGATCTTGCCACTGGCTTCCAGAATCTCCTGCACCTGATCGGTGGTCAGAGCATCCAGACCGCAGCCGAAGGAGTTGAGCTGGATCAGGTCCAGGTCGTTGCGCATCGTCACAAAGCGGGCGACGGCGTACAGGCGGCTGTGGTACATCCACTGGTCGACGACGCGAATCGGACGCTCGGGCTTTACCAGATGCGCAAGCGAATCCTCGGTAAAGACCGCAAAGCCAAAGCTCGAGATAAGCTCGGGCAGGGCGTGGTTGATCTCGGGGTCGTTGTGGTAGGGACGGCCGGCGAGTACGATGCCGTGACCGCCGTGGTCCTCGACCCACTTAAGGGCTTCCTCGCCCATGGTCTGGATATCCTCGTGGAAACGCGCATCGGCCTCGAAGGCGGCGTTGACGGCGGCATCGACCTCGGAGCGCGTGATCTTGGGTCCACGCACGCGACCGCGACCGGCCTCAGCATCGGCCACACGGTCGACGGCGAGCACCTGATACAAGCGGCGCTTGAGCTCGGTCTTGTCGTGATAGGGCACAAACGGATACAGGAACTCGATGTTCTGCTCGCGAATCTCGTCGATGTTGAGCGCCAGCGCTGTGGGGTAGCTCATGACGATGGGGCAGTTGTAACAGTTGCCGGCGGTCGGATCCTCCTTGCGCTCCCAGCGCACGCACGGCATCCAGATAAAGTCGACGTCACGGTCGATAAGGTTCATAACATGGCCGTGGCTCATCTTGGCCGGATAGCACACGCTCTCGGACGGCATGGACTCGATGCCCGCCTGGTAGGTCTTCTTGCTCGACTGGTCGGACAGCTGCACGCTAAAGCCCAGGCGTGTAAAGAACGCGTGCCAGAAGGGGTAGTTCTCGTACATGTTGAGTGCGCGCGGGATACCCACGGTGCCGCGCGGGGCCTCGTCGGGACTCAGGACCTCGCGGTTAAAGAGCAGCTCGTTTTTCTTTTTGAAGAGGTTGGGGGCCTCAGTCTTCTGCTTTTTGTGGCCAGCGCCCTTCTCGCAGCGGTTGCCGGTAATGAAGCGCCTGCCGCCGCCAAAGTCGTTGACGGTAAGCTGGCAGTTGTTAGAGCAACGGCCGCAGCGGACATGCTTTTGCGTCACGGTGAGGTGCGCGATGTCCTCGGCAGAAAGAATGGTCGAAGTGCCGTCGGCGCCGGCGCGATCGCGGGCGAGCAGGGCCGCACCGTAGGCGCCCATGCAGCCGGCGATGTCAGGGCGCACGGCATGCACGCCGGTGAGCTGCTCAAACGCGCGCAGCGTGGCATCGGACATAAAGGTGCCGCCCTGGACGATCACCTGGCTGCCGATCTCCTTGGGGTCGCGCAGCTTAATGACCTTGAACAGGGCATTCTTGATGACGGAATAGGACAGGCCGGCCGCGATGTCGCCCACCGTGGCGCCTTCCTTTTGCGCCTGCTTGACGCGCGAGTTCATAAAGACTGTGCAGCGACTTCCCAGGTCGACCGGAGCCTTGGCATGGATGGCAGCGTTGGCGAACGCGCGCACGTCCATGTTCATAGAGACGGCGAAGCTCTCGATAAAGCTACCGCAACCCGACGAGCAGGCCTCGTTGAGCATGATGTGCTCGATGACACCGTCCTTGACGCGCAGGCACTTCATGTCCTGGCCGCCAATGTCCAGAATGAACTCGACGCCGGGCAGGAACGCCTTGGCGCCGCGCAGGTGCGCGACGGTCTCAATCTCGCCGGAGTCGGCCTTGAGGGCCTCGATGAGCAGCGCCTCACCGTAGCCCGTGGTGGTCACGTGGCCGATGGTGCAGCCGGCGGGGATGTGGTTGTAGAAATCGGCCATGATGACCTTGGCCGTGCCCAGGATGTCGCCGTTGTTGTTGCCGTACCAGGTGTGCAGCAGCTGGCCGTCCTCGCCCACGAGTGCGGCCTTCATGGTGGTGGAGCCGGCGTCGATGCCGATGAACACGCGGCCGGTGTAGCCGTCGAGCTTGCCTTTGGGGACGACCTCGGTGTCGTGGCGGGTCTTGAACTCGGCAAAGTCCTCGTCGGTGGCAAAGAGCGGATCCAGACGCTCGACCTCGGCACCCTGCGTGTCACCCAGGGCATCGATGGCCTCGATGAGCTGCGGGAACGTGCTGAGCTTGTTGGACTCGTGCGCCATGGCGGCGCCGCTCGCCACAAACAGGTGGGCATTTTGGGGCACGATACGGTGCTCCTCATTCAGGTTGAGCGTGAGGTAGAAGCGGTGGCGCAGCTCGGAGAGATACTGCAGCGGGCCGCCCAGGAAGGCGACGTTGCCGCGGATGGGACGGCCACATGCCAGGCCCGAGATGGTCTGGGTCACGACGGCCTGGAAGATGGAGGCAGCCACGTCCTCGGGGCGGGCGCCCTCGTTGAGCAGCGGCTGCACGTCGGTCTTGGCAAAGACGCCGCAGCGGCTAGCAATGGGATAGATGGTGGTGGCGTTGGCGGCGAGCTCGTTGAGGCCGCTGGCGTCGGTGTGCAGCAGGGTTGCCATCTGATCGATGAACGCGCCCGTACCGCCGGCGCAGGTACCGTTCATGCGCTGCTCGATGCCGTTGTCGAAGTAGATGATCTTGGCGTCCTCGCCGCCCAGCTCGATGGCGACGTCGGTGGCCGGGATGAGGGTCTCGACGGCACGCTTGCTGGCGATGACCTCTTGGACAAACTCCAGGTCGAGCCACTGGGACAGCAGCAGGCCACCCGAGCCGGTAATGGCGCAGGTCATCTGGGCCGTCGGCAGCACGGTCGCAGCGCCCTCGAACAGATCGCGGGCGCAGGCACGGACGTCGGTGTGGTGGCGCTGGTACTTGGCGTAGACAATCTGGTTGTCGTCGTTGAGCACAGCGAGCTTAACGGTGGTGGAGCCCACGTCGATGCCCAAGTGCAGGTTGCCACGAGCGTTCTCGGGGTTGAAGATCGCGCCTTCGGGGGTGTGGGCGGCGGCTACGGGCTCAGCGGCGGTGGCGGACTCGCTAGCGACGGACGTCTCCCCTGCCGCGTTCTTGGCATCGGCGACTGCCTCGGCAACTTTCTCGGCAGCAGCGGTCGCCGCCTTCTGCGCGGCATCCACCACGGCGGGTGCAGCCTCACGCGCGGCAGCGACCATACGGTCCTTGATGCCCTCGACGAGTTTGCTCATTGTCTCTCCTCTTAGTTGTTGGACTCGACGGTTGCGGCGGTGTCGGCCGCGTCCTCGAGCTGCAAGTTCAATAGCTTCATGCCGTATTCCGGCACATTGATATCGATGGGTTGGCCATACAGGTCACCAGGGCGCACAAAAGCGAGCACCGTCATAATGCGCGCCATGGCCTCGGGCGATTCGGTGAGCCCACGCTCAAACCAGCGCTGAATCAGGCCGACCTCGGCACTCACGACGTAGGTAACGTAGTAGTCGAAGAACGTGCCCAGCGCCAAGCCCAAAATGCCCGTCTGTGCACGCGGCACCACGGCCTCGCGTGCGGTATCGATGATCTTTTTAATAAAGGCGGGGTCGCCGCCCGGGCCCAGCAGGGCCCCGATAAGGTCGCGATTGGCCGCAAGATAGCGCAGCAGCTCAACCGAACCGGGTGCCGGCTCAAGATCATCGATGTTGTGATAGAGGTCGGGCAGCTGAGCTGCGGTGATGAGCTCAATGCGCTCACGGATCTCGGCCAGCAAGCCGTCCTCGATTTGATTGATAAAGTCGGGAATATCGCGGTAGTGCGAATAGAACGTGCGGCGCGTAAGGCCAGCGCGCTCGGTGAGCGACGCGACATTAATGCGCGAAAGGTCGCCGCTTTCGGCAAGCTCGCTGGCAAGTGCCTGGCGAAGGGCACGCTGCGAGCGAAGGGACCGGCGATCGCATTTCTCGAGCTGGGACAAGCGTCCTCCTTGTTACTCAGCCTGTGCGCTATTGCACAGTGCGAGTATTATTGCACACCGTGTGCATCAACACGTAAAGGCAATATTTTGGATGTGACAAAGGGGCTGCCCCTTTGTCACATTCAGCGACCGCCTAGGTTGTGCCAGTTGTGCCTGGCTTTTGGAGCGGCATTGCCGATTGTTCAAAATGTCATTCGTGGGTAGAATAGTGTCGACGGCAGCCCAAGTTCTGGAAAGCTGGGCAGCGCCGTTGCTTGGATTAAGGGGTCAACGCCTTAGCGGCGGCGACCCCTTTTACGTTGCTTCGAACGTTGCTTGAGTGCCTCGGAAAGCCCGACGAGCGCTGTGAAGAACGAGACCAAAGCGGTCAGAAGTCTCACGAAATCAATCAGATCGGTCATGGGCATCACCTCCCATCAGATGGAGGGCGTTGCCCGGCACATGGAACTGCCGCCAACAGTATCAATTCTATCAAAGCGCAGTTAGATATGCGAATGTTTGTTCGTATTTCAAGAGACCAGCGTCACCTGTGACAAAGGGGCTGTCCCTTTGTCACATTATTCGATTACGGTGCAGGAATTCTGCTTGCGCATGGTGGCGAGCATGTGTTTGGGGACGGCGTGGACCATGCAGCTGCCGATAGTCGCGCTCGCGGCGGCCTTGGCAGCATCGCTTGCGTTTTTGGTCGCGTAGCTGTGGCGGAAGCGTTTGAGCATGGCGATGTCGTTGCCGCCGTCTCCGTAAACCGCGACCTCATCCTCGGCAATGCCGTAGTAGCCCGCCAGCCAGGCCACGCTCTCGCCCTTGTTGCACGCCACGTCCGTGATCTCGAACATCACCGGATCGAACGGCGCGTTGACCACGCGGTCCGATCGCTCGGCCAAATACGCCTTAAGGTCGCGCTCCAGCTCGGGCGAGGTCACGCGACAGTTAATCTTGCATACATCGTGACGCAGGATGTCGCCGATCGACTGATCGAAATACTGCTCCTCGTGATACCCGCCACGTGCACGCATGCCGCGCATCACAATACGCTTGATGGGGCTGTCCTTTTTAAAGCCCGCCTGGTGCATCTCGAACGAACCGCTCGAGAACATGCCGTCGGGCGTGGAGCAGTCGAAGCAAATGTCCGGGAACGCCTTGAGCAGCTCCTCGGTAACCTGCGGGTCGATGGTCCAGGTTTTGAGCACCTCGCCATGACTGTCGCGCACGATGGAGCCGTTAGAGCAGCAGGCGTCAAGCGCCAGACCTGTAAAGCCATGCTCGCCGATCGGCAGCGTCGAGCGTCCGGTCGCGGGAACCACATGCAGGCCGGCCTCGGTCAGCTCGCGAATGGCACGGCGAATGGTCCCGTCTGCCTCGTGCAGGGCATTCAACAGCGTTCCGTCTAAGTCACTCGCAAACATCTTGATCATGGGCATGCCTCTCCTTCGTCTGCACGATATTGTAGACGAAGGAGAGGCATGCCTAAACAATGCCGTCCCGGCGCGGCGTACCACCGCCTCCACTAATTTACGGTGCCCCTACGCCTTAAGACAATTGCCACAAGCGACTTTTCAGCCGATAAAACTGCACCGTCGTCAATGTCAGCACCGCCAACATTCCTGCGAATACAATCGCCGGAGCCCATCGATCATATGCGAGCCCGTAAACCAATTGGCCAATAGGCGTTGCACAGGAAAGCATCATATAAACGAGTGCCAGAACTTTTCCGCAGAGTTCCTTTGGCGCTGACCGCTGAACAAATGAAACGATTTCGACCGATGCAATGCTTGCCCACGCCATGACCCATGCCGAGCCGGCCGCAAGCGCGGCAAACGCTAATTCATCAGGACCGCTCAGTAGCGTGACAATAATCGGTACGACTCCAAAACAAATCATCGCAACATATCGACATATGCCCTTGAAGGAAAAACGATGCGGCCAAATACCGACCAAACCACTGCCGACAAGACCACCTAAGCCCATAGCCACCTCAATAATCCCAACAAAGGATGATTGCATTCCGAGATGCTTTGCAACAATAACGGGAGCACCAATCGTTAACCCAACTAACGCAAGGTTCAAAATAGCCGCAAGCAAAAACACAACGAGCAATGATGCGTTTTGAAACAGGTACCGAATCGACTCCCGAAAATCGCTTCGGCATGTCGAGCAAGTCGTACTGTCCCCTGTCATTCCAGATGAGGCATTTTGCTTGAGTGCGCCCCCGAACAGTAGGGCTGACATCGCAAACGTCAACGCCGCGGTTTCGCATAGAGCATCGATACCAAAGCACCCATAGACTGCCGTCCCGACTACAGGCCCCAAGATATTGCTCGCCATGGTTATCTGCGAGACCAACGCAGTGGCACGCTCAACCTTTTCTGGGCCCGTCATGCGCACCGTCTCAATTTGAAGCATCGGCTTCAGCAGCGATTGGATGCCATATTGGACGCAAAGCATTGCTGCCACGACAACCGCAAGAGGCAGCGACCGCTTCATGGGGATAAACAACAGCGATGCAGCCATCAGAACAATGCCGAGCACCACAAGAACCCCGCGATGTCTCCCGCGATCCGCCAAGATTCCGCCAGCCGGAGTCGCAAGCACGCCCGGCACGAACGCTATCGCCGCGACGGCACCATATAACGTTGACGAGCCGCTGCAATCGAACAAGTAAAGCGGGCACGCAAAGCACAGTGCCGACAACATCGAATACGCGCACAGCTGTGCAACAAGAAGACCGAAAAGCCTGATAGATCGCACTGTTTTTGGCGCCAATGAAACGCTAATTCTTCGCATCCCAGCCATAAGCCTATCCCCTATACATACCGTTAGTATGTATTTAATGACTTGAAAAGGGCAGCCGTGGCTACCCTTACAAATCAATTACATACCGTCAGTATCTATATTACCACCCGGCGCGGTCCCATACGTCCCAAATCTGCGCCGTTGTCTGAAGCACTTCTTCCCCCAAATCGAGTCCCACCGCGGCCGCCATCTGCGCCAAACATTGAGCGCGAGCGAGCATTCGATCCTTGGTCTCGAGCGGACGGAACAGCGGCAGCAGCCAAAGATTCGCCAACAACGATACGGCCTCAGCCGCTTCGCGCGGGCATTTGCACACAATGGAGCCATCGTCGATGCCCTCCTCGATCACTGGCAAAAGACAGCCATCGGCCGACTCGTCGAACGAGCCCTGGTACTGCATCGCCAGTAGACGCGAGCTTTTTACCGGATCTGCCGCAGGATGCATGCGTGCCCATAGCTCAATTTGCGGAACGACAGACTCGGGCGCGTACAGTCGCTTGAGCTTTTGGGCTCCGGTCATATTGCCGATACCAAGCGTTGAGCGACGTTGTTCAACAATCGGAGCCATTGCCCGATCAAATGCGGCGTTGAAAATCTCTTCTTTGCTCTTAAAGTGATGATAGATAGCACCCTTGGTCATGCCATCGAGGCGGTCGACGATATCTTGAATGCTCGTCCCCTCATAACCCTGTGCGCAGAATAGCTCCAGCGCCGCGTCGAGAATCTTCGCGACCGTCTCCTCGGGATATTTATTACGACCCATAATCCGTCCATCCGCAACGCAAGTCTTGTGCCTCATTACAGCATTTTAACGTTGCGGATGGTAGACGGTCGATTCTACACCGCGGCGGGGCCGTGTTCGCCGGTACGGATGCGGATGACTTCCTCGACCGGCTCGACCCAGATCTTGCCATCGCCGACGGCTCCGGTGCGTGCGGCGTTACAGATGATGTCGACAATGCTGTCGACATGCTCATCGGCGCAAATGAGCGTGAACTGCACCTTAGGGATCGTGTTGACAAGCAACTCGTTGCCGCGCACGTATTCCTTCCAGCCATGCTGCGCACCGCAGCCCTGCACCTGGTTGATGGTCATGCCGCGCACATCAGCAGCAAACAGCGCATCTTTAAGAACCTCAAGCTTCTCCTGGCGCACAATAGCCGTAATTTTCTTCATAGTGAATTCCTCTCTTCAATAAAAGAAATGAATTGCCATTCAATGACGCGGGTTTTCGAGGTGCCCGAGATTGCCCCGAAAGAGGAGCGCCGCGTACTTCGGTACGCAAGCGACGGTTTGAGGGGCAAGATCGGGTGCCTGGGAAAGCCGTGTCGCTAATCGAGTCCGGAGAACGAGGGATACGCGCTCTCGCCGTGTTGGCTCGCATCCAGGCCCAGCGCCTCGTCGGCCTCGTCCACGCGCAGGCTGCCATGGAACAGCGCCTTGACCACCGCGGCGATCACCAAGTCGAGCACCAGCACAATAGCGACCGTCACCACAATGCCTAAGATCTGCGAGATGAGCAGCGACACGCCGCCCGTGTAGAACAGGCCGCCCTTACCGGTCCACGAAAGCTCCGGCACGCAGAACAAGCCCGTGAGCACGCCGCCCAGGATGCCACCGATGCCGTGGCAGCAGAACGCGTCGAGCGCATCGTCGTAGCCAAATTTGGTCTTAAGATGGCTGATGGCCAGGTAGCAGACGGGAGAGACGATCAGGCCCATGACCAGCGCTGCCCATGGCTCGACAAAGCCCGCGCCCGGCGTGACCACCACGAGGCCCGCGACCAGACCGGTGCTAGCGCCCACCAGCGTGGGGCGACCGGTGTGCACGCGCTCGACGGCAAGCCACGAGATCATGCCCGCCGCGCTGGCCGTCACGGTGTTGAGGATGGCGAGTGCCGCCACGGCGTCGGCCCTAAACTCGCTGCCGCCGTTAAAGCCAAACCAGCCAAACCAAAGCAGACCGGCGCCCAGCGCCACAAACGGAACGTTATGCGGACGATAGCTCACCATGCCAAAACCGCGACGACGGCCGAGCATCAGGCAGAGAATCAGGCCCGTGAGACCGGACGAAATGTGCACCACGTCGCCGCCGGCAAAGTCGAGCGCGCCGATGATGTCGCCGATAAAGGAACCCTCGCCGCCCCAGACCATGTGGGCGAGCGGCGCATAGACCACGAGCAGCCAAATGCCCAGGAAGGCCG
>CATWCP010000014.1 GCA_958349325.1 uncultured Collinsella sp.
CGAGATCTCATTCCGCGATCGGCACATCGTTGATGCTCTCGGTTTGCCGCTGGCGTGCTTGTACCCCGCTACCCCACTTCCCTGTATACTGATGTAGCACGTGTTTCATCTGGGCTTGTTGGGCCGGGTCGTTCATGGGAGGTTCTTGTGGCTGTTTCGAATCCGCCCAAGGGGAGCGTTTCTTCTTCGTCCATCAAGCCGGTTACACGCAAGGCCGTGCGTTGCCAGCGCGAGGTCGCTTGGCTTGTCACGCAGACGGCGGGCAGGCTTGTGGCGACCACTCAGGACGTCAATGCGCCTACGCCGAGCTTTGTGTTAGCGGCGGCGCTGGATTTTGTGCGCCAATTGGAGCTTGCCGCGCAGGATGCCAACGGCCACCTCGACTACCAGAACGTTATGGCGCCCGACCTGCAAACGTTCTGCCACATGGCCAAGTTGCCTGCCGCGCCCAATGCGCTTTCGGACGCAGGCTACATGTTTACGCTCTCGGGCGCGGACCTTATCCGCGACATCTATGCATACTGCAGCGAGCTCGCCGAGCGCCACGTCTTTGACGCGGCTGAAGTCAAACCGGGATATGTCATCAAACTGGTTCTTAGGCTGTTCTTGATGGACGGGTTCGCGGCCATGCCGGCGTAAGCCGAGTCTTTAGCATCACCGTCAACTGGGCAACAACCGCTTAACCTTAGTTGGCGCCAATCGAGGGTCGATTATTGGGTCGCCTCGTCCGCTAACGCATTTATTCCACGCGCTCCAACAGTCGATACTTGCGGTTGCGGCTCGTCGCCGGCGCCGTGGGCTCAAGCTCGCCTTGAGCAATGAGCGCGTTGACGCGCGACCTAACCTGGGAAATTGTGAGCCCCGTGCGCTCTGCCAGCTCACGCGTCCCCAGCTCGCCGTAATGTTTGAGTGCCGTCACAATTAAGCCCCCGCCATGATCGACCGGCTCGATCTTTGAACGGTAAAGTACGACCTTGAACCGATCGAACCCCGGGCAGAACAGGGGCTCGGCCAGACCATGCGCGCGCATGGCATCGATCATCATCGGGATGCCCGAGCCATTGCCCTCAGCCGGCGAACCTGCGCCATCCGGCAGCGGGACAATCGACATGAGCTTCACAAGCGTCGCATTGCGACATCGGGAGTTGCCGTCAAACAGGTTCTCGCGAGTCTTTCCTCCGTATAGGCCGCCGGGGTTCGTCACCTCGATACGGTCATCAAAAACGTCAACAGCGATCGATTGCCCACAGAACCGATCTCCGTATTCTCGGTGGATTACGGCGTTGGCAATCGCCTCGCGCAGGACCTCCTCGGGAATCTCCAGCGAGTCGACACGCGAGACGCCTTGGATCGTCGAGGTTCGCCGCAAATTCTTGGCGATTGCCGCGACGGCATCCGAGATCATTTCGCCCAACGTTCCCTCGCAGATCGTACGGTCCATGAACCTCAACGACCCCGCCGCGCCCTTCTGCGTTCCGGCATAGACCGCCACATCGATAAAGAGCTTGGGATAGAACTGCTGAGGATAGGCACCCGCAGCCAGGAGTCCGGCCTTAGTGACATTGCCCTGGGAGTCGAGGAAATTCAGGCGCTCCAGCTTCGTTTTCTTGTCCGGCGCGCCGCGCATCGCACGAGGTGTCAGTGAGAAAGCACGCTCTATCGTGCGGTCGACCAGGGCCTCGTCAAGATCGCCTGCGACCGCGCCGAGCACTGCATCGCGATCACTGGGGCTCGCCCGTTCATACGATGACAAGGACAGGACCTCGGTCGACGAGAGCGGAACATCTTTATCATCGATGCGTTTGTAGCTGCCGCCTTGAGCGCCCCGCTCTATGACATAACAAGGCTTGCTAGACGGGTCGAGCTCCTCAATCGTGATGACCAGAACCACGGTGCCCTGGAGCTCCACGCGTTCAATGGTGTATTTGGGCGGATTGGCCAGTTTTCCGCGCCCGCCGGCATCACCCATGCCCGCTACGAATTGGTTGAGCACCTTCTCGGTCTCAAAGTTCTCAACCGGGACAAAGCCCGCGCGCTCGCTCACGCCGAGCACGATAATTCCGCCAGCGGTATTCGCGAATGCGCTAACCGTTTCCCATACGTCGCGGGAAAGCGTCGTGGCGCTCTCCTTGACCTCGACGTTAAGATCGTCCGAGCCCATGCGCCTTAAAGACTCGAGCAGACCGGTCAGCTCGTTTTCGTTCATCTGCATGTCCTTTCGCTCGGCCCGGCGGAGAATGCCGCGAATAGATTTCCTTCGTCTCTCAGTTATCTCTCGTAATTATCTCTCATCTTTCTGCTATCTCTCATATTAGAGATAAGTGAGAGATGAAAGATAAGATATCTGCCATTTGTTTCATTTAAACATGTTTTTGCTGGTAGAACAATCAGTATTGAGACAATACCATGATTGCTTGTCTCTTTGCTGATCAGTTATCTCTCATATTTATCTCTCGTCTTTCTGTTATCTCTCGTATTAGTGACGAATGAGAGATGAGAGATACGTGAGTAATGAACGAGCGTGGATTTTTGGACGGTCGGAAAGTCCCTCAAACAAAAAACGGGGCCGGCCTTACGCCGAGCCCCGTTTTCAAACGGTCAGTTAGTTATCCAACGCGCGAGCGTAGCAGTCAACATTACGCCGCCGCGAACACTCCCAAACCCGTTCCGATGATGCAGATCGCGAAGATGCCAATAATAATCCAAATGGTCTTGACACCCTTTTTATAGAGGGCAACGCAAGCGAACGTTGCCAGCAAGGGCAGCAGACCGGGGAAGATCGAATCGAACAGATCCTGCAGGACAATCTCCGAACCACCCACATCAAAGGTCAAAGCCGTGGACAGCGAGACCTGTGCCGCAATCATTGCGCCAATGACGGTCATTCCGAGGACACCGGCAGCATGCGTCATGCGAGACATAAGGTTGTTCTCTTCGGACTGCTGCAGGAACTTGGTTCCCAGGTCGTAACCCAGATGGGCGGCGACGATACGCGTTGCAAAGTTAATCACGGAGTAGATGAGCGCGTACACGATGGGGCCGAGCGGGTTGCCCGTCGAAGCGATGCCAATACCAATGCCGGCGGCGACCACGCGGAACGTACCCCAGTAGAACGAATCGCCAATGCCGGAAAGCGGTCCCATGAGGCCGACCTTCATGGCGTTAATCGAGGACGTGTCGAAGTTCTTATCGGCAGCCGCCTGCTCTTCCATCGAAACCGTTAGGCCGGCTACAAACGGAAGCACATGAGGCGTGATGTTAAAGAACTCGGTATGGCGATCAAGTGCCGCATAGTAATCGTCGTCGTTGGGATAGATCTTTCGCAGGGGCTTCTGAATGGTGTACGTGAAGCCCATTGCCATCATCTTGTCGTACGACTGCGAGCACTGGCTCGTAAACTGGCGAAGGAACATGCTCCGATACATATCGGGAGTCATAATCGCGTCCTTCTTGGCCTCTTTGAGATCGGTGTTCTGGGTAGCCATTAGAAGTCCTCCTCTTCATCCTCGGCAACCGCCTGCGGACCGGCCGAGCCCTCGCGGAAGGCCAGGAGCAGCGCGACGCAGATAGCGGCAGCGGCAACACCGACAACGTCCATCTTGAGGTAGATGACCATAATGAATCCCAGGAACAGCCAGGGAAGAAGCTTGTTGTCGCCCATGGTCCTAATAAGAAGTGCGAAGCCGATGCAGACCATGACGCCGGATGCAACGTTGAGGCCGTCCATCACAAACTGCGGAATCGCGTTGAGCGCATTGTTGATGAGGTCGGCACCAAAGAACAGCGAGCAAAACACCAGCAGTGCAGACGGAATGCCAATCGACAGCGGCACGACGGTCAGATGGTACAGGTTCGCCTTGGCAAGATCGCGATTTGCCAGAGCGGTCTCAATCTTCTTGCAGGCAAAGGCACCCGGAACGGCGTAGCAGAAGTTGCGCCACACCTGAAGGAAGACGGAGACGGGAAGGGCGAGCGCGACGGCAGTTGCCGTGCCCGTACCCGTAATGACGGCAAACGCGCAGCCAAGCACGCCGGAGGCATAGACCTCGGGAGGAACCGCCGCGCCGACCATGATGGCGCCCATGAACATGGACTCCAAAGCAGCGCCGACGATAACGCCCTGCTGGACATCGCCAAGGATCAAGCCAACGAACAGGCTCGTAAACAGCGGACGACCAAGCATCGTAATGCCAAATAATTGCTCGTCCATGGACGCAATAAATGCGACCAGCGCAACTAGAAGATACTGGACAACCATTTCGATCAACCCCAGAAACAGGTCTGCAGGCGAGGCATTCTGCGCAGCTCGCCTGCAGACAACCGCAGCAATTTGAGAGGATTAGTAGTTCATCTGGTGATAGTAACGACGCGTGGTGAGCGGGTGGTTACGGACGTGCTCGAGATGGCAGCTCAGACGCTCGGTGATGGTGTAGGTGACCATCGGGGAGACGATCTTGCGGAACTCGGGGTCGCTGAACGGCAGCTCGACCTCGGCGGTGTCGAACTTGTTCACGCGGACATGGACGCCCTTCTCGTCAGCGAGCATATGAGTGAAGTTGTCCACGCGGTCCATGAGCTTACGGGTGTCGTCCTCGCCGTAGAGCATGATGAGGCTCGTGCCCTCCTCGCACAGCTCGATGGTGCCGTGGAAGAACTCGGCGGCGTGGATGGACTTGGTCTTGATCCACTGCATCTCCTCGAGGATGCACATAGCGTAGTCGTAGGCCTCACCCCAGAGCATGCCGGAGCCGATCACCATGTGGTAGTCGGTGTCCTTGAAGTCCTCGGCCATGGCGGCGCAGCGCTCGTCCTGAGCGTCCTTGGCCTTGATGAGGTACGGGGCGATGTTGCCGAACTCCTCCATGAAGGTGTCGTACTTGGGGAAGGCGCCGGCGTTCTTGAGGAAGCGGGCGACCAGCGTGATCTGGTAGGTGTAGATGGCCTCGCACAGAACGTCGTCCTCGGCGAAGCTGAAGAACTTGTAATCGGCGTACTCGGTGGCCGGGGTGTTGTCGTTGGAGACATACATCAGCGTGCGGGCACCCTGCTCCTGGCAGAACTTGGCGGCCTCGATGATCTCGGGGGTGGTGCCGGTACGGGTGGAGAAGACGCAGACCGAGTCCTTGTTGAAGGTCTTGGGCGGGCATGCGAGGAACTCAGCGGCAATCTCGCAGTGGACGTCGACGTCGGCCGTGGTGGTCTCGACCCAATACTTCATCGGGAGCGTGTGGGCCCAGGTGCCACCGCAGCCGATGAAGAAGATGTTGGAATAACCCTGCTCGCAGACCTTGTCCACGGCAGCCTCAATCTGAGGACGGAGAGCGAGGGCATCGCTCACAACCTTCTCGTAACGAGGCTCATCGAAATTGAACATCCCTTACTCCTAACTCACTTGGATGAACCCTTCATTCATCCCATGACGTTATAATACTTTATATAACTAACTATGCAAGAGCTATTTCAGATTTTTTTTGATTTTTCTTTAATAAAAAGCCCGCCGATTAAATGATCGACGGGCTTAAGAAAGGAGGACCTGGTTAATAAATGCTAGACAATGGCATGTTTCCAGCTAGAAAACGTCCTTGGCAAGTACCTTTGAGTCATTGGGAACCTGACGGATTTCGATAACCACGCCATCGTTCACAAGCTCTTGGATATGCTCGGCATCGGTTTCGGTCGCAAAGATCGCGGGGGTCGGATGAAGCGTGGTCTCGGGAGACTTTCGAGTTCCGCCCAGATTGATCTCCTTGATGTCTTTGCAACCCTTAGCAAGGCGATAGGCATCCTCGATCGTCTCGACAATGATAAACAGCGAATACTTGTCGGTGACGCCGCTGTTGAGCGCCTCGATAGCAGCGTTTACGTCTTTTATGACGAGCTTCACGCCGTTGGGACGAGCTAGCCTCAATGCGGCTTTTCTCATGTCGTCTTTTGCCACGGCGTCGCTGGCACACAGGATGCAATCGACATCCAGCGCATGTGTCCAAGACATGGCGACCTGGCCGTGAATCAATCGGTAATCAACTCTCGTAAGCTTAATCATCGTAATCATCTCCGCACGTAATAAAGGTAATGACAGGCGTGGCCCTTAGCTAGGGCTCGAACCAGAACTAACTAGAACTCTTCTTCTTCGACATCGACAAGCATGTCCGCCGCCTCACAAAGCATGATAAACGAACGTGATCCCTCGACCGCAGCTTTGGCCTTGTCCGCATCCAGGGAGTCCAGCTGTGTAGCCATTTCCACCAGCAGCGGCAAGTTCATTCCGGTGATCAACGTAAACGATCCGGCGGTCTGCCTCTGAATGAATTCGTTGTTTACAGAGCCGCCAAAGATGTCAGTCACGACAAACCAAGAGTCGGCAGGGTCCTTCGACTCCATCCAAGCATCGATAAGCGCTGCGACATCCCTCGTGTCGTCATCGACATAGGCGCACAGACACTCGATTCGGTCGTTGGCGCCCATCAGGATCTCGAGAGAGCTCTTCATACCTTGGGCGAGATAACCATGACTCGCTAGCAATATCTTATTCATAGTTCTCCAATATCAATAAGACGTACTATATTGTCATAACAAAGTATATTAGCAATCTACCCTGCGCGGTGTGTCTATTTTCCAAATCCGCGAACGGTAGCAATTGGTCGGTAAATTGACCAATCTATCTCTAATTTACAAATAGAACTTCAGTCGCTCGGTGCAGTACACCTGACGGGAGATGAAAAGCGGCTCGCCGCTTGGTGCATAGCGCCTGTCGACAAACAGAAGCAGCGGAGAATCCAGCTCCACGTTAAGGTATGCCGCCTCGAGCTCGCTCGCATAGCAGACCTCGAGCGTACGCGTGTTGGGGCCCATCTTGATCCCCTGGCGATCGAGTACCGCCATCAGCGAATCCTCGAGGGACTCATGCTCCAAAAAAGAAAGCGCAGCGGAATAGCTATTGGTTTCCAGCATCGTGGGCTTGTCATCCACAAGGCGCAGACGACGACTACGCAATACCTTTTGGGTATCGTCTACGCCCAGGAACTTCGCGTCTCGCAGGCTTGGGAAGTCCCAGCCCATTGCGAGAACCCTGGTAGACGCCTGCTTGCCCGCAAGCTGGCACGAATGGGTAAAGCTCTCACGGTCGTCCGCGGCATACATCTGTGTGTCCGACGAAACGAACGTGCCCTTGCCGCGGGCCCTCTCAACAAGCCCAGCATCTTCCATTTCTTTAATTGCGGAGCGAACCGTTATTCGGCTCACGCCAAATTGCTCGATGAGCTCCGCCTCGGTCGGGAGCTTATCTCCCGGGCGGCACGTGCCGTTGGCGATCGAATCAGAAAGCGCACGGGCAATCTGTTTGTACAGGGGGACAACGCTATTTGCTTCAACCATATCAACCATACCTTTGCAAGGAATCAGCAGTTTATAGATAGATATCTTATATCATATTAGAACTTTTAGGAGTCCATATATTTCCTAAATGATTCGGTAAACGGGGTGTTATTTCACTTTAGCGGGGTGCAGCGGCTACCCGCGGCATTCGTTATCAACCTAGCTAGGCTAGTCCACCCACATCGTCTTCAGTTCGCCGCAGAGCCGCGGCCCCATATGGGTATACTCACGAGGATTCGACTCGATTCGCCCCCGCTGGGGCGTCAAAGGAGGCTGCATATGCCCACCACCTCAACCGACCCGCGCGCCGCTGCTGCCGCGCTGCTGGTGCCCGGTACCACCTGCCACGGCTTTGCCGTCGAGCGCTGCGAGACCGTGCCCGAGCTCGACTCGGACGCCTACGTGCTGCGCCACACCGCCTCGGGCGCTCGCCTGCTGTACCTGGCGTGCGACGACGAGAACAAGGCCTTTGCCATTGGCTTTAAGACGCCGCCGGCCGATTCCACCGGCGTGTTCCATATTCTTGAGCACTCGGTGCTGTGCGGATCGGCCAAGTTCCCCGTCAAGGAGCCATTCGTCGATCTGATCAAGAGCTCCATGCAGACGTTCCTCAACGCCATGACCTACCCCGACAAAACCATCTACCCCGTTGCCACCACCAACGAGCAGGATCTGTACAACCTGATGGACGTGTACCTGGACGCGGTGTTCAACCCGGCCATCTACACCAAGCCCACCATTTTTGAGCAGGAGGGCTGGCACTACGAGCTGGACCTGCCGGAGGGCGCCGAGGGCGAGGGCGACGGCAGCGCCGCCAGCCTGCGCGAGGGCACGCTGCACTATAACGGCGTGGTGTTCAACGAGATGAAGGGCGCGCTGTCCGACCCCATGAGCGTGCTGGACGACGCCGTCAACGCCGCGCTCTATCCCGACACCGCCTATGCGCACGAGAGCGGCGGCGACCCGCGCGCGATTCCCGCGCTCACCTACGAGCAGTTCCTGGACACGCACGCGCGCCACTACAATCCTTCCAACTCCTACATCACGCTCTACGGCGACCTGGACGTGGACCGCGCGCTGGCCTTTTTGGACGAGCGCTATCTGTCGCAGCCGAGTGCCGCGAGCCGCCGCATGGACGCTGCCGTTGCCGCCGGCGAGGACCCGTCCACGCTGGCACCCAATCCCCTGGACGTGCAGAAGCCTGTGACCTGCGAGTATAAGCGCATCGAGATGGCCACTACGCCCGAGAACGCCCTGGTGGGCCTGGGCCTGGTGCTGGGCAGCGCGCTCGACCGCAAGCGCACGATCGCGGCGGATATCCTGTTCGAGGCGCTGCTGGGCTCCAACGAAGCGCCGGTTAAGAAGGCCATTCTGGCCGCCGGCCTGGGCGGCAACGTGGTGAGCTACACCGCGGCCGAAAGCCTGCAGCCCTACGAGCTCATCATGCTGCAAAACGCGCAGCCCAGCGTGGCGCGTGAGCTGCGCCGCGTGTTCCAGGACGCCTGCCGCGACCTGTGCGAGCACGGCGTTCCGCGTGAGCGCCTGGAAGCCATCATCAGCAGCAACGAATACGATCTGCGCCAGCGCGACTACGGTATCGCCGACGGCGTGGCCATTGCGTGCGACGCGCTGAGCACGTGGCTCTACGATGACGACGCCGCGACGCTGGCGCTCAAGTACGGCCCGGTGTACGAGGAGCTGCGCGGCGAGCTAAACGGCACTTACTTTGAGGACCTGCTGCGCGAGCTGGTGCTGCAAAACAATCACATGGCGCTGGTCGAGCTGGTGCCAGTGGATGCCGCCGAGGGTTCGGAGGGTGCCGAGGCCGCCGAGCTGGCAGCTAGGCGCGATGCCATGACCGATACCGAGCTGGCCGACGTGGTCAAGCGCACGGCCGCGCTGCGTGCCGCACAGGAGGCCGAAGACACGCCCGAGGCCAAGGCCACGCTGCCGCGCCTGCGCGTGTCCGACATTGGCGAGGCGCGCCCCGAGCCGCCGCTGGTCGTGGACACAACCGCGCCCATCCCCTGCCTACGCCACGGCATCCCCACCAACCGTCTGGCCTACGCCATGCAGTATTTCGACCTGAGCTGCGTCGCGTTTGAGGACCTGCCCTATGTGACGCTACTCTGCCGTCTGCTCAAACAGCTGCCCACGAGCGAGCACTCGGCCGAGGAGCTCGACAACTTGCTCGCCGGCAAGCTGGGCTTTTTGAGCTTTACGACCGAGGTCATGACCCAGCCCGACGTGGACGACGTGCGCCCCTACCTGCTGGTGAGCGCCGGCGCCCTGTCCGAAAAGATCGACGCACTGGCAAGCCTGCCGCGCGAGGTGTGGTCGAGAACGCTTTTGCTCGATGCCGACGCCGACCGCGTTCGCGACGTGCTCACGCAGATTCGCATTGGGCTTGAGCAGGGCTTTATCAACAACGGCCACTCGGCGGCGCTGGGTCGCGCGATGAGCTACAGCTCGCCTTCGGCCGTGGTGCGCGAGCAGCTCTCGGGCGTGGACTTCTACCTGTTCCTGCGCAATCTGCTCGAGCACTTTGACGAGCGACTGGACGACCTGCGCGCCAAGCTTGCCGAGCTGGCGGAGCGCATCTTTGTGGCCGATGGCTGCATGGCGAGCTTTACCGGCAGCGACGGGGACTTTAACGCGTACTGGGCCGCCGCGGGCGACCTGGGGCTGGGCGCTGGCGAAGGCGCCGATGCCGGCCGCAACGCGCTCGTGGTGCCGACGCCGCGCAACCGCCACGAGGCCTTTGTCATCCCCAGCGACATCTGCTTTGCCGCGCGTGCGTGCGATCCGCGTCGCCTGGGCATTGACGTGACAGGCGCTTGGGCCGTGGCTGCCAACGCGCTCTCCTACGATTACCTGTGGAACGAGATTCGCGTGAAGGGCGGTGCGTACGGCTGCGGATTCCGCGCAGCCGGCGAGCGCCAGACGGCGTTCTACACCTACCGCGACCCGGCAATCGACCCCTCGATTGAGCGCGTGGAACGCGCGGGCGAATGGCTCGGCAGCTTTGAGCCCGACGAGGCCGCCTTTGAGGGCTTTATCGTGAGCTGCGTGAGCGGCATGGACGCGCCGGTGAAGCCGTACGCGCTCACCAAGCGCCGCAACACGACCTACCTGGCTGGGCTCGATCCGCACGCACGCGAGGAGCGCCGCGCCCAGATGCTCGCTGCCACGCCCGGTGAGCTGCGCACGCTCGGCGCCGACGTCACGCGCATCGCGGCCGAATCGCCGACCTGTGTCTTTGGCGGCCGCGATGTCATCGCCAAGAGCAACGCCGGCTTCAACGTCATCGACCTGCTGGGCTAACCACAACAAAGGTAGATTTTTGGGACATGCCTGAAAATCTACCTTTTTCTGCGGCTTGGGCGAGGCGGCGCAGCCCACCGCGGCGGTTTGTCTCGATCTGTAACATCTAGACGGCAATATCGGCTCCAGATGTTACAGATCGAGACGTTCCCGAACGGCACCAGCTCTTTGTCTCAATCTGTAACATCTAAGTCCAATTTTGCCGAGTTACTGTTACAGATCGAGACAAACCGCCGCAGACACCCGCCCTTCAGCAAAAACCACCACGAAGGGGCAGGCGCCTTTGTGTTGGTTCGAACACTTGTTCTATACGTACACATGTTCTATAGTAAGGGTGCTTGCATCGGACTTAAATTGCAACTAGGATATAGTTGCAGAATGTGAGGCGGGATGACTCGGACCGATAAACTCATCGCCCAACTGCTTAGCTGCCCTTCGACGTATCGGTATACCGATTTTTTAAAAGTCATGGCTTCATATGGCTTTGAAATGGACAACAAAGGCAAGACATCCGGATCGCGCGTTCGCTTCTACAGGCCATCAGATGGCAGGATGTTCGTAATGCACGCGCCACATAAATCTGACGAATTGACAGCGGGGACCATTCGAAACATCGTTCGATTTCTGCAAGATGTCGGAGGTAGTCATGAGTAACGTTTTAGCATACAAGGGTTATTTCGCCCCAGTCGAGTTCGATGCCGAACAGCATGTGCTCACAGGTATGGTCACCGGCATTAGGGACGCAATCGTATTTGAAGGCTCCACGGTTGAAGAAGTGGAGCAATGCTTCCACGACGCCGTCGACGATTACCTTGAGTTTTGTGCCGAGAAGGGCAAGGAACCCGAGCGGGCTTTTAAGGGGTCGTTCAACGTAAGAACGGGCTCTGAGCTCCACAAGCAAGCGGCGCTGGCAGCGGCAAAGAAGGGTGAGTCACTCAATAAGTTTGTGACTGAAGCGATCGCCGCGGCGTTATAGCATTAACGCATAGGCCCAAACAACCACAAAGGGAGCAGTTCACAGGCATATTTGCGGTGGCTTTACTGCCCATATCGCGTTTGCCCAGATAAAACCTGCCAAAATAAACCTGTCCCTTTTTGGTAGGCTGGGAGATGAGGCCGGGATGGATAAGGCTGAGTTGCGGCGGGCGGTGATTGCCCGGCGCGATGCTATTGATTTGGATGTTCGGGCGGCGAAGTCCGCCGCTATCTGCGCGCGGCTTGTTGAGCTGATGGAGTCCAGCGGCACTGCGGGCCAACGCACCGTTGCCGTCTATGCTGCGATGGGTTCCGAGGTCGACCCAGCCGCGTTTGCCGCGGCGGCCGCCAAACGCGACTGGCGCGTGGCCTATCCGTGCATGCTCTCGGCAGCCGAAGCCACAGCTTGTGGCCAGCGCATGTGCATGCGGGCAGTTGCTGTCGACGATGCGTCCGCGGCTCCGTTTATCGCCCACCCCACGCGGGCCTTCACGGCCATGGACATCGACAGCGACCGCTTCCCTATCGTGCCTGCCGATGTTCTCGACATGATTATCGTGCCGCTCGTGGCCTTCGACCAAACCGGCGCGCGCCTGGGCTACGGCGGCGGTTGCTACGACCGCTACCTGCCCACGCTTTCGGCCACATGTCAGATCATCGGCATCGCCTTTGACGAACAGCGCGTCGGCCACGTTCCCACCGACGCCCACGACCTGCCGCTGCCCCACATCGTCAGCGCCTAACCGCCGTCACATCAGCCACGGCTACAGCCGCAGCCTAGTGCTCCTCGCCGGCGCGGGCCAGGTCGTAGGGCGTGGTCTGGTAGACGTAGTAGTTGAGCCAGTTGGTGTAGAACAGCTGAGCCTGGCTGCGCCAGACGTTACGCGGCTCGGCGGTGGGGTCATCGCCCGGGAAGTAATGCGCCGGCACCTGAGGGTTGAGTCCGCGCTTCACGTCGCGCTCGTACTCCAGGCGCAACGTGTCGGTGTCGTACTCGGGATGGCCAAAGACAAAGAAGCGGCGGCTGTCGGTCGACTTGACGATATACAGGCCCACCTCGTCGGACGCGGCCACGACCTCAAGCTGCGGCTCGGCCTCCACGTCCTCGCGGCGCACCTCGGTGTTGCGCGAATGCACGGCATAGAAACGGTCGTCAAAGCCGCGGACCAGCGGACTTTGCGGCTTCACCAGATAATGCTCGAACACGCCGCTCGCCTTTGCCGGCAGGTCGTACTTCTGGATACCGTAATGATGGTACAGACCGGCCTGCGCGCCCCAACAAATGTGCAGCGTAGAGTGCACGTGCGTGGTGGACCAATCCATGATCTGGCAGAGCTCGGGCCAGTAGTCGACCTCCTCGAACGGCATCTGCTCCACGGGCGCGCCCGTGATGATCAGGCCGTCGTAGTGGATGTCGCGGATGTCGTCGAACGTGCGGTAGAACGTCTCCAGGTGGCCGGCACTCACATGCGTGGCCTCGTGCGTTTTGGTGCGCAGCAGATCCACCTCAACCTGCAGCGGCGTATTGGAGAGCTTGCGCATGATCTGCGTCTCGGTGGCGATCTTGGTGGGCATGAGGTTGAGGATGAGCACGCGCAGCGGACGGATGTCCTGGTGCAGCGCGCGGTACTCGGTCATGACAAAGATGTTCTCGCTCTCGAGCTGCGCGGCGGCAGGGAGGGCGTCGGGGATGCGAATGGGCATGGATGCTCCTTACGAGTCAGTTGCAGCTATGGTACAACGACCGGCCCCATCCGCGCGAGCACATCACCCAGCGATGCCGTCAGCGACCCAAATCACTCCAAAAGTAGAGATTAAGGCATGTCCCAAAAATCTACGGCGCTTTAGCCTAGCGAAGTGGCGGCAGGACGCTACAATGGTTCGACGCGAAAAACTCGGCCGAAGGGATACATATATGTACCAGACGCGTAAGATCGGTGTGGTCGGCCAGGGCCACGTAGGAGCACATGTCGCCAACAGCCTGCTCATGCAGGGCATCGCCGACGAGCTGTACCTGTGCGATATCAACGAGGCCAAGGTGACGTCCGAGGTCCAGGACCTGCGCGACTCCCTTTCGTTTGTCCCGTACAACACCAAGATCGTCAACTGCTACGACCACTACGAGGAGCTGGCCTGCTGCGACGTCATCGTCAACGCTGCCGGCAAGGTCGCGCTGGCCGCCGGCAACCGCGACGGCGAGCTGTTCTTTACCACCGACGCCGCCCGCACCTTTGCCAAGCGCATCGTCGACGCCGGCTTTGACGGCATCTTCGTGAGCATCTCCAACCCCTGCGACGTCGTGTGCACCGAGCTGTGGCATCTGACCGGCTACGATCCCAAGAAGATCATCGGCTCGGGCTGCGGCCTGGATTCCGCCCGCTTGCGCACCGAGATCTCCAAGAAGGTCGGTGTGAGCCCCAAGTCCATTGACGCCTACATGATCGGCGAGCACGGCTTTAGCCAGCTGGCCGCCTTTAAGGCCGCGACCATCGCCGGCAAGAGCCTCAACGAGCTTCAGGCCGAGAACCCCGACAAGTACGCCTTTGACCACATGGAAGTCGAGGAGCTCGCGCGCAAGGGCGGCTATGTGACCTACCAGGGCAAGCAGTGCACCGAGTACGCCGTCGCCAACTCCGCCGCGCGCGTCTGCGCCGCTGTGCTGCACAACGAGCACGCCGTGCTTTCCGCCTCCACGCTCATGACCGGCCAGTATGGCGAGGAGGGCATCTTCACCTCCCTGCCGTGCGTGATCGGTGCCGAGGGCGTCGAGGAGGTCTACACGCTCGACCTTTCCGAGTACGAGCTCGAGGGCTTCCACAAGAGCTGCCAGCACATCCGCGACAACATCGCCCAGCTCGACTGGTGGGACGCCGAAGGCGTTGTCGGCAAGTAGGCCGCTGGCTGCCGCAACCTTGCAAATCTAAGCGCGATACTAAGCAGGCCGCACCGGAATAGTACCGGCGCGGCCCGCTTTTTTGCTCATGCAACACGTTTGCGAATCGAAGGTGAATACTTTTCCGCGATGTGAACGAGCAAAATCGGACCCCCGAAGCATCGACATTTTTCAGGCGCTGTTTCCTGCGGTTTCACCGAGTTTTTCCTGCAGTTCTGGCGTCAAAAAGTGTGGATGCTTCGGGGGTCCAAAATAGGTCGTTCACTTCGCGGAAAAGTATTCACCTTCATTTTCGCGCAGACACGAATCCGGCCGCCACAACGCAAAACGGGGCCCGCGCGCAGCGCAGACCCCGTCAAAAAAGATAATTCCCGGTACCTAGTACTGCTCGATACCCATGTAGCGACGAACCTCGGGGCTGTGGTCGAATACCTTGCCGCGAGCGGCACGCAGCTCGCAGCTCATGTTGTAGAAGAAGATCGGTTCCAGGTACGAACGCACGCTGGCAGGCACGTCGCCCACGCCGTACTCGAGCGCGTCGAGCACCATGACCGTATCGGTGTGCGTGTTGAGGAACGCAAGCGCGCGCTCCTCCATGGGGCGGCACTCGCCCGATCCGAGCTGCACGAAATAGAACACACCGGGCTCGGTGGCTTCGAACGGGCCGTGGAAGTACTCGCCGGAGTGGATATAGCAGCAGTGCTGCCACTGCATCTCCATGAGCGAGCAGATGGCCATAGCGTAGGTCTGGCTAAAGTTGGGGCCGGAACCCAGGATATAGAAGAACTCGTGCTGCTGGCAGAGCTCGGCAAAGCGATCGCCCAGCTCGGCGTTGACCTTCTCGCGGGCAGCGGGCAGCAGCGCATCCATCTGCTTAAGGCCGGCGTACATGTCGGCAAGCGCCTCGTAACCCTCTTGCTGGTCGAGCAGCTCGGCAGCCATCAGGGCGCCGATGCCCTGCGGCACCTCGGCCTGCGGCACGCCTTCGCCCCACGGATAGACCCAGGTGGTCCACTTGCCGTTATCGATCTTGGAACCCTCGCAGTCGGTGAGGGCGACAACCTCGGCGCCGGCGGCCAGCGCCATCTCGCAGCCGTCGACGACCTCCTGCGTGTTGCCGCTGTGGCTGCAGGCGATGACGAGTGACTTCTCGCCAAGACTCTTGGGAGCCATCAGGCAAAACTCGCGTGCCGTGTAGACCGTCGAGGTAAACGTGGTGGCCTCGCGCTTGAGTAGCTCGTTGGCCGGCATCAGGTCGATCATCGAACCGCCGCAGGCGATCCAAAAGACGTTCTCAATCTTGCCCTTGCGCTCGATAATTTCCTGAACCAGATCATGTGCGTTCACGGTGATGTTCCTCCTTGAGTGGCGGCTTTGAACGACGACAGCTCGTACCTGCGGTCGTTCTATGTTGTCCTATTTATAGCACGCACGACGATGCACGTGAAGTCATTTCACCAAATTTGTTCTATGTTGTTCTATCTATGGACGTTAGATGTCGAACACGTAGCGCGAGCCCACGATCTTTTGGCGTCCAAGCAGCAGGGGCCGCCCGTCCGCATCGGTAAAGTATGCCTCCATATAGAAGAGCGGCTCGCCGACCGGCACCTCCAGCAGCGGGGCCGCCTGAGCATCGGCAAGCGCAATCTCCACCGTACAGGGGTCTGACTTGAGCGGCGCACGGCCCGAATGCTCGGCAACGAGCGCAAAGATGGAATTGTCCGTGAGGTCCTTGTCGGCAAGCGTCTGCAGATAGGGATGGTCGGCCAGCACAAAGGCGTTGTTCTCGAGCATGACGGGCACGCCATCTGCCGTGCGCACGCGCTCGACCACGATGAGCTCGCAGCCGGGTTCCACCCCAAAAAACGCCGCGTCCTCGCGCGTCGCCGCAACCACCGTGCGCGACACCAGACGTGCTCCGGCCACCATGTCGTTGGCGGCGCAACCCTCGGAAAAGCTCTGAACGTCACCCTTCTGGACAATCTTGCGTTTGAGCTTGGGCGCACACACAAACGTGCCCCTCCCCTGCTGGCGGTTGAGATACCCCGCGCGCGACAGCTCCTCGACGGCGCGGCGCACGGTGATGCGTCCCACGCCGTAGTACTTCGCGAGCTCCATCTCGGAAGGAATGCGCGAGCCGGATGCGTACACGCCGCGCGCGATCTCGCCCTTTAGGTCGTCCATAACCTGCTGGTACAGCGGCACGGCGGACACCTCAGTGCGCTCGGTTTTATCGTCGGATGCCATCATTACGCTCCATCCCGTGCATGCTCGGACTCAAACTCTTCAATCGCCGCCATAAACTGCTCGCCAAAGGCATCGGCCTTTTTCTCGCCAATACCGTTGACCTGGATAAGCTCGTCGCGTGTCTGAGGTCGTAGGCGGCACAGGCCGCGCAGGGCCTTGTCAGAGAAGACCATGTACGGCGCCATCTCCAGCTCGGTCGAAATCTCCTTGCGCAGGGCACGCAGGCGCTCGAACAGCTCGGCATCGTCACCCACGCGCGGGCGCTGATCTAGCTCGGCCTCCTCACGCAGCAGATCCACCGCGCGGCGGGCACGGGCCGAGGCCTTGTGCTTGGACGCACGACGCTTAACGGTAAAGGCAAACGCCTCATCCTCGACCTCGGCGGCACGCGGGCCCAGCCCCACGACCGGGTACTGCCCCTGCGAGGCGGCCAAGTAACCGCGGCCGCACAGCTGGCCGATGATGTCCTTGATGCGCCCGACCGATTCGCTCGACAGCTCACCGTAGCCGCGGTCCTCGTCCAGATGCATCTGGCGAATGCGCTCGGTGTTGCCGCCGTGGAGCACGTCGGCGATGAGCGACTTGCCAAAGCGCATGGGTCGCGTGGCCACATAGCGCACAGCGGCGCGGGCCATATCGGTGACGTCCTCGACCTCGAACTGCGTGAGGCAGTTGCTGCAGTTGCCGCAGCCCTCGGCCTCGTCCGTGGCGGTGGCGCCCGCACCAGCCACGGCAGCATGCTCGGCCGCGGCCTCGTCGCCAAAGTAGCGCAACATATATTCGCGCAGGCAGCCGGTGGTATTGCAATAGCCCTCCATCTGGCTGAGCAGACGATATCGATTCTGGAGCGCCCACGCGCGCTGCTCGTCGTCGAGTGCCTCATCGGCGGCATCGCCGCGGTCGATTAAAAAGCGGCGCATGCGAAAATCGTTACCGTTCCACAGCAAGTGGCAGCTTGCCGGGTCGCCATCACGGCCGGCGCGGCCCGCCTCTTGGTAGTATGCCTCGATGCTCTCGGGCACGTTGTTGTGGATCACGTAGCGCACGTTGGGCTTGTCGATGCCCATGCCAAAGGCGTTGGTGGCAACCATCACCTGAATGTCGTCGTCGATAAAGGCACGCTGGCTCTGGCGGCGGGCGTCGTTGCCCATGCCGGCATGGTAGCGACCCACGCGAATGCCGCTGGGGCCCAGTGCCTCGGCAAGCTCGCCTGCCAGCGCGTCGACCGTCTTGCGGGTCGAGCAATACACGATGCCGCTCTCGCCCGAATGCGCAATCACATAGTCGCGCACCCAGGCGGTCTTGGCCTTGTCGCCCATCTCCTCGCAACCAAAGTAGAGGTTCTTGCGATCGAAGCCCGTCACCACCGTCGCGGGGTTTTGCAGGCCGAGCATTTGCTGAATGTCCGCGCGCACACGCTCGGTCGCCGTAGCGGTAAAGGCTGCCACGATAGGGCGCTGCGGCAGGGAATCGATGAACTCGCGAATCTGCAGGTAGGCGGGGCGGAAATCCTGGCCCCATTGGCTCACGCAGTGGGCCTCGTCAATGGCCACGAGCGGCACGCCAATGCCGCCTTCGGCCGCAGCTTCCTGCGCAAAGGCCAAAAAACGCGGCTCAAGCAAGCGCTCGGGCGCCACGTACATAAGCTGATAGCGGCCCTCGCGCGCCCGCTTGAGCACGGTGTTTTGCTGGGCCGGGGTAAGGCTGGAGTTGAGATAGCTGGGTCGCGCACCCGCCGCGAGCAACGCACGGGTCTGGTCCTCCATAAGCGACAGCAGCGGACTCACCACAAAGGTGATGCCGGGCAGCATGAGCGCGGGCACCTGGTAGCAAATGGACTTGCCGGCGCCCGTGGGCATAACACCCAACGCATCGCGACCGGCAAGGATCGCATCGACCATGCGGTCCTGTCCCGGGCGAAACGAGGTGTAGCCAAAATAGGCGCCGAGCGTGTCGAGCGCCATCTGCTGCATGCTATCGGTCATGGTTTCCTAACGTCCAAGTCATCTGCCGCCGATTATACGCCGCCACGCGGACCGGTGCCGCGCGGCTGCCGGCCACGGGCGATGCAATCCAAGGCGGACGAGCGTGGATTTTTGGACACTTTCCGGATGAGCGTGGATAATCTCCCACTTTAAGCCCGTCACCAAGCAAAAAACGGGAGATTTTCCACGCTCATTCTGCAGATTGCCGCTCTGGCGGGCTTGCAGCGTCGAGCCGTTACGCGGTTTGGTAAAACCGCGTAACTTACATGACCATAACGTAGCGCGATCCCACGTAGTACTGCTTACCCATCAGGACCGGCTCTCCATTGGGACCGGTAAAGCTGGCACGCAGGTTGAGCAGCGGATCGTGCGGAGCAATGCCCAACTCGGCCGCCTGCTCGGTATTGGCACGAACGGCCTCGACCGTGCGGTAGCCAACCGAGACAATCGGCGTTCCGCCAACACGCTCGACCTCGGCAAAAATCGACTTGTCCTCAAGATCGGCCGTCAACAGCTCGCGGTAGGCATCAAACGGCACAAAGATGTTCTCCTCAAAGATGGGCTCGCCGTCGGCCGTACGCACGCGCTTGATATGCAGCAGCAGCGCATCCTTCTGCAGGCCAAAGAACTCCATCTCGTTTTGGCGCGCCGGCACAATCTGGCGATCGATCACGTGCGCACCGGCCTTCATGCCATTGCCGGCACACAGCGCGGTAAACGTCTGCAACGTCGAGGCGTGAAACTGGCGATTGATGTGCGGCGTGGAGACAAAGGTGCCACGGCCCTGCTGCTTAACCAGGTAGCCATCGGAGCACAGCTCCTCGACGGCGCGGCGCACCGTAATGCGGCTCACGTCGTACTGCTCGGCTAGCTCAAGCTCGGACGGAATACGCTCCTTGGGTGCATAAACACCTTTCTCGATCGCATCCTTGATTTCGTCGTAAATCTGCTGGTAAAGCGGTGCATTTTTGGGCGCAGGCATATCTAATCACTCTTATCGAAATATTGAAATAACTAATACGTATATAACGTCTAGTTTCATGTTACCTCATATTGATAAAACGATACACCCTCCCTACCAAAAAGCGACAGCTTCATTTTGGTAGGTTTTATCTGGGCAAACGAGAGCCTCTCGAAAGCAACGGGGCTTTCGGGGGGGGGCTCGTTCGGATGGGTTGCGCAGGACCGGCAAAATGCCAATACCCTACTTGCCGTCGTCCTGCTGCAGGCTGTCCTGTTCGCTGAGGCGCGCCTGCCTGCTGGCCATGCGTGCGGGCTTGTCGGGATCGGGAACGGCCGTGGGCATTGGCTCGTCGACATGACCACCCCACCAGCCGCCCACAAAGTTGAGCGTGTGGAACACGTTGATCACGGCGCCGGGATCAACGTCGCACACCAGCTTGATAATGTCCTGACTCTCGTAGGTCGAGACAACGGTGTTCAGCAGGTACATCTTTTCGCGGCTATATCCGCCGACGACCTCGGCGCAGCTAATGCCGTGCTGAAAATGGTTTACGTAGGCAGTCATGACCTCGTCTGCCTTACGCGTCGTGATCTGCAGCGTCACGCGATCGTAGCGACGATAGAAACTGTCGATGGTCTTGGTCGAAATAAACTGGAACACGATGGAATACGCCGCCTTGTCCCAGCCAAACATAAAGCCAAAGATCGCCAGGATAAAGCAGTTGAAACCAAAGATGACGCCCCAGATGGTCTTGCCCGTGTGGTTGGAAACCCACAGCGCGATAAAGTCGGTGCCGCCGGTGGATGCGCCGGATTTAAGTGCGATGGCAGCGCCCAGACCCGAGACCACGCCGCCAAAAATGATGAGCATGATCTTGTCGCCCAAAAATGGAGCGAAGTGAAAGACGTTGAGGAACAGCGACGAGAGCACGACCTGCATCATCGAGAAGATGACGAAGCGCTTGCTAATGCCGCTCCAGCATAGGAGCGCCACGGGGATGTTGAGCGCGAGCATACCGAGCGAGATGTCGATATGAACGCCACCCAGCGAAGTAACGCGATCGAGCAGGACCGCGACGCCGGTGAGACCGCTCGGAAGCAGGTCGGCGGGCTGAATGAACGCCTGGATCAGAAATGTCTGGAGAACGGCTGATATGGTGACCGCCACGGCGGTAATAGCGCGGCGGACGATGGTGAGGCGGCCGAGCACGAGCACGCGGTCCGTGAGCTGATCGATGGCGTTCGCCACGTAGGCTCCTTTCGAAGGCAGATATAGTTGTGGGGCATGCCGGCGATTGTAGCATGGAGCGACGAGAGGTGCTTTAATTCACCCTCTCTCGACAACCAAAACGGGACCGGCAACCCCACAACCAAAGGCTCAAATTCTAAGTGAGTAGACTTTTCGCGACCTGCCGAGCACAGCCAATAACAACCACCTCTGTGACCTGCGGTTTTACTAAGGCAGAAACGCTTTGTGCTCGGCCTGCGACAAAAAGTCTACTCACTTAGTCTGAGTCGAAGCCAAACGGATCAAATTGAAGCCAAAATGAGCCGATTCGCCGCCATAAATGCGTGAATCCGTAACTCTCGCGGTGGATTGACACTACAAAGCGACCAAAATGTCGGACAGGTTGTCGATGACAACGTCGGCGGCGGACTGATCCAGGTTGACGCCCTCGTGCGGACGCAGTGCCAGGACGCGGGCGCCGGAGCGCTTGCCGGCCTCGATGCCCAAAGGCGAGTCCTCGATAACCAGGCACTCGGTCGGCTCCACCTCCAGCGTCTCCATGGCACGCAGGTAGATCTCGGGGTCGGGCTTAAACGCGCTGCACTCGTGACCGCTGATGGTGTAGTCCAGCACGTCGGCGATACCGGCAATCTCCACCAGCTCGTCGATCAGCTCGCGATAGGACGAGCTCGCGATGGCGCACTTCACGCCACGCTCGTGCAACTCGCGCATCACCGGCTCCGTCTGCTCGTTGAGCAGCTCGGCATACGGAACGGGGTGAGCGGGACTGTAGACCTGCTTGTACTCCACGCGCAGGCGCTCGCGCAGCTCAACATCGTCGGGCACCAGAGACTTCCAAATGGCGGGCTCGTTAGACCCCGAAAGATCGGGGATCTCGTCAAAGTGAAACCCCTTCTCTTCCATAAACGCCACGCGGCGACGGTTGTAGAACCACTCGGTAT
>CATWCP010000015.1 GCA_958349325.1 uncultured Collinsella sp.
CTCCTTGGCCTTTTGTTCCATAAGCCGGTTTCCTCCCAACTTTAATGTTCGAAGGAATTATAGGTAATCGGCCCATCTTTGAATGGCACTGTTTTCCCAGCTAGATAAACATTTATACAGCCTTTAAGCCACCTCGGCGATATGGAATGTGACAAAGGGACTTTCCCTTTGTCACATTCGTCATTTTCCAAGCCAATTTTTGAACCACCACTCCATGGAGCGGCTCATCTCGGCCATAAAGGGACTCGTGTGCTTACGGGTATAGATGTCCACGACGCGCTCCCCCACCTCGCGGGCATGCGGACGGAACATCGCGTCCATCTCGGCCACCTGCGCGTCCATGGTCGCGGCATCGGCGCGGCAGTAGCGCTCCTCGTGCACCAGGTTCACCACGGGATGCGCAATGGCCGGACGCTCCTTACGGGGCGTGCCGATGATGAGCATCGACAGCGGCATGGTATAGGGCGGCAAGTCCAGCAGCTCGGCAACTTCCTCGGCATTCTCGACGATATCGCCGATGTAGCAGCTCCCCAGCCCCAGGGCCTCGGCGGCAACCACGGCGTTTTGCGCAGCGATCACGGCGTCCTGGGCCGCGATGGCAAAGTCGCCCAAACCCGGCGCGCGGCGGGGCGCCTTACCCGTGCGCTCGACAAACTCGGGCTCAAAGCAGCCCACGTGCTCAAACAGATCGATCCACTTGGCATAATCGACCACAAATATTAGTGCCCAGGGCGCCTTGGCGATCATGGGCTGGTGATCGCACAGGTCGGCGAGGCGGTCCAGCGTAGCCTGCTCGCGAATGCTCACGATGGAATACATCATCATGGCGCCTGCCGACGGCGCACGGCTCGCCGCATGCAGAATCGCCGCCCGCTGCTCGTCGGTCACCGCCACGGGGCGGTCGTCGTCATCACGCGCAAAGGCACGCGTGGAGGAACGGTGCTCCAACGTGTCCAGCACCGCATTGCCCGTCGTCTCGACCGGATAACCGTTCGTATCCACAGCCTTGGTGCAAACCTGCTCGTTCATCGCCTCATCCTCGCTAATTCTTTAAGAAGCCTTTACGTTTCCGTGTAATTCCCGTCCATTATCGCGCAGGTCGCCACTACATTGCGCCACACCGCCACACGTGCGCGTTAATATGGCTGGTTGTTGTGCGCAGACACCAATTGCAGCGCATATCTTGGTAACAATCGGGTAAACCCCCGCTTTCGTACGTTTTAGTTTGTGAGGAGTCTCAGCATGTTCGCTGCCGCCATCTCGCTCGTCGGTCTTGCGGCGACCGTCTACCTTGTCTTGCGCGAGGCCAAGGCCATTCGCGCTCAGTCGGGCACCGTTGCCAAAAGCGCTCTTGGGTGGAGCGTCGCCTTCGGCCTGTTCCAGGTCTTTTTGACTATTTGGGGCGCCGTGGGCCTCGTCGCTCAAAACGAGCCGCTCGCCTTTGTGATGCTCATCCTGACCAACGCCATCCTCACCGGCTGCGCTTGGGCCAGCATCGCACGCGACCGCATCGCCCTGCGCGTCTTTGCGTTCGCCGCGCCCGACGCCCCCGCCCCCACCGGCAAGCTCGCCCGCCTGCGCGGCGCCTTTGTGGGCAAACCGCTCGTCGCCGCCGTCCTGTGCCTGCTGCTCGCCGGCGTCTTTGCGCTGCTGGGCATGGAGGTATCGTCCAACCACGACTTTACCTGGGTCTACCCCCTGTGCATCCTGCTCGAGTGGGCCATCATCACCACGCTCATGGTCGGCTTGTTCTTCCTATTCCAGCGCCACGGCGCAGCCCCCGCGGTCCTGGCCTTTGCCCTCTTTATCCTGGGCATTGCCGAGTTCTTCGTTATCACGTTTAAGTCCATGCCCATCCAGCCGGGCGACCTTTCGGCCATCTCCACCGCCGCCGCGGTCGCCGGCACCGGCTACACCTTCTCCATCTCGCTGTTCTGCGTGCTGTCCATGGGCTTTACCGCCATCGCCATGCTGCTGTGCGAGTACGCTGGCCTGGTGGCACCGCACCGTCAGAAGGGCGCCGCCAACGCCAAGCGCATGCTGCTCACCAACCTGCTCGTGGCCGTGCTGTGCCTGGGCGGTGTGACCGCGCATGTTACGCTCATCGACTACTACAACACCCTCGGTATAACCGTCTACACCTGGCGTCCGCTCGAGAGCTACTGGCGCGAGGGCTACCTGCCCGCCTTTATTAGTGCAGCGCAGTCCATCAAGCCGCCCAAACCCGCCGACTACTCCGTCGACGATGCCAAGGCCACGCTCAAAAAGTACGCCAAGGCCTACGACAAGTCCGAGGCCGCCAAGAGTGACGAGCGCACCGCCGCAAAGGAGCAGTTCGACAGCGAGAAGCCCACGGTCATCGCCATCATGAACGAGACCTTCTCGGACCTGTCCATCTACCAGAACATGCGCGCCGGCTACGAGGGCCCGCAGTACTTTAAGAACCTGTCCAACTGCCTCAGCCGCGGCAAGCTCTATGTGAGCGCCTACGGCGGCGGTACCGCCAATACCGAGTTTGAGTTTATGACCGGCAACTCCATGGCCAACCTGGGCTCGGGCGTGTACCCCTACACCATCTACAACATGGAAACGACCGGGAACCTGGCAGAACAGTTCAAGTCGCTCGGCTACACCACCACGGCCATGCACCCCAACCACGCAACCAACTGGAACCGTGAGAACGTCTACAAGGACTTTGGCTTTGACCAGTTCCTGTCCATCAACGATTTCCAGGGCGCCGACACCCTGCGCGGCATGGTGACCGACCAGGCAACCTACGACAAGATTCTTGAGCTGCTCGACCAGAACGCCGATCCGCAGTTCATCTTCGACGTAACCATGCAGAACCACTCGGGCTACGATACGGGTCTGCTGCCGGTCGACAAGCAGATGCACCTCAACATCGACACGACCGACCTGGACACCAAGACCGTCGAGGACGGCACGCTCTCCGATGTCGACGAGTACGTCTCGTGCATTGAGCAGTCCGACCAGGCACTGCGCTACTTCCTCAACGCCTTGAGCAAGCTCGACCGCAAGGTGGTCGTGGTGTTCTGGGGCGATCACCAGCCGTTCTTCCCGTCCAAGTTCAACGATAAGTGGTTTACCGGCGAGGACGACGCTACGCATCAAGAGCGCCTGTGGCAGACCGACTACATCATCTGGGCCAACTACGACGTTGCCGGCTGCGACCAGACGAGCGAGGTCGATGACCTGTCCACCAACTATCTGTCCACCCAGCTGATGCAGCTGATCGGCGCACCTCTCTCCGACTACCAGAAAGCGCACATGACGCTGCGCGAGTCGCTGCCCGCCATCAACTCGGTGGGCTACGAGGACGCCAGCCTGCGCTGGGCGCTCTCCTCCAACGTCACCGGTGACGACGACGCCGCCGCGGCTGCCGCCAAGGCACGCGAGGATTACGCCAAGATGCAGTACTACGAGATGTTCCGCGACGGCAAGAACGTCTACACGGAGCACTTCCAGACCGAGGCCAACGAGACCGACCCCAACCTGGCACCGGGTACGACCAAGATCAAGTAGCAGCGCGTCTTAACTGGTTCGTCTGCCCGGCGACGCGGAACGTAAGGTTCCCTGCTCGGACAGTCCTGCTCGCACGGAGAGCACATTAAGTGCTCTCCGGCTCGTGCGGAACTCGCGATGAACCTTACATTCCGCGTCGCCGGGCAGACGCCTCGGTGTTGAAGCGCGGCTTGTCATGAGAGCATCCGCAACATATGTAAGTTGTAGGCCACATTAAGTGGCCTTCTTTGTATTCGGAAAGTGTGTCCCGGAATCTGCCTTCGGAATGGGACGGACGCAGTTTCCGCTTGAGGGCCTGTTGGGAAAGCGCATCCCACTTCAAGAGTAAATTCCGGGTCGCACTTTCCGCTAAGGCTCTCAACCGGAAAGTGGGGACCACTCTGAGCGCCGATTCTGGGACACACTTTCCGAAACACCGCCCATCCGGAAAGCCCGTCCCGCTCTGAATACATCCGGGCATGGAATATCCGCTTATTAGGCCTTCCGTCAATAAAGGGGCGCCCTCCCGAGCGGCGGGCTCGAAGTTCATCGCGAGTTCCGCACGCAAAGAAGGCCACTTAATGTGGCCTTCGTCTTGCGCAGGACTGTAGAGCAGGGAACTTCGTGCCCGCCGCCCGGGAGGGCGTTGCGTTTAGAAGATGAACCTAGCGCTTATCCCTCCGGGACAAAAGAAGTGCGGCTATAAATGCGATGATTGCAAGTGTCAGCAACACCAAAAGCAACGTGAGCGTGTTGTCGCCTGTTGCCACCAGACCAAGCAAACCGAGCTTCTTGCTGTCAGCAGACTGCATGGGGATCTTCTCGCCATCGTCCTCGGCGGTGATTTCCCAGCGAATGGTCTTGTTTGCGTCGGCAACCTCGTTGCCCACCGATGTCGGAACGTTTAGCTGCAAATTAAGCACCGTGCTGCCATCGCTCGTAAACGTGGCGATTTGCGTGGGATAAGCGAACACGCTGCCCGGTGTTCCTGTCTGGAGCCAACCTGCAGAGCCATCGCCCGCCGACGCCGTTAGAGTAATGGGCGACAGCAGGCGTGCCGTCTCGTGATCGACAACGGCACGCACAAACACGCGCACCTGGGACTTTACGCCCGTGGCACGAATCTCTATCTGCTGATCACGCACATCGCCAGGCATCAGATCTTTAAAGGCCAAAAACAGATCGGGCTCCCCCGAGGAGTCCGTCGCCCCCGAGACCGTCAGCTGACGCGCATTTCCGTCATAGGCAATCGCGGGAGTATCGGCAAACGCACGGGCAGGCGCGGCAAGCGCGGCAACACAGGCAACAACCGCGACCACACAGCGCACGGCGCGCATAGCGTCTTTGCGAATCGGAAAAGCCATGCTTACGCACCCCCATGCGGCGGCACCAGCACGCCATCCTTGACCGTACAGCCCCATGCCTCTGTAACTGCGTCATCGGGCGTGGACTGAATTGCCTGGGTCGAAATGTCGACGACCAGGTTCTTGCCATCCGCCTTCCTCTCAGTCACGCTCTTGATGAGCACGCCGGTTTTGTCCATCGGCGCAACGGAAGATGTCCAATAGTAGAATCCGTCGGACGCGGCAACCCAAGACGAGGCGCTGTTGGAAGCAGACGCATCGGACACGTTGCCCCACTCAATAACGTAGTCCGTTCCCGCAACCGGCTCATCCCACAGGCGCGCGCCATCCTGGTCCTGCCAGTAGATATCCACCGCAGCACGCAGGTATGCCGGAGCCGAGCCCTTGTTTGTAATCGTGACGTCACTCTTCACGTTGCCATTGAGCTTCTCGTCTACCGAGGGCGCCACCGAACCAAAGCCAAACTCGTTGACCAGCACGCCCGTAACCGAAAGCCAGGCAAAGGTGCCGGCAGCGCCAGCCAAAAGAAGAACGCCGACAAGGAGGGCGACGATTTGCTTGCGCTTAGTCATCCTGGTCCTCCTTCTTCAGCGTGCCGTTTTCCCAAACATTCTTGGCACGCGAGCCACCATCGACCCATTTGTCCTTCGCGCGCGTGTTAACGCACGTCACCACCGCATCGCCCGCGCTCGAGGCAGACGAAATCGTCAGCTCGGCAGATTTGCCGGGCGCCTTACCAGGCGTGCTCAGCTCACCCTGGTAGCGCCATGCCCAAGCCGTATCTTCCTCGACGGTATAGAAACCCGCCGGCGCGGCAAATTGCACACTGCCGACATACCAGGTCTCGCCGTTTTCCTGCTGCGTTTTATCGACCTTCACTTCGACCATGCGCGTCTCGGCAAGAGAATCCTTCGACGCCTTCCGTGCCACCTTAAAGCGGGATGTCTGTCCCATGGCACCAGCATCGGTGGTCTTTTTTACAATTGTCAATGCGTGAGTCTGGGCGAACTTGAACACGGCATTACCGGGGCCCTGTTCGCCTTCACCCGTCTTCTTGGACTCCAAACGATTGGCTAGGTCGAACGAGCCATTGCCCGAGCCCAAGCTGTAGAGCGAGACATACTGGTCGTTAACGGGCTCCTCCGTCATGGACGCATCAGGACCGTAGCTCGCCCGCTTAACGGTAACAGTCAGCTGCGTTCCCATAAACGGCTCGGCAAAGCAGACCTTAAAGGGTGCCTGGTCGGCACTGTTGTCGACTGTGTTGGCGGCGTTGGGATCGAGCAGCCACTTAAGCCGCACGGTCATTGTTTTAGGGTTAGTGGAATCGGATGTGTCGTTGGCAGCCACACGATACGTCACGGGATACAGGTCCATGTCTCCCTTGACCGGCTCGCCCTTAAACTCATTCCAAGACTTCGCATCGCCATCGGCAGGCACATATCGCCACTCCAGGAAGAGCTCACGTACGTCACCGCTAGTAGTCGTCTGTTCATCGAGCAGCGCGACGATCTTGGAGTGGGCGTCCGGGTCGTATGCCACGGACTTTTTCTCCATCTCGGGATTGCCGTCGTTGTCATAGACCGGGTTGCCGCTCTCATCCACCTTGGGAACATCGACGTTATGGACAAAGCCGGCGCCCGTCGCGCGCTCGCCGTCCGAGTCGACCGTTGCCGTAAAGACGACCGACCCGTCGACACCGTGATAGCGAACCTTATACGGCGCGATCTTGTACACCGCAGTGTACGTCACGCTCTTAAAGGGCTCATTACCCTCGAGGGGATACTTATCGTCACCGGTCATTAGGGTGTATTTGCCATCGGGTTCGTAGTCGCGCGACCAGCCGACAAAGTCGTACTTGGTGCCGTCAATGCCCACAACCTCCTTGACAGCCTTGACCTCAAGAGAAATCTGGTCGCCGGAATCAGTACGGCCGAGACCGCGGACAAGAGCAGGATTCGCGAGATTTGAGTCGATGTTCGATTGAACGGTAACCAGGCTGGGACGGTAGACCGGGTACAGCTCCATGGGGGCCCTGACCACGGTAGAAGCACTCACCATGCGGATACCCTCCGACCAAGCGACATAGCCCTTGACAGGTGCCGGCTTGGCTTCCGTCCAGCCCACGAAGGCGTTGAACGCACCTCCTGTATCCCTATCGATAGCGCTGACGTCATAAGTGGGCTTCGGGATGCCGCCATCAAGGTTGCCGAGCATATCGCCTTGCTGAGCAACTTTGCCGTCAACATCTTTGGCATTGAGATGGTACACGACCGCCAACGGCGAATAGTACGCCACAAATGTATAGGCCCCGCCGGGTTCCACCTGATGGGAATACGAGTTATCGCCGTTAGGTTCGATGTCTTCAACTTCGCCATTCGGAAGCTCGATCTCAACCTTCTGCAACTTATACAGCTCACCGCCTGCTTTATAAACCGGAGTCGTGACGTCAGGGGTCACCGTTGCCGTAGCAGGGTCGGTGTCCGCGTTGATAACGGGATCGATGTCGTACCTAGGCACATTGACCTTGTCCGTGCCCTTAAAACCGGCGCGATACAGGTTGGTGGTGTACCTAACATCGTACTTCGCGTACACCGGATAGGCATCCTGCCACTGGGTGACCTTAAAATCTGATTTCACCAGATACGGTTCGGCCTTATCCGGGTCAGAAGTGGTGAAGGAATCGCCCTCGACATCGTAGATATACTTCCAGACGTCAGAACCCTTCTGGACCTCGGCGGTCGAAATCCAGCCCAGGAACTTATAGCCCGGCACGGCCATGTCGGCATCGGTCGGGGAAGCTTCGAGGGTCAGGGGGCTCTCATACGATCCCTTCTCACCATCTTCTGGCTTTTCGGCCACTTTAACCGACTTATTAACATGCGGGTAGTAATACGTGAACGTCGGATCCGCCCCGTTCACCTTGGTCTGCAGCAAGTTACTCTCATAGCGCCGCGTGGCAGTCCTCACAACATTATCGCCCTTGTTGTAGAAATTAACGTCCGTGGTAATCATCGCGCGAACGTAGTACTTCTTATCTGTACGCACCATGCTCTCGATGGGATTTTTCACATATGTCCAATATTCACCATCGCGCTCAAGCGTCCAGAAATTCAGGCGATAGCGATCATTCACCGGTTTGACCGTTACGTTCAGCGAAGCCGAAGTCCAAGTATCGCTTAGCGTTGCAGCGCCTGGAAAATCGGTATCGGCATAGAGGTTTTTTAGAGTATCGGCTCCCGTATCGTTTTTAACGTTGTGCGAGTACGCGTTAAGGGGACTCACGACAAGGGTTTCCTTCGTGAAGCGCGTGCCACACGTTTCATAACTATCCTTTATACCGTGGTCAACATGCTCCGGGCCCCAGTGGACGACGTTTTCACGCACGAAGGTACTACCGACGTTTTCCTCAAAGGGCGTTTGATAGCGATTCCAAACGGAACAAAGTAGCTTGCTGTCCGTAAACTCATGGTTGGTATAAGCCCGAACGTAATAATCCACTCGGTACTCAAAGCGGGCGATGTAGGTATGCGGCGCGGTTAAATCGACATCGGCGGGGAGCGTATAGCTGGGATCGCGGCTTACGCGCACCTCAAGCGGGGCATCCTCGGTTCCCTTGTTTTCGTACCAACCCAGGAAGCGGTAGCCGTCGGGCAGCGCACCGTCCTCAGATAAAGGTTTGTTGTCCACGTCGCACACCTGCACCGTGTACACACCGGTGCCATCCTCGGCAGTCTCAACCTTAACGACAGTTTTGCCCACGTCCGCGCGCTGGGTCTTATTGTCAAGCTCATCCCGATCATTGCCCTCAAACACCGTCATGATGTTCGACACATAATCGCTGTACACCGGATAAAAATCGGCGGGGCCAAGCACAGTGATCTCGGTGCCGGCAGGATAGAACGCACCGGCGTTTTTTAGCTCGGCAAGCTCAGGCGAGGTAATGGCCGCATAGCCGCCATGCATCCCTTCCTCGCCGCTCGGCTTCGTCGTCCAACCGATAAAGGTGGCGCTGGCAGATAGAGCGCCGCGGTCCGCAGGGGCAACCGGCGTTAAACCGACACTATAGCGGTACCAATCCGTCGACTTGTCGTGCTCCTCGCCGCTCTGCCACGAGAGCGTCTTGCCCTTGACGTTATAGAACAGCACCTGCGCCTCGTACGAAGCAATAAAGAGGTCGTTGCCCTTGAAGCCGAATTTTTCATCGACGCCGCTTCCGTTGTCGGCGGTGTAGGTCGAAGCCTTATCGTGGGCCGTGTTCTCCTCGACGCGCTTGTCAGCAGCGACAGCAGCAGCATCGGTCTTGCCGTCAAACCAGCTGTTGTCTTGTCCAATTCGATTCACACGCACATCGGGCTCGCGGAACCAGCCCATAAAGCGGTAGCCGTCGTTCGCCTTGCTCAGCCCCCCAGGCTTTGCGGAGGTATCCTGCCTAAACGTCACCGATGTATCGCCCTGGGCTAAGCCCTGAGCCGTTCCCGCCAGCACGGCGCTCACGGCAAAGGCGTACGGATCCGAGGTCTTCTGTTCAATTCCAAGTTTGGTCGCCTCGATGGTCGCGGTGCCCGCGCCGGGAAAATCAATCGTCGCCTTAACGCTCTGGCCATGCACAGGAATATTCAGCTTGTAATCCATCGCCCACTCATTGGGGTGCGGGCCATCCAGGGTCCCGTCGTTAGCAGTCGAGCGCATGGTGCCGGCACAGAAGTCGTAGTCGTGCTCTTCCCACAGCTCCCGCGTGGTGTAGCGCTCGTCATCCCATGGACCATAGCCATCACCCTTGGTGGTGCCATCGCCGCCAAACGAGGGGATTTTCTTTTTAGCAGGGTTGCCCTGGCTGCTGCCTTTTAGGCTCACGCTCGGCTTAAAGTAGCACTCGGTGACCGTGGCATCATCCTTGTTGGCACGCGCGGCAATACCGCCCAGGTTCACATCGTTTTGAATGATGGGAATCACGGCGATGGGATTGTACTGACGCGAGCTCAAGTCACCCGCAAAATGGCTTCGAACGAGCTCGTTGCCCTTTTCGGTTAGAATACGACCCGCCAAGCCACCCGTCCACGCACGCGTCACGGCGACGACGCCCACATATGACGCGGCATAGCTGTAGCACTGCGCCGTCGAGAAGCAGTCGATAATCTTGGCCTCGCCCGCCATGCAGCCCACAAAACCCGAGGCGTACACGTTGTTGCCGCCCAGGGCGCCAATGGCCACGTCGTACTTATTGGTGACGTCGGTCATGCCAATCGAGCCATCGTCTTTGCGCGTAGGCGTAACGCGGCAGTACTCAATCGTCGAATTTGTAACGTAGCCGGCAAACGCCGCCATATACAGACCCTCACCGCCGAGCGCCTGCACGCCCGAGGTCGTGTTGTTAACGGCGCGGCCACCACGTACCTCGCAGTTATAGAGGGTACAGCCGTCGAGCTCGCCGGCGATGAGACCGCCCTCAAAGCCTGCGTTGGTAATGAGGTTGAGAGCATTGTTGGCGCAGGTCACGTGCAGCGTGCTCTCCATGACCATAACGTTTTCGAAGCGCGTGTTGACGGCCCTGCCCACGATAATGCCGCCGCGGAAGTCAGCCCAAATGTTGGCATCCTTGACCAGGAAGTTCTTGATGGTGGCGCCATCGGTCTCGGCAAAAAAGCCCGTGTCGCGCTCGGGATCCAACATATTGTTGGCGTAGTCCAGACCTTTAACGGTATGGTTCTGGCCATCGAAAACGCCCTTAAAGGGATGCTCCTTATTACCAAAGGAGAGGTGCTTGACCGTATTCGAGACGATGGTCTTCATGTCCTCACCATCGAGCTCAATATCATTATCGAGATAGACGTGCCAATCGGACGTGTCGCGCTCGCGCGAAAGCGCCACGCACGACAAAAAGTCAGCCTCGTTTTTGATGTGGAATTTGGTTTGGCCCTCGGGCGCATCCTCGGCATGTACCGCCATCGGCAGCGCCATTACACAACAAAGGGCAATCGCCGCAACGGCAATCAGCCTGCTAAGCACACCTCGGTTCACGATCTTAATCTTCATGGACTAGTTCGCCTCCGGCCAGCCCACGACGTCGAGCACGTCGAGGACGGTATCGTTTGCCTGCTGGTTTTTGGCCTGCACGGCCTGAACGTCGATATCGAGCCTGTATGAGCCGCCGCGCGCGGCATCGTGGTAGTCGCCCACAAAGTGCAGCGAGTCCATGAGGCTTTCCGTCATGGCGCTGGGGTCGAGCACGCCGCCACGCCCATCCAATCCGCGGTAGTAGTACCACCCATCGCCGCCATCGATCCACGGGGACCCCTCGCCCGCGTTCACGTGAAAGGCAACGTTGCCCGAGGCGTTCGCGCTCGAACCGTCGGGCGCCACCGACGCCATACGCAGGCGCGCGCGAACGTACTCAGGCTGCGCGCCGGCGTTCTCCACGCGTACAATGCGGCTGATGTCAGAGCCCCCGGCCTTGGTGTCGGGATAGTCCCCGCGCTCGTTGGCCTCAAACGGAATCTCCTCGCCCCGCTCGTTGAGGGTGTATTCGCAGACTCGTACCTTCACGCTGCCAAACGATAGGACGTTGTTCGCCGGAACCATATCAACGGTAAAAGCCAGCGTGCCACACATGCACGCCAGGGCCAACAGCGCAATCGCGGCAAGCGCCAAGGTGCGTTTCTGATTGTCGGAAAGATTGTTGAGCATTACGTTCGCCAATCGTCGATAAAAAGGGGGACCGAGATCCCAGCCCGAATATAGGGGTGGGGGCGGGCCGGGATCTCAGTGGGGGGATTAAGCCTGAGCCTGAGTCTTAGCCCATTCCTTGGCCTGCTTAAGGGCATTCTGCGCGTCAGCATTTTCACCCTGCTCGGTGCCATTCTGGCCCGCGCCAAAGATGTAGGCAAAGACCGTCATCGTGGGAGCCTGTTTCGGGTCAGTAGTAGTCTCGACAACATCGGTGTTGTTCATGGCAGAGGGAATCGTCACGGCAGTGAAAAGCTCATCGGTATAAACGTCCTGCGCTGCTTTGTTGGCTTCGAGCTTTGCAGGCAGGTTCTCTGCGGCAGAGTTCTTGGAGTACATAAACAGACCGCTCACGTACTGGTTGCCAGAGTTGTCAGATTGGTTGGTCTTGACTTGACCCTCAACGGGCTTCCAATTCGTATTTTTGAGCGTAAAGTACGGGGTCTTTTCAAGGCTGGTGCCAGGCTTGACGATGGCATTCTTTACGTAAATGAATACGTATGCATCATCAGAGCCAGCCTTGATGCCGACATTGGGGTTCTTGGCCACAGTGGCGCCAGGAACCATCTTGGAGTTGGCAACCCACTGGGTCTCGAACAGGTAGGCCTTTTCAGTGTTCGGATTATCGGGGTCCGGTTTCTCGGGATCGGTCGGATCAGGCTTGTTTTCCGGGTGGCCAAAGCTACCCACCGTGAACACGTTGTCAATGTGCTCCTGCGCCGTCAGCCATGCATAGGTACCCACACCGGCGGCCATCACCAACAGCAGCAGGGCGGCAATGATGCCGTAGCGCTTTTTCTTCTTGTTTTCCATCGTTCTCTTCCTTTCGAAAATCGACTTCCCCGGCAACGGCCCTTGCCGTTGCCGACACCTCTCCCCTGCCGCTATGAACGCCGCTCCCTCGCATGCGCGCGGGCATGCTTGCCCGCAGGCTCGTCGGGAACCACCCGATCGAGCACTATCGACGCCGCGACCAGCAGCGCCAGAACGGCCACCACAACAAGCAAACCGGGCATCGTCGTGCAATATGCGTTAACGAAGCCCAGGTAAGGGACACAAAAAGAGACAGTGCCGATCACGCGTGAAAAAGGCGTCTGCTCGGCATCGTGCATGATGGTTCCATCTGCATTTTTGTTTGCGATTCCCTGCGTGCCGATCGTCTGCGCGGCAGGGTCGATCTCGTACACCTGGTGCGTCACCACGGCGCCGTCCGATCGGTAAAAGGTTGCATTGTCGCCCACGGTAATATCCGTTGGCTCAACCTGGCGGACAAACACCATGGAGCCAACGGGAAGATCGGGTTCCATAGAGCCCGAAAGCACAGCAAAGGGCATGTATCCAAATGCGCGAGGCACAAAAGAAACAACGGCAAGGGCTATGACAAGCGCGAACGCCAAGCTACTCAAAAGTGCAATAAATCGTTTGAGTCTACGCGCAGCCAAAGTGATAATTCATCCCCCTTGAGGACCTATTCGACCCATCCAAAGGTCAGCAAGTTTCAACAGGAACCGCAAGGCGCTTGAAAAGTGAGTCCGAAATAAGCCAATTTGGAATCTTTTCGTAATAAAAACATAGCGATGTGCTACACATTTTTCAATGTTTTGTCGCTAAATGCTACCTATTTTGGCGTAAGTGGTCATTTATCACCAAATTAGTCTGTTTTATCCAATATCTGTGACTAACCCCCTACGCAACTTCCCCATAGAGGGATCATTTTTTTGCGAAACTAAAATAATGGTACCCCCCCCCAACATTAAAACAAACTGCTGGAAGCGCCATTTATTTCCGACCCCTTTTACTAGAGTTTTATGACAACCTCATGTAGTTCGCAGCCCATAACCCTCTGAAAACCGTGTCCCAGAATTCCCGTCCGGAGTGGGATGCAGCTTCCGCTTGTGGCCCCGTTGGGAAGCCGTATCCCGCTTCGATCACAAATTCCGGGTCGCACTTTCCGCCAAGACCCTCAACCGGAAACTACATCCCATTTCTCGACCGAATGCTGGGATGTAGTTTCCACAGAGCCCTTCACCGGGAAACCGCATCCCATTCCAAAGGCAAATTCCGGGACGCAGCTTCCGCAACTCCATCCATCCGGAAATCCCATCCCACTCCGCACACATCCGGGCATAGAGCAATCAGCTTATTAGGCCTTCCATCAATAAAGGGGCGCCCTCGTGTCACGAAAAAAGCCTCGAGAACTTCGAGGCTTTCACATTTGTATTGTTTTGCACGAAGGACCACGAACGGCGAAGCTACTCTCCCAGCACGGCCTTCTTGGCGGCTGCAGCCATGTTGTCCAGGTCTTCCTTGGTGGGATGGTCCTTCGCGGCAACCCAGTTGTCGAGCAGCATCTTAAATCGGGCGTTTTCGGGATCTTGCTCGAGCATGGCCTCGTAGCGCTGCTTGACCGCGGGGCCCATCTTGCCCTGGCACATCGCCCAGCCCGCAAGCTCGGCATCCCCAGCCAAATTGGAAGTTACGCGATCAATAATCTGCTGGTAATAGCTCTGGTCGGCCCCAAAGCCGCAGGTGCCAAACAGGAACACGCGCTTGCCGTGCAAGGCGGAGAGAAACGCCGCGACCGAAGGCGTGCACGCGCCCTTGTCGCACCAAAAACCGACGAGCACTGTGTCGGCCGTGCAGGCGCCCTGCGCCTCGAGCGCAACCTGATCTGCATCCGCATCGTCGCTCAACGCCGCGGCATGGACAAACTCAACACCCGCAGCCTGCAGAGCGCGCTTGATCGCGCCCGAAACCATCCTGGTATTACCGCTCTTGCTGTTAACCACCAAAGAGCACGTCATAGTCACGTTGCCTCGTTTCCCCCAAAACTAAAGCCACTAATGCAATTTATTAGATGAATATCTTAGTACTAACGTGACAGATGTAAACCACCGTCTGTCGATTGGCGACGCAGACGACATCTTTGGACAGATTTCGAACAGTATGTACTTCGGATTGAAACCGCCACAGAACGTTTCACGAATGGCCGAAAAACTGTTTCACAAAACGCCGTCAAATTGTTTCACATAATATCGTCAATTTGTTTCACGGAATACCATCAAATTGTGTCATGGTTTTTCATCAAAATGTTTTACGCGCTGGTAAGATGCTATAAAACAAAATGTTTCTTTGAATGGCGGGAAGTACGATGACTAGGTATATGAGTAGATGTATCGATCGCTCAATCGAACGCGATCTTGGCATTTTTGGTGCCGTGCTCATTCAGGGACCGAAGTGGTGCGGAAAGACGACTACGGCCCAGCGATTCGCTGAATCATCGTTGTCTCTCTCCGACCCTGCCGGAGACTTTGCCGCACTGCAGCTTGCCAGGATCGACCCAGCTCAAGCAATAGTCGGCGCAACGCCGAGACTCATCGATGAGTGGCAGGAAGAGCCAAAACTGTGGGACGCAATACGTTTCGAATGCGATCGTCGGACCGGTGAGCCAGGGCAGTTTTTGCTTACGGGGTCAGCAACACCAAACGACGCCGACCAACCGATGCACAGCGGCATCGGGCGCATATCACGTTTGCGCATGGAAACAATGACTCTGGCCGAACTCGGGGTTTCCTCAGGGGCGGTCTCGCTCGAAACGCTGCTTAACGGATGCCCCATCAAAGCGGCACTTGGATCCATCAACGGCATCGCCGATATCGCCGATTTGCTATGCCGTGGTGGTTGGCCTCAGGCGGTTGGCAAGACGACTGCCGATGCAATGCGTATATCCGCTGCCTACATCGACGGTGTCTGCGAATCGGATGTTTCGAGGGTTGACGGCGTGAAGCGTGACCCAGAGAAAGTCAGGGCTCTTCTGTCTTCGCTTGCGCGCAACGAATCCACTCTTGCCGGCGAAAAGTCTCTTGAGAAAGACCTCGGCGGTGAGGTATCGAGAAGTACGCTGCGGCGCTATACGGATGCCTTGCGCAGAATACACATCATCGATGATATCCCGGCTTGGCATCCGGCGCTCAGGTCTCCGGTAAAGCTGCGGCAAAGTGCAAAAAGGCACCTCGCCGACCCTTCGCTTGCCGTCGCACTGCTCGGAGCAAATCCGGAGTCATTGGCATCCGACCCGAAGACGCTGGGACTGCTCTTCGAATCCCTCGTCCTGCACGACCTTAAGGTCTATGCAGCCGCAAATGACTCATCGGTGTCCCACTACCATGACGCCGACGATCTCGAGGTCGATGCCGTTATACACAGGCGCGATGGAACTTGGATTGCCGTGGAAATTAAACTCGGAAGTCCGCAGATCCCCGAGGCATCTGCAAACCTGCTTCGACTCGAGCGCAAACTTGTCGAGCGTGGCGAGAGACCACCCGCGGCCAAGCTCATCGTCATCGGGTTCGGCATGCCAGCCCATACAACGCCCGAGGGCATTATCGTTGCCCCCGTTGACACACTCGCGCCCTAGCGCTGCATTACATGCCCCACGGGCTTGCTCACTGGGCGAATTGGCTGCGGTAGAGTTCGGCGTAGAAGCCGCCTGCTACTAGCAGCTCGTCGTGTGTGCCGCGCTCGATAATCTCGCCGTCGCGCATGACCAGAATGCAGTCGGCGTTGCGGATCGTCGACAGGCGGTGCGCCACCACGAAGCTCGTGCGACCGGCCATGAGCTCGTCGAATGCCGCCTGCACCTGCAGCTCGGTGCGGGTATCGATACTCGAGGTCGCCTCGTCCAGCAGCAAGATAGCCGGGTCGGTGAGCATGACGCGCGCGATGCACAGCAGTTGTTTTTGACCCTGGCTAAACGTGCCGCCGTCCTCGCCGATTACCGTATCGTAGCCGCCTGGCAGCTGCACGATAAACTTGTGCGCGTGCGCGCGCTTGGCCGCCTCGATAACCTGCTCGCGCGTGGCATCTGGGCAACCGTAAGCGATGTTTTCCGCCACCGTGCCCTCGAACAGCCAAGTGTCCTGCAGCACCATGCCAAAGGCGCGGCGCAGGCTTGCACGCGTGTAATCACGCGAAGACCGGCCATCGACCATGATGCGTCCGGCATCGATATCGTAAAACCGCAGCAGCAAGTTGATGAGCGTCGTCTTGCCGCAGCCCGTGGGACCGACCAGGGCAAAGCGCATGCCGGGTTTGGCCTCAATACAGATATCCTGCAGCAGCTTGCGGTCGGGCACGTAGCTAAAGTCCACATGTTCAAAGGTCACCTCGCCCTGCGGGGCGGCAAGCTCCACGGCATCTGGCGCATCGGGCTCCTGCTCGCGGGCATCGAGCAGTGCAAAAATGCGGCGCGCCGAGGCGTACGCGGTCTGGATCTGCGTAATGACGTTGGTGACCTCGTTGAACGGCTTGGTGTACTGGTTGGCATAGGACAGGAAAATCTGCACGCCGCCCACCGTGAGCGCCGCGGGCACGCCCGTGATCACGCCCACGCAGCCGATGACGGCAACCACGGCGTAGATGATGTTATTGATAAAGCGCGTACCGGGGTTGGAAAGCGAACCCATAAACTGCGCGCGCTCGCCTGCCGCATAAAGCTCGGCGTTGAGGGCGTCGAAGCGCTGCTGAGCGCTCGGGCCGTAGGCAAACGCGTCCACGAGCTTTTGCTCGCCTACGTACTCCTCGATATGACCACCGAGCTGCCCTTGAATACGCTGCTGTGCCGTAAAGCTTTTGTTGGAGAGCTTGGCGATGGCGCTGGCCGCAAAGATGGAAAGCGGCGTGACGAGCACCACCACAAGCGTCATGGTCAGATTGATGGAGAGCATAAACGCAAGCGTGCCCACGATGGTAATAACGCCGGTAAAGAGCTGCGTAAAGCCCTGCAGCAGGCCGTCGCCCACTTGGTCGACATCGTTGACCACGCGGCTCATAAGGTCGCCGTGGGCATGGCTGTCGATAAAGCTGAGCGGCATGCGGCTGAGCTTGTCGCTCGCCTCCACGCGCATGTCGCGCACCGTCTCGTAGGACAGGCGGTTGACGCAATAGCCCTGCAGCCACTGGAAAGCCGCAGCCCCCACCACGACGAGCGCGAGCTTGGTGACAAGCGGCAGCAGTGTATCGAAGTCCACCTGCCCGGTGGCGACGATAAGGTCGATGCCCTCGCCAATGAGGATGGGCGTGTAGAGCTGCAGGATTACCGAGACGGCGGCGCTCACAAACGACGCCGTAAACGAAATACGGTGCGGACGGACATAGCCCATCAGACGGCGGGTCACCGCGCCCACGGGATAGCGCTCAGGGTCGCCGGGCTGGCGCGGACCGTCGCCCAGGTCGTTGAGCTTGTCGTTGCCGGACACATTGGCCGTCATCGTGGCGACCGATCCGGAGGAAGTGTACGGATTCATTTAGCAGCCCTCCTTTGCGCAAACAGATGCAGGGGCGGTCTGGGCGGACGCGGGCGCCGCGCTCCCCTGCTGGCCCTCGAGCTCCTCGCGGCGCAGCTGCGACTGGCAAATCTCGCGATAGAGCTGGCAGCTTGCATACAACTCGTCATGCGTGCCCAGGCCCGCGACCGAGCCGTGATCGAGTACGCAGATCATGTCGGCGTCGCGCACGATCGAGACGCGCTGGCTCACGATGACGGTTGTCAGCGGCAGCCCGCCCTCGGCAGCACCGCGACCGCTGCGCTCGCGAATGGCATGGCGAAGCGCCGCGTCGGTCTTAAAGTCGAGCGCCGAGGCGGAGTCGTCCATGATCAGGACCTGTGGCGAGCCCACCAGGGCGCGCGCGATGGTCAAGCGCTGGCGCTGGCCGCCGCTAAAGTTCTTGCCGCCCGCCTCGACCGGGGCATCCAGGCCTTGGGACTTGTTGCGCACGAATTCGCTGGCCTGCGCCATATCGAGTGCCGCCCAGAGCTCCTCGTCGGTCGCCGCCTCGTTACGCCAGGTCAGGTTGCTGCGGATGGTGCCACTCACCAGCGACGCACGCTGCGGGACGGTCGCGACCACATGGCGCAGCTGGTCGAGCGGCCAGGTGCGCACGTCGGCGCCCATCACGCTCACGCTGCCGGTACTCGCATCGTATAGGCGCGGAATAAGCGAGACGAGCGTGGACTTGCCGCTACCCGTGCCGCCGATAATGCCGAGCGTCTTGCCCAGCGGGAGCGCCAGGGTCACATCGCTCACGGCATTTGCGGCGCCCACGCCAAACGAAAAGCTCGCATGGTCAAAGCTCAGCGCGGAGACCGGGGCGTCGACGTCCGTCGCGGGTGCCTGGGGCAGTGCGACCGGCTCGTTATCCTCGTCGGTGATGCTCGGCACGCAATTGAGCACCTCGTTGATACGCGATGCGCTGGCGCTCGCCTTGGTAAAGACCACGACCAGGTTGGCGACGTACACGATGGAGGTCAGGATCTGCGTCATGTAGTTCACAAACGCCATGACCTGGCCCTGCGTGAGCTCGCCCACGTTGACCTGGATGCCACCCACCCACAGGATGGCGCACACGCCCAGGTTCATCACAAGAAACGTGACAGGGTTGAGAATCGACGAAAGCTTGCCCACCGCGATGGCGGTATGGGCCTGGTCATCGGCGGCTTGGGCAAAGCGCTCGCGCTCGTGGTCCTCGCGCACGAAGGCGCGGACCACGCGGGCGCCCGAAAGGCCCTCGCGGCAGATAAGCGCGATGCGGTCGAGCTTTGCCTGCAACTGCTTGTAGTACGGAATGCAACGCGCCATGACAAACCAAAACACCAAGCCGATGGCGGGCGTGCAGATCAAGAAGATCACGCCGAGGTTAAGGTCGATGGCAAGGGCTGCGCACATGGAGCCCACCGCCAAGAAGGGCCAGCGGATGAGCATGCGCACGCCCAGCGCCACGGCAAGCTGCACCTGGTTGACGTCGTTGGTGATGCGGGTGATAAGCGACGGCGTGCCAAAGCGGTCGAGTTCGGCATAGCTCAACTTGTTGATGTGCTGGTAGAGCGCACCGCGGATATCGGTGCCCATGCCCTGCGAGGTGAGCGCCGCCATCTTTTGGCAGACGAGCGTAAACGAGATGCCGATCACAGCCATGGCGCCAAGCAGCATACCGTAGTGGACGACGGCGTTGACATCGTGTGCGCCAATACCCTTATCGATCATCTGGGCAATCACGAGCGGCGTCAGCAGGTCAAAGATCACTTCGATCAGCTTACACGCAGGGCCAATCACCATATACCGGCGAAACTTACCACCAAAACGCCTGAGCAGCTCAATCATGTATAGGCGCTCCCTATCATCATCCACATTCAATTCGAACCATGATAGTACCGCCACCCCAAAAGAAGCGTAAACAACTCGTCATTTCTAACGGGATTCGGTTTCCAAAGAAGCGGAGAGGCGCGCACCCAGCCAGTGTCGGACCAACCACTTGGTATACTTACATTAGTGCTACCAAGTTAGTCGCCGACCCTTGAAATGAGGTGCCGAGATGAACGACATTCTCGCAAGAAGAGCAAGACGAGCAACTGCGGGCATCGCCCTTTCCGCGGCACTTGTCGCGGGAATCGCCCCCGTAGCGGCGATCGCGGCAGAAACCAGCTCCCCCACCGGTGCAGTTGCCTTGCAAACGGAAGATGCGGCCGCCGCAAAAGAAAAAGCGTATGCAGCCATGCAGGAAGCGCTCAAAAAACTCAAAGCAGCGGAGGACGCCGCAAGTCCCGAGAGAATTGCGGGAATCAATAATATGATTGCCAGTGATCAAGAGCTCCGCGACATTATGCTGGCGCATGCCGCCGAATGTAGGGAACTCCTTCCCGCCATGCAAGCGAACGTCGATGCAGCCCAAGCCAAATACGACGAGGCCAGCAACCTGGTAAGCAGCCTTCAGGCAAAATTAGAGGCACTTAAGGCACTCGGCGACGAGGCGCCCAGCGAAGCTATTAAACAGTTGCGCTCCGAAATCATGGCGGCAAAATTGCAAGAAGAGTCTTGCAAAACGACGCTTGACAGCTACCAACGCCGCCTCGAAAGCCAGGAAAGACAGATTCAGAGATTCGAAAGTGCGGCGGAGGAAGTCAAAGCCCACATCGACGAGGAAACAGCCAAGCGAGATGCGCTCCTCGGCGATTTGGAAAAGGCGCAAGCGGCATATGACGATGCCTGCAAGGCATACGAAGAGGCAAAGGCCGCGGCAGACAAGGCCACCTCGCCCGAGATAACGAAACCCGCCGAGACGACAAAACCCTCCAGCTCAGCGCAGCCGGCCGAGACGGCGCAGCCCACCAGCTCGCCCGCGACCGGCAAAGACGCCCCATCGAGCTCCACCAAGCAGGCGAACACGAGCAGCGGCAAGCAAGCAGATACGACCGCCGGCAAGCTCGCAAACACGGGCGACACAGCACCGAGCGCAATCGCACTCGCAGGAATCGCCGCCGCAGGCCTCGGAATAACCGCCACGGGTGTACGCCGCCTCAAGAACTCAAAATAGCTGCCAGCGGTTATTGTCTTCGCCAATCCACAAGCCCAGAGACAAAAAGAGGCTCGTTTCCCCAACCTAGGGAAACGAGCCTCTTTACTTGTAAAACAAATGGTAATGCCGCTGTCTCTTGAAGCGCATCGCCACCGCGCTCCAAACAACGCCAACGAGCAGCATTCCTTAAGGGATAGATTTAATTAGATAAACGCGCCTTTAGGGGGTGCGGACAGAAAGTTGGACCGCGGGGCGGTCCGGACTGGAGGTTCGCAT
>CATWCP010000016.1 GCA_958349325.1 uncultured Collinsella sp.
GCGGCGATAGCGACCAGCGCGTTTTCCACGTTAAAGTCTCCCGCGATACCCAGCAGGACCTTCTCCCCCGCCTCGGACTCGTCGGCACACAGGCCATGCAAGTTGAACTCGATGCTAAAGCCGACCATGCGTACGTCGCTCGCCCACAGGCTTGCCTCGGGATGCTCGACGCCAACGGTCACCAAGCGCTCGGCCGTCGACGCTGCCTCCAGCACGCGTTCGACTTCATCAGTGCCCAGATTCACTACGGCAGTCTTAGCCTGATCAAAGATCCTGAGCTTGCTCTCAAAATAATCCTCAAACGTGGGGTGTTCGATCGGCGAGATGTGGTCGCGGCCGATGTTGAGGAAACACGCCACGTCAAACGGCAGATTCTCGACGCGTTGATACTTGAGCGCCTGGCTCGAGACCTCCATGACCATGAACTGGCGACCGGACTCACGGCAGTTGGCGATATGGCGCCAGACCTCGGGAGCCTCGGGCGTGGTGTTGGTGCTCTCGTAGCACTCGATACCATCGTCGGTGTTCACCGAGCCGATCATGCCGCAGGACTCGCCCGCCGCTTTGATAATCGACTGAAGCATAAAAGCGGCCGTGGTCTTTCCCTTGGTGCCGGTGATGCCCACGATCTTGACGTCGTGGTCGGGACGGTCGTAGACCTCCGGCGGCAACAGGGCCATGGCCGTGCGAACGCTATCAACAACCAGCATCGCAGCACCGCTCTCCTGCGCCAGCGGCTCCAGAGACTCGACCAGCGACTCCTCGCACACAAATGCGACGGCGCCCGCATCGAGCGCCATGCTCAAAAACGCGGGCTTAAAGGCAGCACCTTTGCAGAAGAACACGTCACCTGCCGAGACCACGCGCGAATCAAACGAGCAGCCGGTCACGGCACGCTCGTCAACCTGCTCTGATGCGCGCAGCTCGCCGCACACGTCGAGAAGCTTGGCAAGCGTATCGACCGTGGTCACGGTCGCGGAATCCAAATGGTGCATCTTTCACCTTTCTCAGCCATTTGGCAGGGACGGTTTTATAGTAACTGAAACGCACCCACGCAAAAACGGCTCCCGGAGGAGCCGTTACGCGCAGGCGTTCGTAAGCCGAGGCTAGGCAGCCTGAACAGAAGGCTGGCCCTCGTCGATAAAGAAGCGCTTGTACCACACTAGGAACACGAGCGGCGTATAGATCTTGCGCTGGAAATCGCCCTTGCCCGCAAAGTGCAGATCGAGCAGGTGCATGAGCTCGTCGGTATTGAAGAACTCGCTTGCCCACGGCGCGGTGAAGTACTCCTTGACATAGTCGTACCACTTTTGCTCGCGCAGCCAGTAGACAATCGGCACCGGGAAGCCCACCTTGGGACGGGTGGCCCACTCATCGGGCAGCGACTTGTTGGCAGCGTGGCGGAGTACCTGTTTGTTGCCGTTCTCGTTGATGCGGTAGCGGTCGGGAATGTGCTCGGCGAACTCCATGACTTTGCGGTCCAGGAAGGGCACGCGCAGCTCCAGCGAGTGTGCCATGCACATCTTGTCGGCCTTGAGCAGAATGTCGCCCGGGAGCCACATGTTCATGTCCAGGTACTGCTTCTTGACCAGTTCGGGCTGACCCTTCACGCGTGCGTAGATGGGTGCAGCGAGCTCGAAGGCGCCGTCGCCGGTGTTGTACTCGGGCTTGAGCACGCCGTCGACCTCGCGCTCCGGCCATACCAGAGCCTGTCCCAGGAACGACTTCTCGGGGATCTCGGCACCCTTGACCAGGAAGTTATGTCCCTTGAAGTACGGCATATGCAGCGCCAGGTTACCGAGCGCGCGACGGACGGGCAGCGGCACCATCTTTTTGTACTTGCGCACCGGGACCGTATCCTCGTAGTAGGCGTAGCCGCCAAAGAGTTCGTCGGCGCCTTCGCCCGAAAGCACGACGGTAACGTCCTTGCGGGCCATCTCGGCCAAGAACCACAGCGGCACGGAAGACAGGTTGGACTGCGGTTCGTCCATGTGATACTGGATGTCCTCGAGCGCACCGAAGAACTCGTCGGCGGTAATCATCTTGCGAACGTTCTCGACGCCGAGCTTATCGGAAAGCTCCTTGGCGTAGTTGGTCTCGTTAAAGTTCTTGTAGTCAAAGCCCACCGAGAAGGTCTTGTCGGGCATGAGGCAAGCGGCGATGTAGCTAGAGTCGACGCCACCGGAGAGGAACGACGCGACCTTGACGTCGGCGATGCGATGGGCCTCGACGCTCTCGTGCACGACCTCGTCCAGCTCGTCGACGTACTCCTCGAACGGCTTCTCGACGGCAGAGTAATCACAATCCCAGTAGCGCTCGATGTTCATCTTGCCGGTCGGGATATCGACGGTAAAGTAGTGCGCCGGCGGCAGCTTGTAGACACCCTCGAAGAAGGTCTCCTCGGTTGCCGAATACTGCAGCGTCATGTACGGACGCAGGGCCTTTTTGTTGACCGCCTTGTGGAAGTGCGGGTAGTCCAGGAAGCTCTTGATCTCGGAGCCAAAGAGCACGCCCGGAGCGCCGTCGCCCGCATCGGCCATGGGATAGTAGTAAAGCGGCTTGATGCCAAAGATGTCACGGGCGCCAAAAAGCTTGTTCTTCTTTTTGTCCCAGATGACGAAGGCGTACATACCGCGCAGGCGATCGAGGACGGCCTCGCCCCACTCCTCGTAGCCGTGCAGGAGGCTCTCGGTGTCGGCGCCGCAATGGAACTTGTAGCCCTTGGCTTCGAGCTCGGAACGGAGTTCTTGGAAGTTGTAGATCTCACCGTTGAAGACAATGACGACGCTGCCGTCCTCATTGGCCATGGGCTGAGCGCCGGCCTCGGTCAGATCGAGGATCGACAAGCGGCGGAAGCCGAGGGCAACGCGGCCGTCGATAAACTGACCGCCCATGTCGGGACCGCGATGGACGATGCGGTCCATCATCTTGGTGAGCACCTCGGATTGGTTATCCGTCCCACCGACAAAACCGACAAAACCGCACATATACTATCCCCTCTGCTGTTGCTGGGCATCAAATCGAATCAGTAGCTTTTGAGTATACCCGAGGGCGTAAAGAGGGGCGGAATGTTCAGGCAATCTCAACTGAATCAGCTCCGCTGCGACACGTGCCAGTTACCTTTAATGGATATGAGATGAATGAGGCGATTGTTTTGCTATACTCTCTCCGCACGGGCGATTGGCGCAACGGTTAGCGCAGGTGCTTTACACGCACAAGGCTGGGGGTTCGAATCCCTCATCGCCCACCACTGATTTGATAGGCTCCCAGCAATGGGAGCCTTTCTTTTTTTGGGCCCATCGCAGAGGGATTCGAACCCGCCAGGGTGCGGAGCTGAGGAAACGCGAAGCGTTTTCCAGCGCAGCACGCGAGGGCCGTAGGCCCGAAGCGAAAGCGGGCGGCGTCAGCCGCACGCGGACATCCCTCATCGCCCACCACTGATTTGATAGGCTCCCAGCAATGGGGCCTTTCTTTTTTGGACCCATCGCAGAGGGATTCGAACCCCACAGCTCACTCGTTTCAAGGGCAGTGGTCAAAAAATGCCAAATATGAGTACTGCTACCTCTTTTGTAACAGCATTTTCGAGGTCCCAAAGGGCAAATCTGACATCAAAGCAACGGCTAACGGTCCAGATGAGCATGTTTTCTGACAGCAAAACTGGACATATGCGGTCCAATTCGTCAAATTGTGTCTAATTTATATGCTACAGAATTAGTGCCCGTACTCATATTTGGCATTTTTTGACCAGAGGGACTTTTGACCATCGCAAATCAGCAACAAAACGGGCTCCGGATCGCCAAATCATGCCGCATATGACACACCCAGCAGTCCGGAACCCGGTCCAAATTGAGTTATTGCGCCGCGTTAGCCCAAGACATCCGACAGGATCTCGATCAGACTGTCCACGTCGGCTTCCTCGCAGACGAGTGGCGGCAGGAAACGCAGCGTATGCGCACCCGTAGCGTTGATCACGGCACCGGCGGCCAGCGCGCGGGCAACAACACCATGCGCGTCGCCCGCGGCATCATCCAAATCACAGCCGAGCATCAAGCCGCGACCACGTACCTCGGTCACGTGCGGCAGCTTGGCGAGCTTTGCCTCCATATAGGCACCCACCTTGGCAGCATGGTCGGCATAATCGCCGCGCACAAGCGCGGAGAGCGTCGCGGCGCACGCCGCGACGGCCAAGCAGCTACCGCCAAAGGTCGAGCCGTGGTCGCCCGGCTTAAACACGTCGGCAATCTCCTTCTTTGCCACGACGGCACCCATGGGCACGCCATCGGCAATGCCCTTGGCAAGGCTCATGATGTCGGGCTCCACGCCATAGGTCTGGAACGCAAACGGCTTACCCGTACGGAAGATACCGCACTGGACCTCGTCGGCGATAAGCACGGCACCCACCTCGTGCGCCAATTCGCGCGCCGCAGCTATAAACTCCTCGGTCATGGGATGCACACCGCTCTCGCCCTGGATCGGCTCAAGCATCACAGCACAGATTTCACTGCCCAACTGCTTAAAGATTGCGCGCAGCTCATCCACATCGTTGGGCGTACAGGCCACAAAGCCACCCGGCAGCGGGCGGAAACTGTCCTGCAGCCAATCCTGCATGGTCGCGGCAATGGTCTCGAGCGTACGACCGTGAAAGCCGCCACGCATGCACACGATGGTGTTGCCTCCGTTGCCGGCACGCTTGGCGTACAGGCGCGCGAGCTTCATCGAGCCCTCGTTGGCCTCGGCACCGGAGTTGGCAAAGAAGGTCTCCCAAACCTGCTCATCCGCAGCCGGGGCACCAAGAGCAGCTGCCGTGGTCTCATCGCCGGCGACAATGGCATCGGCAAGCACGCGCGCACCATCTACGTCGTCGTTAGCAAGCTTGGACAGCAGCGCCGCGACCTGTCCGCGCTGCTCGATGTAGAAGTAATTGGAGACATGCATGAGCTTTTTGGTCTGTGCCTCGAGCGCCGAGAGCACGGCCGGGTCGCCATGACCTAGGCTGCACACGCCGATGCCGGCAAGAAAGTCGAGGTACTCACGGCCATCGTCGCCGGTGAGCTTCATGCCGTGACCCTCGACAAACTCGACCGGAGAGCGGCCAAAGGTATGCATAACGTAATGGAATTCAAGCGATTGCTGAGCTGCAAGTGACATGGGATGCCTTTCGTTGGGCGCCAGACGGCGCGGGGCTATGGGTGCAGGAATTGGGCGGCTGCGGGTCAGCTAGACCGTCTGAAGCTTCTCGACCTCGTCAAGGTTTTCGGTCAGACGCGCAGCAAACGTCGAAAGCGGATGCGGATGCGTATCGAACTCGTAAGCCGTCTCGGTGGAATGGATCACGGTGCCGACGCCGGCATCGGTCAGCAGCTCCAGGAGCAGCGAATGCGGCGTGGTACCGTTAATGATGTGGGCACGAAATACGCCGCCGGTAAGCGCATCGACGGCCGCACGCAGCTTGGGAATCATGCCCTTATCGACCTCGCCGCCGTAGAGCATTTCGTTAACCTCGTCGAGCGTTAGGTTGGAGATAAGCGAGTCCTTGTCGCTAAAGTCCTTGTACAGGCCATCGACATCGGTCAAAAAGATCGCCTTATGCGCGTGGAGCGCCGCGGCAACGGCACCGGCGGCGGTGTCGGCGTTGATGTTGAAGAAACCGCCGTCCTCCCCCGCCGCGACGGTAGCGATGACGGGGATGTACTCGCTATCGAGCAGGCGCTCGATATAGTCGGTGTTGACGTGCGTGACCTTGCCTACGCGGCCAAGCTCTGGGTCGAGTGGCTCGGCGATAAGGGTGCCGGCGTCGCTGCCGGACACGCCCACGGCCAGGTTGCCGTGGTGGTTGAGCGCCGCGACCAGCTCCTGATTGACCTTGCCGCCCAGTACCTCGCGCACGATGTCCATGGTGGCAGGCGTAGTCACGCGCTGGCCGTTCTTAAACTCGACGGGGATGTCGTAGTGGCTGAGCGCCTCGTTGATAGCCTTGCCGCCGCCGTGCACGATGACGGGGCGCATACCGATGATCTTGAGCAAAACGATGTCGCTCATCACGTCGCGGCGCAGCTGCTCATCAACCATGGCGGCTCCGCCATATTTGATAACAACCGTCTTGCCGGTCAGGTTCTTAATCCACGGCAGCGCTTCGAACAGCAGCTGCGCGGTTGCTTCGTTGAATTCGCTCGAACGACAATCGCGTGCGAATTTCATAATCTGCCTCGTCTTTCGTATCGTTATCGCGCCGTGCTCCGCTGTCCGCAATCGCGGCAAGATGCGCAGCGTGCCTGGAATCTAGGAACGGTAATCGCCGTTGATGGAGATGTACTCATGCGTGAGGTCGCAGGTCCACACAGTCGTTGCCGCGTCGCCTGCGCCCAGGTCGGCCGAGATCACGATCTCGGGCGCCTCGAAACGTCGTAGAGCCTCGTCCTCGTCAAAGCGAACAGTCAGACCGTCGCGACAGACGGGCATGCCCATCATGTCGATGGAAACGTCTTCCTGATTAAACTTCACGCCGCACTTGCCAAGCGCCATGGCAACGCGGCCCCAGTTGCAGTCGTGGCCGGCGATGCAGGTCTTAACGAGCGGCGAGTTGGCAACGGCACGAGCGGCGATATCAGCTTCCTCGTCGTTGGCGGCTCCGGTAACGTTGACCGTAACAAGCTTGGATGCGCCCTCGCCATCGGCGGCGATATTGCGCGCCAGGCTCTCGCACACCTCGTGCACGGCAAATGCCAACTCGTCGAAGGCATCGGAGCCCTCGACGATAGGCTCGGCATCTGCGGCAGCGGCGCCGGAGGCAAGCATGATGCAGGTGTCGTTGGTCGAGGTGTCGGAATCGACCGTTACCTTGTTAAAGGTCTGCTTGACGGTCGAGAGCAGCAGGGCATGAAGTGCCGCAGGCTCGACGGGGGCATCGGTGGTGATAACTGCGATCATGGTGGCCATATTGGGCATGATCATGCCCGAGCCCTTGCACATGCCGCCTACCGTATAGACATTGCCCGCATGACCCGCAGCCTCACTGACGTAGGACACGGCGTACTCCTTGGAGTGCGTGTCGGTCGTCATGATGGCGCGAGCGGCATCGGCGCCACCGTGGGCGGAGAGCGCCTCGTAGGCAGCAGGAATGGCTGTCTCAAACGTGTCGATCGGCAGAATCTGGCCAATCACGCCCGTGGAGGCAACCAGAATCTGCTGGGGCTCGCAGCCGATGACCTGCGATGCGATGCTGCACGTCTCGCGCGCGCATGAAAGGCCGGTCTCACCCGTGGCGGCGTTGGCATTGCCAGAGTTGACCGAAACGCCGGCGATGATACCGTAACCCTTGTCGGCACCGCCCAGGTTGGCACGGCTCACTTGCACGGGCGCCGCGCAAAAGCGATTGGTGGTAAACACGCCGGCACCGGGACAGGGTTTATCGGGCACGACGAGCGCGTAATCCAGACGCTCGGGGTTCTTGCGGAACCCAGCGTGGATGCCCGCAGCTTTAAAACCAGCCGCAGCCGTAACGCCACCCTCGACGGCGCGAATCTTGATATCAAACAGCTCGGTATTCATCGTCTTTATGACTCCTTATGTCAAACAAAAAACGAACATCGGTTGGTGCGCCATGCCAGTCGTAATCATGAGACCAGCTTAAGAGTGGCGCCCCACTCGATGCCCGACTACCAAATCGTTAACAATCGAATGTGCTACACCGGGCACGCCACTGTGGGCAAGCCTCGTCGCTCGTCAAAGCCAAAGACGATATTGGCGCACTGGACTGCTTGGCCCGCAGCGCCCTTGCACAGATTGTCGATGGCGCCCGTCGCCACCAGCACGCCCGCACGCTTGTTGAGCGCGAGGCCAATCTGGGCGGCGTTGGTGCCGACGACCGAAGCCGTCTTGGGCTGCTGGCCGGCATCGAGCACGCGCACAAAGGTGCGTCCAGCGTAGAACTGCTTGTAATAGTCGACGACATCCTCAAGAGCCAGGGAGTCGATGGCCTGCGGCGTGAGCGGCAGCGTCACCGTGGAGAGCAGGCCGCGCTTGAGCGGTGCCAGATGCGGGGTGAAGACGACACGATCGGTCAGACCAAGGATCTGCTCAATCTCGGGCGCATGGCGATGTTTGCCTACGCCATAGGCTTCCAGGTTCTCGTCGGCGCTGCAAAAGTGGGTGCGGGCGTTGCAGGACTTACCGGCGCCCGTCACGCCGCTAATGGCATCGACAATCACGGGGCCGTTCTCTGCCACCCAGCCCGCACGCACGGCAGGAGCGGCAGCAAGGCTCGTTGCGGTGGGATAGCAGCCGGCGCAGGCGACCAAAACGGGCTTTCCGGCGGCATGGCTGTAAGCAGCGGCCTCCAAGTCCTGGCAGAACAGCTCGGGCAGGCCGAAGGCACGTGTCTTGAGTAGCTCGGGGCTCGTGTGCTCGGCGGCATACCATGCCTCAAACACGGCCGGATCGCTCAGGCGGTAATCGGCCGAAAGATCAAAGCAGGAGACGCCCGATGCAAGCAGCGCGGGCACCTGTGCCATGGCAGCCGTGTGCGGCACGGCAAGAAAAACCGCATCGCAGCTCTTGAGCTCGGGGGCGTCATGCGTGGTGAAAACCAGATCGCTCACGCCAGCAAAGCTCGGATACACCGCGGACAGCGGCTGGCCGGCATCGGCGTTGGACGTAATGGCAACAAGTTCAAACTCGGGATGGCCGAGCACGAGGCGAATGAGCTCGGCTCCGGCATATCCAGCCGCGCCGACGATTCCAACCTTCAAAGACATATCAGACTCCTTGTCTGCGATTTATGCACCGATGCGCATTTCGCAGTGGTCGTTATGAAGTGGGTTGAAACTTTAGCACCAAAAGATGCATGAACACATAAATGGCTTGCATATTCATGCATTGAAACATTCCCGACACATTCGCTTGAAGGAATTGACAAATGGAGCGGGCCCCGTATTGACCGGCGCTCCTAACGGCGCCGGGCAATACGGGGCCCGCCCATGCGAAAACCAAGTTGTTAGGATGAGCCAGCTGGCTAGAGCTCGACCGGCACCCATTCGTCGTGATTGCAGATAAATGCCTCGGAATCCTCGACGCTAAAGAAGACAAGCGCGGGGTCGTTAGGCCCCTCATAGTGCTCGCCCAGGTGCTCTAGATGCTTCCACCCGGCTTCGCGCATTTCGTCTAAAGCCCGGTCATCCAAGCCGGCACGCCCGCGCAAGATGAGCCAGCCATGGCCCGGCCACCAACTCGTGGCCTCAAAGCGCTGGTTTTGCAGCAGCTCTTGCCACACATCTTTGGTGCGCGCTGTTACAAACCACAGCTTGCCATCCTGAATCTGCGCAAACGAAAACGGACGCACATGAGGCTGTCCGTCAACGCTCGTCGCCAAATACCACGCCGGCACCGACGTCAGATACTTCAAAACCGTATTCAATCCGTCCACGTTTCCTCCTGTACTAGCTAGTTTGGGAGCCTGGATCGTGCGAGCTAGAGCTCCAGGCGCTCCTCGCTGCCGTCGATATCACAGAAGCGCGCGGCAATGTTGCGGACCGAAAAGAAAGCAAGGCGGCCGTCGTTGGCGCTCTCGTGTTCCTCGCCAATGCCCACCATGTGCTTAAAGCCCGCTTGACGCACCTTGTCGCTCGCAACTGCGTCGTCCTCAAGTGCGGCTTCGCCGGTCAATACGATCCAACATTCCCCCGGCTTCCAGCCCGAGAGCTCAAACTTGGGATTCGCGCTCAGCTCCGCCCACACATCTTTGTCGCGCGACGTACAAAACCACAGTTTACCGTCATCGACCATGGCAAACGAAAACGGCCTCACGCGAGGCTGATGCCCGTCGGCCACATCGGTCGTGGCCAGATACCACGCCGGAATGCGCCCGAGATACGAACAGGCGCGCTCAAGCTGAGCCGTGCGGTCGTTGTCGGTCATAGGGACCCCTTTCTTGCGCTCGAATCGCGCCTAAACAAGTTGAAGGTTGATGACGATGACGCAGATGAGCAGCAACGCCGTCACCACCGCCGCCAACGCATCGCCGCGGCCAAACGTAAGCGCATGCAGGCGCGTGCGGCCCTGCTCGCCATGATAGCAGCGTGCATCCATGGCAGCAGACAGCGTCTCGGCATGGCGGAACACGCCCGTGAACAGCGGAATCGCCACACTGCCGAGCATACGCACGCCGCCGAGCGGGCCTCCCGTCACGCGCGCACCGCGGCTTGCCTGTGCATCGGCCGTCTGCTTCATCTCGGTGGCAAACTGCGGCATAAAGCGCAGCGCGATACCCATAATCATGCCGAGCTCGTGCGCAGGAAGTCCCACACGCGCAAACGGCGCGAGCAGACGCTCAAAGCCCGCGGTGAGGTCGAGCGTCGGCGTGGTGAGTGTAATGGCGCTCATGCCGGCCATCATCAACGTCAGACGGCACGCCATAAACGCCGCAGAACGCAGCGAGCCCTCGCTCACCTGCAAAAAGCCAAGCTGCCACAGGATGCGCCCACTCTGATCGGTAAACAAGTTGAGCACCGCGACCACGGCGACGATTGCCAGCAGCGGCGCCATCGACGACAGAACGCGACGAACCGGCACCCGAGACACGGCATAGGTCAGCACAACGAAAATTGCGACCGGGACCAGTCCGCGGAAGCCACTGACCGTGAGCGTCGTGATCAGAAACACAAAGCCCAAGAGCAACTTGGTTCGCGGGTCCAGGCGGTGGATTGCACTATCGCCGGGATAGTAGCTGCCAAACGAAAACGCCTCCATCAGCAGCCCTCCTCTCGCGCGACCGTCTTGGAATTAGCAATGTCCGCGACGTTAGAAGGACCGCCCGAGCGACCGATTAGCAGGTCCACCAACTCGTCTGCCAGCGACTCAACCGTATAGAGGCCGTCAAAGCGCAGCGGCACGCCTGCCTTCGCAAGCGCCAGCGCCATGCGCTGGGCAGCGGGAACACCCAAGCCGATTGATTTAAGCTCATCCGCATGCGCAAAAACCTGAGCGGGCGTGCCCTCGGCAAACACCGCGCCCTCGTTCATCACGACGATGCGGTCGCAGCAATTGGCCAGGTCATCCATGCTGTGCGAAACCATGACAACGGTCAGGCCCTCGCGATGGAGTCGATCGATGAGCCCTAAGAAATCCCTGCGCGCAGCCGGGTCGAGCCCCGCCATGGGTTCATCGAGCACCAGGACTTCGGGCTCCATGGCGAGCACGCCGGCGAATGCCACACGCCGTTGCTGACCGCCCGAAAGCTCAAAGGGACTCTTGTCGCCGACCGTGGAAAGGTCGAGACCCACGCGCGAGAGCGACGACTCGACACGACGGTCGACTTCATCTTGCGGCAAGCCAAGGTTGTGCGGACCAAACGCCACGTCCTGCGCCACGGTTTCGGCAAACAGCTGACGCTCGGGATATTGAAACACCACGCCGACCTTGGCCTTAACCGCGGCGGCGTCTTTCTTGTTTGATAGATCGAGCTCCAGCGCGCGAACGGATCCCTCCTGGGGGCGAATCAAACCGTTGAGATGCTGGACCAGCGTCGACTTACCCGAACCGGTATGACCTGCCAAGCCCAGGAACTCGCCGCGACGCACCGTCAGCGATACATCGCGCAGCGCCCACGGGCTGCTGGGGTCGTTTCCCCAAAGGGCTTGTTTGTTCGATTTGCCCGCAGTGGCCGAGCGCTTGTGCCAGCGGTGGCGCTCGCGCGGACTGAGCGAATAACTGTACGAAACATGGGATAGTTCGATGACGGGCTCCGACGCGTTGTCCTCGTTGTCTACCGGAACAGTGCCGTCAGCGATTTCCAACTGGGATGCGGAAGACTGTCCCGCGGTGTCTGCCCCACTTCGCTCGGCATAAGCCTGCGCAATCTCAGCGACCATATCCACCTCGCGCACCTGCGCATGAACAGGCACGCCCTTCGTACGAAGCGCCATGCCCAGACGACACGACTCCGGCATATCCAGGTTGAGCTGCGCAAGCTCATCCGCCCGCGTCAAAATTTCCTCGGGCGTACCGAGCATGGCAACGTGCCCCGCCCGAAACACCGCGACACGATCGGCCTCGGCGGCTTCTTCCATAAAGTGCGTAATCATCACGATGGTCATACCGCGAGCGTGCAACGCGCGGCAAGCCTTCATGAGGCCCTTACGTCCACGCGGATCGAGCATCGAGGAAGCCTCGTCCAAAATGAGAACGCGCGGTTCCATGGCAAGCACGCCGGCAAGCGCCACGCGTTGCTTTTGGCCACCCGAAAGCGCATGGGTCTCGTGGCGCTCAAAGCCCACCAGGCCCACGCCCTTCAGCGCCTCGCGTACGCGCTGCGCAATTTGCGCCGATGGCACGCCAAGGTTTTCGGGACCGAACGCAACGTCATCTTCGACAAGCGTTGCCACCAGCTGATCATCGGGATTCTGGAACACCATGCCCGCGGTCGAACGAATGTCGTAGACCAGCTCGGGGTCGGACGCATCCATGCCGTTGATGCGTACCGTGCCCGCATCGGGCTGCAACAGTGCATTCAGATGCTTGGCAAACGTCGACTTGCCCGACCCATTGCCACCGAGGATGCAGAAAAACTCCCCGTCCTCGATGTTCAGATCGACACCGTCGAGTGCCGGCACGGCACCGTCATAGCTAAAGGAAACGCCCCGACACTCAATCATGCGCAGCCTTTGACCTGGTCCTTTTTAGGCGTGATGAGGTTGGAGACTGCTTTATACACCACCAGCGTCAACACCGAGTTAAGCACGGTCTTGATAAGGTTGAACGGCAGTACGGCAGGAATCATGAGCGGGGCGATCGCATCGACCGAGCCATACCAGAACCAAACGCCAATGGTAAGGTTTGCGACCATAGACAGCGCCGTAGCGGCAATGACGCCAAGCACCAGGCCAATCACGGCACCCTTATAGGTGTGCATCTTCTGGTAAACGGTAGCCGCGGGCAGAATGTAGCCCAGCGTGGCAACCAGGTTCATAAGCGCGCCGACCCAGTCACCCGTGGTGAGCGCATGGATAACGATCGCCATGGCGGCAACAGCGGTACCGGCGCCAGGACCATACGCAAAACCGCACACCATCGCCGGCACCAGCGACGGGTCATACGTCAAAAACGGCGCCGAAGGAAGGATAGGCAGCTGCACGTACATAAACAGGGCGCCCAAGGCGCACATCAGCGCCATGGTAACGAGCTGTTTGGTGCTCCACCTATTCGTGTTCTCAAAATGGATATGCTGCGACTGTTCAGACATAAGATCACCTGCCTCTTTCATCCGGACTCTAACCGTTGGTACTGGGATCTCACCAGTTCAGCCGGCATGCGAACCAACGCACACACGGGTCGCGGACTCATCGGCTCGGTCGCAGGCATCTCACCTGCGCCACGGTACCCCTTTGGCACCGCCCGATTTACCGCCAGTGGGGAATTCCACCCCGCCCTGAAACAGCAATTGCAAGTGTAGCACGAGCAGGTTTTCGCGCAAGTATGCCAAGGGTAATTTGTGGCGGAGATCAGTTGCCGCAACAACCACGTTCCCCACCCATCCCAAAGTAACGCGCCTTTCGCGGCAAAGCCGCGAAACAGCGACCGGGACACGTATCCCCATCAGCCACGATCTCCGCCCACGCCGACCTCAAGGCCGTAAACGCAGGGAATCCGGGGGCGTGACGGGGTTTCTCTCCGGAACATTCCGCAGGACGCAAAGAGGCTCCGCAGCGCGAAGCGCGATGCGGAGCCTCTTTGCATGTCCGAGGACGTTCCGGAGAGAAACCCCGTCACGCCCCCGGATTCCCGGTGGGAGTTCTAGACCTTGTCGGCCTTAGTACATACCGCCGCCCTGCTGACCAGCGGTAGCAGCAGCGATAGCGTCCTCAAGCTGAGTGTTCTTGGGCACATCGGAGACGGTAGCCTCGGTGATGAGGATCAGGCTGGCGACAGAAGCAGCGTTCTGCAGGGTGACGCGGCTGACCTTGACGGGGTCGAGGACGCCCATCTCGATCATGTCGCCCCACTCGCCGTTGGCAGAGTTGAGACCCTGACCGGCGGGCAGCTCGGCAACCTTGTCGACCACGACAGCGCCCTCAAAACCAGCGTTCTTGGCGATGGTAGCGACCGGAGCGGTCAGAGCCTTCTTGACGATATCGACGCCGATCTTCTCCTCGGGGTCGTCGATCTCGACAGCATCGAGCGCAGGAGCAGCGTCCATGAAGGCGACGCCGCCACCGGCGACAATGCCCTCCTCGACAGCAGCGCGGGTAGCCTGCAGGGCGTCCTCGACGCGATGCTTGATCTCCTTGAGCTCAGACTCGGTAGCAGCGCCGACCTTGATGACGGCAACGCCACCGGAGAGCTTGGCCAGGCGCTCCTGGAGCTTCTCACGGTCGAAGTCAGAGGTGGTGTTCTCCATCTCACCCTTGATCTGAGCGATACGGGCGTCGATGGCCTCCTTGGAGCCAGCGCCGCCGACGACGACGGTGTTGTCCTTGGAGATGGTGACGGACTTAGCGGTACCGAGCATATCGGCGGTGATGTCAGCGACCTTCACGCCCAGCTCGTCCAGGGCAGCCTGGCCACCGGTGAGGACGGCGATGTCCTCGAGGATGCGCTTGCGGCGATCGCCGTAGCCCGGGGCCTTGACGGCGCAGACGTTGAGGGCGCCACGGATCTTGTTGAGGACCAGGGTAGGCAGAGCCTCGCCGTCGATGTCCTCAGCGATGATGAGCAGGCCACGGCCAGCGCGCTGGACAGCCTCGAGAACGGGCATGATGTCTTGAACGCTGGAAATCTTCTGGTCGGTGATGAGGATGTACGGATCCTTCATCACGGCCTCCATGCGGTCGTTATCCGTGACGAAGTAAGCGGAGACATAGCCCTTGTCGAACTGCATGCCCTCGACGGTGTCGATGGTGATGTCGAACGTCTGGGAATCCTCGACGGTGATGACGCCGTCCTTGCCCACGACCTCCATGGCCTCGGCGATCTTCTCGCCGACCTCGGGGTCACCGGCGGAGATGGTACCGACGGAAGCGATCTGCTCCTTGGTCTCGACCGGCTTGGCCTGCTTCTTCATCTCGGCGACGGCGGCGTTGACGGCCTTGTCGATGCCGCGACGGATGGCCAGCGGGTTGGCGCCAGCGGCGACGTTGCGCAGACCGTCGTTGACGATGGCCTGAGCGAGCAGGGTTGCGGTGGTGGTGCCGTCACCCACGGTGTCGTTGGTCTTGGTGGCAACCTCCTTCACCAGCTGAGCGCCCATGTTCTCGATGTTGTCCTCGAGCTCGATCTCCTTGGCGACGGAAACGCCGTCGTTGGTGATGGTCGGGGCACCGAACGTGCGCTGCAGCGCAACGTAGCGACCCTTGGGGCCCATGGTGACGGTAACGGCGTCGGCCAGAGTGTTGACGCCCTTGGCAAGCTTAGCGCGGGCATCGGTGTTGAACGTAATGTTCTTTGCCATGGTAGGTAATCCTCCAAAAAAATGTGACTCGCGTCGCCGCTTCCGAGTCCTATGCGGCGGGCGCGTTCAAAGACGAATCAGAGATTCTGACGAGACTAGGCCTCGACGACGGCGTAGATGTCGTCGGCGCGCATCAGCAGATACTTCTCGCCGTCGACCTTGACCTCGTTGCCACCGAACTTACCGTAGATGACAACGTCGCCGACCTGAACATCCATGGGGATGCGCTCACCCTTGTCGTTGACCTTGCCGGCGCCCACGGCAACGATGGTGCCGCGCTGCGGCTTCTCCTGAGCGTTGCTGGCGATATACAGACCAGAAGCGGTCTTCTGCTCGGCCTCGTCGGGCTTGACCAGAACACGATCTGCAAGCGGCTTCAAAGACGACATGCTTGTCTCCTCCTTTTTGGGCCGCGCGGTTATACCACGCGAATTAACCCTTTTTGTTTGCGTACACGTTGAATGGTACCCACGAATGGCGGGTTATACAACACGGAGTCAAAAAATCTTATTTTTTGGCACTTAGATTTTCTGAATGCCGGGGGATAACTTAGCGGTGGCTCCCGTGTGGCTCCGGAGGGGCGGGGCATAAGGTTTCCTGCTCGGGCAGTCCTGCTCGCACGAAGGCCACATTAAGTGGCCTTCGGCTCGTGCGGAACTCGCAATAAACCTTATGCCCCGCCCCTCCGGAGCCACACGGGAGGCAGGTTAACTAATTCAGGCCCGGCATTCAGAAAAGTCAGTGCAGCAAAATGGCGATGCAGATGTTGCGAACAAGAAAGAGGCACGTTGCTGAAACGTGCCCCCTATGAGTGGGGTATGAGGCTAGCGCTCGTAGATTACGTTACCTGCCAGGTAGGTGGTCTGAACCTTGGTAGCCTGGAGCTCTTGGGGGTCGATGGTGAGCGGGTTTTGGTCCAGGACTACCAGGTCGGCATACTTGCCGGGCTCCAAGCTGCCGAGGTTTTGCTCGTCGCCCGCTGCATAGGCGCTGCCCAGGGTGTAGTTGCGCAGGGCTGTTGCTGCATCGATGCGCTCGCTCGGTAACCAGCCGCCCTCGGGCCAGTGGCTTTTGGGATCCTGGCGCGTGATAGCCGTGTAGAGCACGTTCATGCTTGTAACAGCTGTGATGGGGCTATCGGTGCCGAAGGCTTGGCGGATGCCGCACTGCTTATAGGTCGCAAACGGCCACATGATGCGGCTGCGTTCCAGGCCCAGATCGCGCTCGGGGCCGCCCGGGTCGAGTGTAATGTGACAGGGCTGGCTCGAGGCAACGACGTTAAGCTTGCGTAGACGATCGATGTCCTCGGGCAAGAGGTTCTCCAGGTGCTCGAGCGTGTTATGGCCGTGCTGGGGCAGGCCGTACAGGTCGGCGGCCTCCTCGAAGATATCCAGCGCGGCATGAATCGCACCGTCGCCGATGACGTGGATGCGCACGGTATGGCCGCGCTCCGCGGCCGCCAGAACCAGCTTGCGCATGCGCTCGGCAGGAACCGTCAGGCGACCTTGATCGCCCGGGAAGCGCGGGTTGGTATAGGGCTCGGTGAGATAGGCCGTGTGTTCGCTCGACACGCCGTCGAAGAACTGCTTAAAGCCTGGCGCCGAAAGCAGCGCGTTGTTCGCGTAACGTACCTGCAGCTCTTCCAAGCGCGATTGGTCATCCAGCAGCGTGGGAAACAAATGGGCTCGGATGCCCAACTTGCCGGCTGCCTGCAGTTTGTCGTAGACGTCGTCTCGGATAAAATCGCAGCCCGGCATGGGCATGAGCGACATATCGCATATCGAGGTGATGCCCTGCTCGGCCATCCGCCTCATTTGATCGGCGTAAGCGCTTGCGATGCGATCCTCGCCCAGCCACTCAAGGCAGCGCGGTAGCAGCTGCATGGCAGCCGCCTCGTGAGCAATACCCGTGAGCTCGCCGTTTGCGTCCTTGTCGTAGCTACCGCCCGCTGGTGGCTCGCTGTCGCGCGTGACGCCGAGTGCATCGAGTGCGCGGCTGTTGAGCCACAGCGTGTGCCCGTCGCCCGAATACATAACACAGGGACGATCGGGGAATGCCACATCGAGCGACGCCTTGGTAGGATGCTCGGGCGGGTCCCAACGGTAGTCGCGCCAGCCCTGCGTCACAACCCAAGCGTCGTCGGGCAGGTCCTGGGAAAACTCGAGCGCATGTTGCACCAGCGCCGCCTCGGACGTGCCCATATCCATGAGCATGTACGGCGAGGAACCGACCGAGGTATGGAAGAAGTGCAGATGAGCGTCATGGAAACCGGGGCAGACAAACTGCTCGCCGTAGTCGATAACCGACGTAGCGGCAGGAGCGGCGGCGATCACGTCATCGGGCGCACCGACTGCGACGATACGGTCGCCTGCGATGGCAATCGCCAGCTCGCGGGTGGTATCGATGCCGTCTTGCGCGGTAAAGACGTTCTTGGAGCGGATAATCCGATCGATATGTTGCATGGGCATCCCCATCTCTGGCAGGAAATTCAACACCCCCGAGTGTACTCCCCCGCCCTTGTAACAAAACCCCAAGCGGCAAACGGCAACTTTACCAGCCCTAGCGGCAGGTGGCATACTGGAGAGAGCCTGTACGATTTTGCGATCAACCCAGCAAGGAGCAAATCGACCATGACGAAGACCAAGGCACAGCAGATTATGGCGGCGACCGAGGCTCGCGCGGCTGACGACGTCACCGCGGCCATCCAAGATATCGCTACCGAGTTTGAACCATATATCATCAAGCAGCGCCGGCACTTCCATAAGCACCCGGAGCTGAGCCTCGCCGAGGAGCGCACGACCTCCGACATCGCCAACCAGCTCGACGCCATGAATATCCCCTACGAGCGTCCCCTTAAGACGGGCCTGGTGGCAACGCTTCGCGGCACCGCGCCGGATGCCTACCGCGAGGACGGCACGCCACGCCGCCGCATCCTGCTGCGCGCCGACATCGACGCCCTGCCCGTCACCGAGCAGACCGGCGAGGAGTTCGCCAGCGTCAACGAGGGCTGCATGCACGCCTGCGGCCACGACTGCCATATCGCCATGATGCTCGGAACGCTGCAGATCCTGCGCCATATGACCGACGACATCCACGGCGAAGTCCGCATCGTCTTCCAGCCCAGCGAGGAAAACGGCCAGGGCGCCAAGCTCATGATCGGCACGGGCGTGCTCGACGGCGTCGATGGTGCCTACGCCGCGCATATCTGGAGCGAGGTTGACGCCGGCACTGTAAGCTGCGAGCCCGGTCCGCGCATGGCCAATACCGACTGGTTCCGCATCGATGTCCGCGGCACCTCGTGCCATGGCGCCATGCCCCAGCGCGGTCACGACGCCGTCATGGTTGCCGCCGAGATCGTCAACGCCCTGCAAACCATCGTTTCGCGCGAAATCAGCCCCTACGAGCCGGCCGTCATCACCGTCGGCGAGCTGCACGGCGGCACCGCGCGCAACGTTATCGCCGGCACGGCCTACCTCGCCGGCACAGTGCGCACCTACGGCGATTCGACCCACGAGGAAATGCCGGAGCTTATGCGCCGCATCGTGGAGCATACTGCGGCCGCCTTGGGCGCCGAGGCAGAGCTCACCGACTACACCATCGCCAACTACAAGGTCGAAAACGACGCCGCCTCGAGCGAGCGCTGCCGTCAGGCTGTAATCAAGTGCCTGGGCCCCACCGGCCAAGGCCATTATCGCGGCACGCTTTCGGGCGAGGATTTTTCGGAGTACCTGCGTCGCGTACCGGGCGTGCTCGCCTTTGTAGGTACGCGCAACCCCAAGATTGGCGCCACGTACGCCCAGCATTCCTGCTTCTACAAGATCGACGAGACCGTGCTGGCAAAGGGCTCCATGGTGGCCGCCCAGTATGCTATCGACTTTTTGGCCGAGCCCACGCAAGAGGAGCTCGACGGCCCCGCGATTACCGCGGTCGCCGAAACCAACCCCGATCTGGCCGCCAAGTTGCGCTCTGCCAAAGCGACGACCGCCGAGGCTCGCGACGCCATCCATGATGCCCGAACGGCTCGCCATGCCGCGATCAAGGGCATCCACGACGCACGCGCTGCTGCACGCCGCGAGGAGAAGCACGACGAGTAGTCGTCACACCCATCCATAACAGCCTGGCTAAAGCAGAGCGGGGGCGGACGTATCGAAACGTCCGCCCCCGCTCATTTGTCAAGCGCTATTTCTACCCCGTCTCCAAATGGCAGACGGCATGGCTACTCGTCCTGAGGTTCCTCGTCGGAGCTTGGCTCGAACGCCGACTCAGGTGCAGGTGCCGGCTCAGGCTCAGGCGCAGGCTCGGGCTCAGATGCCGTCTCAGGCTCGGGCGCCGGTTCAGACTCGGGCGCCGGCTCAGGCTCGGTCGCGGGAGCGGGTGCAGGTGCCGGCGAAGCATCCGGAGCACCGTAACCCGAAGGAGCGGACTTCTTCTCGAAGGGCAACACAAAAGTCAGGACGTCGTCCTTATCCTCATCGGCCCACTCGCTTGCATAGCGTGCGGCCCAATAGCCAACGGCACGGTGCTTGAGCATCTTGCCAAAGACCGTAAGAAATACGGTGACGAAAGCGACCAGCACCAAGAACAGCGCGAGCGTGACGCCACCGCCGGTAACAATTGCCTCAATACCCGTAGGACGATAGTAGTAGCTATACATACCGACAGAGGCAATGGCGCCAAAGACGGCCGTCAAGATCCATGTGACAACGTTGGCGACCAGGCCCGTCAAAAACTCGGGAAGGAACGAAGCACAGAACAGCTTGGTCTTGTTGTGCTTAAACGCCGCCCAGACCTTATCGAGCGAAAACGCGCTCTCGACACGCCCGGTCACCGCAAAGTGCATCACGGCGATGTCGGCGAACATCTTAAAGAAGACACCCAGAATCGCCGAGGCAATTAGCGCCAGGACAAGCAGGCCAAGCGAACCGAACAGCGCAGCCTCGAGCGCATAAGAGCCGTAATAAGAATACGAGCCCGCAGCGCCAATTACCACGCCCTCCACCAGCGAAAGCACTACACCGATAACGGGAATGGCAGAGATAACCTCGAGCACGACCGAAATAACGCTCGAAAAGACTCCGAGACCAAACGACGTGGAACGCATCAGCGGACGATCCATGCCGTCATCGACCTTGAGCGACAGATCGCGACCCCACTCGATACCAAAGCCGGAACCGCACACGCTCGCAATGCAAGCTACCAAAAAGCCGATGGCAGCCGCAATGCCGCCAATAACGGGAATAAACAACACGAGCACCGACACAACGCAAATCAGCGCCGGCAAAAACGCGATTTGGCATACACGCTGAAGCACGCCCGGAGTCTTGGTCATATCTTGGAACGCCTGAGCCACACAGCCCTTTGGCGCATTCGCCACGGGCGGTTGCGGAACAAACTGCTGGGGCTGAGGCTGTCCCTGGGGAGCGGGGCCAGCGGCACCGGCATTAGGAGCACCACACACGCCGCAGAACTTGTCGTTATCGCCCATGGGGGCGCCACACTGCGAGCAGAACATAGAATCATCCCTTCGTATCTTGAACAAATCACTTGGATCGCAAACGATGTCTTTAGCATCATTATTGCCCAATG
>CATWCP010000017.1 GCA_958349325.1 uncultured Collinsella sp.
TTCCACCCGTCGGACTAAACACAATTTCGAATACGCTCATCGAGGCACCCTCCCCATACGCCTGGCAACGCGTCAGGCCGTTTTCACATCCAGCCAGAGTATACGGCGCATGGGATCCCCGTTTTGGTGCACCAAGCACCCCAATGCACCCACTCTACGCTGTCTGTCTCTTCGTTTTGTATAAATTACGGTACAGATTGTATATATTTACGGGATACCGCCGTGTTCTCCTGAGGTACCCCATCCTGGCCCGTGCAAAAAACGGAGTATTCTGCAACGTGACCGCGCCAGCACCGCCGCAGGTGGGCAAAACTGTAGGGCGCCGTATCATTCTAAGTCCCGACATGGCGAGAATGACGCGCCCCTGCTCCGGAAAACGGCGAAATCTGACTCGGAACGCTCGCTAGGGATATCCGAAGGCCACCGTTGGCGACGTCGAATCATATGCAGACAACTCGAACTGCAGAATACTCCAAAAAATGCACGGCGCACCCCATGGGACCCATTGCTGCATGGCAGAAAATAGGTCCTCGGCATCCCCCAGATGCATTCCCGAGAACATCACGTTTGAATTAGCGATGGACACGGCAAACAAAAGGGCCCGAGCGTTATTTGCTCGGGCCCTTAGCTTGTCTCACGCTAGCGCGCGATGCGCATCTTACTTGCGCTTGCCGCCGCCGTCGCCGGGGCGACGGGAGCTGCCACCGCGCTTGCCGCCACGGCTGTTGCCGTAGCTGCCACGGTTATCGCGACCGCCGGCACGGCCGCCACGGGAGCCGGCCTGGTTGCCGCCACGACCACCACGGTAGCCGCCGCGACGCTCTTCGCGGGTATCGTCGTAGTTGCGCCAGTCATCGCGACGATCGCGGCTGGCACGCGGGTCACGACGATCGCGCGACTCGTTAGAACGACCAGCGCCGCCGCGGCCGCCATTGCCGCGAGCACCCTCGCGACGCTCGCCGCCGTGGCTACCGCGCTCTTCAAAGCGCTTGCCGCCACGGGACTCACCGCCGCGGGCACCACGCTCACCACGGCCCTCGCCGCCACGACGCTCATCACGACCACCGCGCTCGTCATCGCGACCGGAACGACGACGGTCGCCCGCACCACGCTTGCCGCTACGCGAGCCACGGTCCTCGTCCTCGCGCTCGACACGACGACGGCCACCGCGGTCCTCGTCCTCGCGGCGACGGCGATGCGCCTCGCCCTGGAACTGCTTGGCACGGCGCTCGGCACGGTTGCCGCGCGGGGCCTGCTCGACGGCACCAGCACCGCCGCGCACCTCGGCAGCCACCTCGCGGGCCACGCTCTCCACGGCCTCATCCACGCGAGCCTGAACGCCCTCGCGCACGCGAGTCTTGCCGCCGCGCTTGGGACGGCTCGGACGCTCGCCGTCGCCGCGACGCTCGTCGCGACCGCGGTTGGAACGACCGGCCACATCGCCGTAGTCATCGCCGTTGCGCTTGCCATCGCGACGTGCCTGCTCAAGCTTCTTCTTGCTCTTGGACTTGCCGCGCTTGGTCTTCTTCTTCACCTTGAAGGCCGCAGGGTCGCGCTCGGGATCAACCGCAGGCGGGTTGGGACCCACATGCAGGTCGCCGGCCTCGTAGATGTCGGCGGTCTTGTCCATGAGCTTCTCAATCTCGTAGAACTCGTCCACGTCCTGCTCGGTCACAAACGTGATGGCCCAGCCCAGCTCACCGGCACGGCCCGTACGGCCAATACGGTGGATGTAGTCGGTCGGCTCGGCCGGCACGTCAAAGTTCACGACGTAGCGCACGTCGCTGATGTCGATGCCGCGGGCAAGCACGTCGGTTGCCACCAGCACGTCGACGGTACCGTCGCGGAAGGCCGAAAGGGCACGCTCGCGCTGGGCCTGGCTGCGGTTGCCGTGGATCGCGGCGGCCTTGATGCCCTTGCGCTCCAGACGACGGCAGCAGCTGTCGGCACGGTGCTTGGTGCGCATAAAGACGATGGTGCGCTCCGGGCCCTCCTTCTTGAGGAACTCGGGCAGCAGGTTGTTCTTGGCCTCGATGGACACCGGGAACACAAACTGGTCGACGGTGTCGGCAGTCGACGTAGCGGGCGCGATCTCCACGCGGGCCGGGTCGCTCACCAGGTCGGTGATCTCGCCCACGGCCTCCTCGTCGAGCGTCGCCGAGAACAGCAGCGTCTGGCGCTCGGCCGGCGTCTCGCGCACAATGCGGCGGACGGCGGGCAAAAAGCCCATGTCGAGCATGCGGTCGGCCTCGTCGAGCACCAGGACCTTGACCTCGTTCAGGTGGCAGGCACCCTGCTCGATCAGATCGACCAGACGGCCCGGCGTGGCGACCAGGATGTCGCAGCCGTACTTGAGTGCCGCGGTCTGCGGCTTGTAGCTCACACCGCCCACGACGGTCACGGCGACATGGCCGGTGACGTCGGCGATCTTGCTCGCGACCTCGTCGATCTGCTGGGCAAGCTCGCGCGTGGGGGTGATGACGAGCATCACGGGGCCGCGGCCGTTGCCCTCGGGCTTCTTGGCACCGCGACGGCGGTTGCGGCCGCCGCGCTCGCGCACGGGCTCGGGCGGAGCGATGTGCTCCAGATTGTTCATGGTCGGCAGCAAAAAGGCGGCCGTCTTGCCGGTGCCGGTCTGGGCGGCGGCAAGCAGGTCGCGGCCCTCGAGCACCACGGGGATCGAGCCGGCCTGCACGGGCGTCGGCGCCGTGTAGCCCAGGTTCTCGATAGCACGAAGCATCTCGTCGGAAAGCCCCAGCTCGTCAAAGGCGGGCAGGCTCTCGGTAGCGGACTCGACGGCCTGGGCAGCATTGGCCTCATCGGCGGCATCGAAGGCAGCCTGGGTCATGGCCTCGCGGGTCTCGTCCAGAATCTCGGCGTCCGTGACGTCGGATACAGAATTACGCATATGTTGTTGTTCCTTATCTGCACGCGCAATGGGCACGGCATGCGGCCGCGCGGGCGTGCTTGGTAGTGCGCTAATACATACAAAAACGGGTGCGCACAGAGAGGACGTTGCTCAGCACGCTGGCGATCGCTTTGGCAGCCCTATCACGCGCCGTCCAGACGCAGCAGCTCTAAGCGATGGAGCAGATTCGCCGCCGGTTAGTATACCCGCACTCCGTATGCCCCCACGTAAACCACAGATGACGAGGCGGACGAGGTGGGCCTGGCCGATTGTGTCAATCTGTAACAGATGCAGGGCAAAACCGGGTCCAAATGTTACAGAACAAGACAGAGGGGGATTTCCGTTCAGTCCAACCAAAATCTCTCGGTCTTCCTGCAATTTCGAACATGTGGCCTATAATGTTGCTTTGGTTACGCTATATATTGCGCAGCCATTTAATACGTCGCCCACCGGGGGCCATTAATTCCTATCGCCATATTGGCTAGGAAGCAATCAAAGGAGGTATCCGTGGCAGCAGAGACGCCTTGCTCGGTCCTCTATAACGATATTCGCTCGTTCGGCGGTCTTAAACATCTCGAGATCGCCCGAATGCTCATCAATGGAAACTCTTATCTCGGCAGTACCCTGCTCGAGAAATGCTCTTCCAACCGCTCGTATCTCACCCGTTACATCGTCCATCGCAAGCCTGACCAGTGCGCGCCCTCCATCTACAGCGACTTTACTGTCACCACGCTCAACCTTTCCGCGGCAATCTGCAGCAAGCTCGGCGGCGGCGAGTCCGCCTATCGGGCAATCGCCGAGCACTATCGCGGTCCGGCCGCCAACGAAATGATGTCGGCTCTCGCCAGCTACAAGCTGGACAGCCGCCTATATGCAAATGCCCTCAATCGCATCGACAACTTTGACGGCAATGCCGTGCGCGAAAAAAGCACGCTCTTCTTGATGCTCTTTGTAGCAACGGGGGCGCTCGCCGATCCCGCCCAAGGCGTAGCAACCGTCGAGCGCTTTTGCGACAGCAAGACGGGCGGGCATTTTGGCACCACCGAAACTACCGTCGGACGTGGCTTTATGAGCAGCCTGGAGCAGCCGCGCACCGTCGCCCCCAACCTCGGTCTGCTCAGAACCCATGCCGACAACTGCGCCGACATGCAAATCCATCCCCTCACACGCAATCCGCGCGGCACCGTGATTGGTTCTTTGCCCAAAACCTCACCCAGCATCACCGATGTGGGCGCCGACGCATCGCGCGAGCATCTTCGCATTTGGCTCGAGGGTGAGCACTGGTACGCCCAGGGCCTTGGGTCGACCAACGGCACGGTGCTCGAATCGGGCGCGGGTGACGGCGATATTGTGATTGAGCCGCCGCGCGACCAGCGCGAGCCTGGCAAGATCTATCCCCCGGTGGAAATAGCCAACAGCGACAGGCTCCATCTGGGTCTCTACACGACATTCCTTGTCATTGTGGACTAGCACGGACGGCGATCGAAAGACGGTCGCCGTCCGTCTTTCGTCTTCTACCTTCTGCATCGTAAACGACAATACTCAGCGGTATACGTGGGCAGTGCGGCTATCATAGTACTTTACCGATATCCGCACTGCTCGCGTAAACGTGCGGCAACTCATGCCAGACAAAGGAACGCCATGGATACTACCGATAGCGCCTATGGCGACAAACTCATCCGTCTTGACACGTTCGACACCGCCGTGGCGGTCGACCCCAGCGCCGAGGACGACGCCAAGCGTCGGTTTATGACGCTCATTCTCCAGACGGCCCACCGCAACAACGGCAACATCGGGCACGTGCTGCGCGCGACCAACACAAGCGGCGAGGTCTTTGCCGTCAAGCTACTCAAGGACAACGCCATCCTTTCCGGCCAAGCCCCCGACCGCTCCGCCGAGCAATCGGCCGCTCACTTGGCCAACACCGCCGCGCTATTCGAAGAGTACCGTCATCTGTGTACCGTCTCGCACCTGCGCGGATTTCCGCGCGTCTATGGCTACGGATCGTGCGAGGATAACCCGCTCATCCTCATGGAGTGGGTCGAGGGCACCTCGCTCAAGCAGGCGCTGCCCCTGCTTCCGCACGACGCCTCGGGCGGGCTGACCACCCAGATGGTCGCCGCCGTCGGAAACGCCGTGCTTCGTGCGCTCTTGATGACCCAAGGCCTCGTGAATCCGGTCATCCATCGCGACCTGTCGCCTGCCAATATCATGTTCCGCACCACCAGCCGAACGCTCAAGCATCAGATTGCCGATTGCTCCTTTGACCCCTGCCTCATCGACATGGGCTCCGCGACCATGGCCCTCGGCGACGACACGATCACCCGGCGCGCCGACATCTGGCGTTTTGCCACGCCCGCATACGCCGCGCCCGAGATGCTCACGCAGGATATCGAAGGCATCGCGGCCCTTCGCCGTTCGCCGGCAATCGACGTCTATGCGCTTTCGAGCATTCTGTACCAGCTCTACAGCGGTCGCAAACCGTTTGACTTTGAGTCGACGGACGCCGCTGCAACCGGCTCGTTCTATCTCGTAAAGACCAAGACCAAGCCGGCACCGCTCGAGCCGCGCTGCGAGGGCGATGAAGCGCTCGTCCAAATCATCATGAAGGGTCTCTCAGTCGAGCAGTGCGATCGTCCCACCGAGCAGCAGATGCTCGAGGTGCTCTCGGCATACCTCACCGATGCCGAATCCGAGGGCCGCGAAGGCGCGGGCAGTGACGCCGCAATCGACATCGACTCCGGTACACACCTTAAGGTCGACGTCGCCGGCGAGCGCGCGAGAGAGATCCTGGAGCAGGCCCGGCACGATGCCATGACCCGCCGCCGCTTTATTATCGGTGGCGTCGTTGCAGCCGTTGCGGGGCTCAGCGTCATCGGGGCGGCAACCCATGGCTTTGGCATCCCCGACTACCTTGACGGCATCCGCGGTTCACTTGACGACTACACCTGGGATCAGCTGCAGGAGATTTCGCTCAAGATTAAGGCCGCCGAGACCCGTAGCGAGGCACGCGAGATTGCCAAGCGCTATCACCTGCTCAATGCCGATGGGCATATCCCCTATCCGTGTACCAAGCGCGTCACGCTCACCAATGGGCTGCAGGTTGGCGCGCAGCTTGTGGGCATCCGCCACGATGAGCTTCTGGACGGGACGGGCAAGGCCGGACTGACGTTTATGTTCGATGCGGGTATTGCCGAGCGCAACGCTGCGGCTGAACCGCCGAGCGCCGGCTGGGCAGATTGCGAGCTGCGGGAATGGCTCAACGGCGACGGCCTTAAGCTGCTGCCCAACGAGTTGCGCGCACTCATTAAAGGGGTCAAGAAGGTCTCGAACAATGTGGGCGCCGCCAACAGCGCATCGTGCCTGAGCGAGTTGCCCGCAACCCTTTGGCTGCCCGCCATGGTCGAGCTGTGCGGTACGCAACCGCCCGATTCGTTTACCGAGGACTATCACTACCTGGCAGACATCTACAACGGCGAGGGCAAGGAGTATCAGCTCTTCCGCGAGCTCAAGGTGAGCCCGTATTCCACGAACGAGACGATGGTCCGCCAGTGGAAGGGCAAGGACACCTGTTGGTGGGAGCGCACGGTGAGCCCCGACACATCGGAGAGCGAAGGCACGCTCTACATAAACCGCGTGGGCCACGACGGAGACGTCTTTATGTACGCCACCCCCGCGGACAATCCAAGCAAGCGCACCTGCGTGATCCCTGGGTTCTGTATCTAGGAGGCGGGTGTCTTGCCGCGGCGGGACCCCTCCCCGGCAATTGTCTCGATCTGTAACACTAGCTCGGCAGATACAGGTCTAGATGTTACAGATCGAGACAAACCCCAACCCCGCGAGACAACGTCTCAATCAGTAACAGTAAAGGATCAAAAACCTCTCTAGATGTTACAGGACGAGACATTAGCTTGCCGAGAACTTCGCCTCGTAAATGTGATTCAAGTGTGTCGATATTTCCTTGCCAATGTTGCGCAACAGGAACCCTTTCGGCGGTCGTAACGTACGAATTGTCATAGGTACCCCTTCAACGATTGGGAGAAGAAATGGCAAAGTACGCACCTAAACACTTGGAAGTCTCAGGCGGCGCCGAGCCTCGCCCCACATTCTCGGGCCACAAGGCAACACGACTCGCCGTCACCGCGGCAACCACCATCGCTATGACTGGCTCGACGCTGCTCGCGCCGTTCTCGGCATTTGCCAACGATGCGAGTGATACCACGGCACAGGACGCGATCATGTCGCCGCTTGCTGTCCACGCCGGCGAGGCGGCAGGCTCCGCAGTAAAGGCAAACGCCCAGAAGATTGCCGACCTGCAGGCTGCGATCGATGCCGCAAAGGCTGCCGAGGCAGACGCCAAATCCGACTACGACACGGTGGCTGCCCCCTATACCGAAAAGCAGGCGGCCCGCGACAACGCACAAAGCACCTATGACGCCTCCGTCTCCGATAATTCGCAGGCAGAGGCCGCCGCGCGCGCCGAATATGCTCGCCAGCTCGATGAAAGCGTCAAGGCGGCCGACAGCGCCAGTGCCACGCTGAAGGATGCCCAAGGAAAGCTCGATGCAGCCAAGACCGACGCCGAGGACAAGTCGAAGGTCCTTGATGCCGCAAAGCAGGCGGCAGCTGATGCGCAGGCCAAGCTCGAGGCAGCCCAGAAGGCAGCCGCCAACGCAACGCCGGAGGAAATCAAGGTCGCCGAGCAGGCTGCCGCAGATGCGCAGGCCGCTCTGGACCAAGCAAAGGCTGCGAAGGCCGCTGCCAATTCCGCGCTCGCCGATGCCCAGCAGGCTCAGAGCGCCGCGCAGAGCGCTTACGACGAGGCGGCAGGCACGCTGGCTTCCGCTCAGCAGGAAAAGACCGCCGCGGATGGTAAGGTAGTTGCGGCACAGACAGCGTACGACAGCGCACAAGCCGATTTGGCGGCCGCAAAGGCAGGCGCCGAGGGCCCGGAGTATGACGCCGCCCAGGCAAAGGTCGATGCTGCCCAAAGCGCACTCGACCAGGCGAAGCAGCAGCAGGCGGCTGCCGAAGCAGGCCTTTCTCAGGCAAATAGCGACGTTGCATCCAAGCAGGACGCCCTCACCGGTGCCGAAAGCGAGCTCGAAGCCAAGAAGCAGACAGTCGCAGCAGCCGAAAATGATGTAACGGCAGCCCAGACGAAAGCCGATGCGGCGCGATCGGAGTTGACCTCGGCAAAGCAGGCACATGCTACCGAACTGGAGAAAGCAAAGGCCGCTCAGAAACAAGTCGATCAGGCAAAAGCCGAGAAGGAGCAGGCAGACAAGGCGCTCAAAACTGCCAAGGCAAACCAGGCGGCCGCCGATCAAGCCGTTATCGATGCACAGAAAGCATACGATACGTGCAAGGCGGCAACCGATAAGGCAACGACGGCGGAGGCGCAGAGCGTCATCGGCTTCTACCAGTTCATCGGTGCCAACGACGCTGCAAACATCATCTATAGGCAGAGCGATAAAAACCCGACGACCATTGGCGATAAAAAAGACGGCACGTCACTCGACAACGCCAAGCTTTCGTTTGGCAAGCTGCGCGAAATTAATGAATATCGCAAAAGCGTCGGCCTTAGCGAGCTTAAGGTGACGGCAGAGCAAATGGCAATCGCTCAGTCTGATTCCAATTACTCCGACGCAACGAAGGGGCACTCAGACTATGCCGGATTTGAAAATGCCGCTTGGAACTTCAGCACGAAAGAAAACATCGCGCACCAATGGGTTGATGGCGAAAAGAAAATATTTGACGATGCTGCAGCGAAAGCCGGCCTTGGCAACGTTGCCCCCAAAGATGCTTGGAAGACTTTCTGGAGTCACGGTACCGAATTCGGAGCCCAAGGCGTGGGTTTTGGCACCGTCGGCCATTATTTGAATATCGTACAACCTAACGCCAAAACCATGGGATACGGCATCAACTCGCGCGGAACCCTTTGGCCGTATGTGTTCGTCTTGGAGATCGACAACAATTACGGTTCGTACGAGAAAGAATACTCGATCGATGAACTCGAGAATCTCTTTGATCAGTATCAGCTGAGCCTCTCCAAAGCCAGCGAAAAGCTCGCCGCCGCAAAGACGGACCTTGAACAAAAGCGCAGCACAGCGGCATCGAAAGCCAATGCCGTAAAGGTAGCTGAGACCCTCGTCGCTCAAAAGCAGGAAGGCGTTGATACCGCGAACAGCAACCTTGCCGCCAAGAACGACAGCGTAGCAAGTGCCGCCGCCGCTGTTGCCCTAGCAGAGCAGAATCTTGCCAAGGCAAACGGAAAAGTTACCGAAGCCGAAGACCAGGTCAAAGCCGCCCAAAGTAACGTGGCGACCGCAGAGCAGGTCGTCAACCAGAAGCGCGCCGAGCTTAAGGCATCGCAAGAGCAAGCCGCTCAGAGTCAGAAGAAGGTTGATGACGCCAAGGCAGAGACTCTCGTAAAGCAGCAGGCTCTGCAAGATGCAAAGAAGGAACTTGCCAAGTATTCTGCCGATGTTGCTGCGGCTCAGGAAAAGGCTGACAAGGCCCATCAAACGCTTGATGAAGCCACGGCAGCCCAGACGTCTGCCCAGAGTGCTCTCGAAAAGGCGGAGCGCGACGCGGCTGCCAAGAAGCAGGCCCTCGACACCGCGAAGGACAACGCCGAGGCCAAGGCGGCGACCGCGGAGCACGCTGCGAGCGATCTGACCACGGCGAAAAACGACTTTGCTTCAAAGAAGGCCCATGCCGACGCCCTGAGCAATGCAGCCGATAATCTTGCCACCGCCGAGGCGGCCAAGAAGGAGGCCGACGCAGCAGTTACCGAGGCCGGAGTCGCCCTTAGCACGGCAAATGATGCCATCGCAAACGCCGAGCAGGCGGTCGAGAATTCTCAGGCCGCATCGGACGCCGCTGCTGCTACTCTCGGAAAGCTCAAGTCCATCAACGTCGAAAACGGCATTGCTACTGGCTCTGACGCAAACGCGAACGATACGCTCAATGCCCTCTTTGCCAAGTGCGTCGCCGCCAAGCAGACAGAACATAACGCAAAAGCCGCACTTGATGCCGCTCAGGCAGACCTTGATGCTGCGACGCCCGCCTACACCGCGGCTCTCAACGGCTACAACGAGGCGAAGGCAAAACGCGTAGCCGCCGAGCAAGCCCTGAAGGACGAGATCGCCCGCCAGGAGCAAGAGGCGGCGAAAGCCGAGCAGGCCAAGATCACGCAGGCTGCCGCTAAGCCGGTTACTGGAAAGCCGTCTGCCGGCAACGCCAAGGCGGCCGCCAACTCGGCACTTCCCACCACAGGCGACAATGCTGCGCTCGCCGGTGAGACGTTTGTCATCGGAGGTGTCGTGCTCGTAGCCGCCGGCGTCTTTCTGACTGACAAGAAGCGTCGTCAGGAGTAAGGATTTCGGGAGGACGGCTTCTCCCCCCTCCCACCGCTTCGCAAACCCTGCCCAACATGCGCCGGGGCGCCCATCACGCGGGCGCCCCGGCGTTTTACGTTGTATGCCCGGGGCATCTGCTCCGAGATTGTCTCGATCTGTAACATCTAGCAGGAAAAACGGTCCTTAGGTGTTACAGATTGAGACGTTAAGTTGTGACTCGATGTAATGTCTGGATCTGTAACAGTTACTCGACAAAAACGGGTCTAGTTGTTACAGATTGAGATGATTGGTTGGGACGGTCCATCGGCCAACCATCCATCCTCATCTGCAACGAAATCTCATACATTTCTTTCTGTACTGGACACCCCCAGGGGGTATGGGTGTATAGTATCGGCAGGTTAACATTTCCGACACTACGTCACAGAAAGGAGAAGCCATGGCTCAAGATAAGTTTGACGTGGGCGGCATGACGTGCGCCGCGTGCCAAGCGCACGTGGACCGTGCCGTCAGCAAGCTCGACGGCGTCGAGAGCGTCGCGGTCAATCTGCTCGCCGGCTCTATGCTGGTGGACTACGACCCTGCGCAGGTCTCCCCCGACGATATCTGCACCGCTGTCGATCGCGCTGGCTACTCGGCCTCGCCCATCAGCACGGGCACCGACGCTGTCCAAAGCGGCAGCTCGCAGGCCAGGTCTGGCGTCACCCATATGGAGTCGCCGACCAAAAAGTTGGAGGCCGCCGCCTCTGCCATGCGCACCCGCCTCATCGTCTCGATCGTATTCCTTGTCCCACTGTTCTACATAGGCATGGGGCACATGCTCGGCTGGCCGCTGCCCGGCATCTTCACCGACCACACCCACAGCATGACGCTCGCGCTCACCGAGCTCGTCCTGCTCATTCCCATCGTCTACGTCAACGACGCGTACTTTATCAACGGGTTTAAATCACTCGCGCACGGCGCGCCTACTATGGACGCCCTTATTGCCGTGGGCGCCACCGCCTCCATCGCCTGGTCGCTCTACGCCATGTTCATCATGGCCGACCAATTAGCCGCGGGTCAGGTCCACGAGACCATGATGACGGGCATGGACAATCTGTATTTTGAGAGTGCGGGCACGATCCTGTCGCTGGTCACCGTGGGCAAATACCTCGAGACGCGCAGCAAGTCCAAGACCGGCGGCACCATCGAGGCGCTGATCGACCTGGCGCCCAAGACCGCGACCGTCGTGGCAGAGGACGGCAGCGAGGCCACCGTCGACGTCGACAGTATCCTTCCCGGCCAGGTCCTGCGCGTGCGCCCCGGCGAGTCCATCCCCGTCGATGGCGTGGTGCTCGAGGGCAGCTCGGCCGTGGACGAGAGCGCGCTGACCGGCGAGTCCATCCCCGTGGAAAAGACCGCCGGCGACACCGTCAACGCCGCCACTGTCAACCGCACCGGCTCGTTTACCTTCCGCGCCACACGCGTGGGCGCCGACACGTCGCTCGCCAAGATTGTCCAGCTCGTCGAGGACGCCAACGCCACCAAGGCACCCATCGCCCGCATGGCCGACAAGGTCGCCGGCGTGTTCGTGCCCGTGGTGTTTGTAATCTCTGCCGTAACTTTTGTGGCGTGGATGGCGCTGACCGGAAGCATCAACGAAGCGCTTACCTCCGCCGTCGCCGTGCTGGTGATCAGCTGCCCGTGTGCGCTGGGCCTGGCCACGCCCGTCGCTATTATGGTCGGCACCGGCAAGGGCGCCGAGACAGGCATTCTCTTTAAGAGCGCCGAGGCGCTGGAGAACCTGCGCAGCGTGGGCACCGTGGTGCTCGACAAGACGGGCACCGTCACCCGCGGCAAGCCTGCCGTGACCGATATCGTGGTAGCCACGCGCGCTGACGGCTCGCCCGCCATGAGCGAAAAGGCGCTGCTCAAGTTGGCCGCCGCGCTGGAACGCTCAAGCGAGCACCCGCTGGCCGAGGCGATTATGGCCGAGTGCGAGGCGCGCGGAATCGTCGCACGCATGGTCGAGGACTTTACCGCCGTGCCCGGGCGAGGCGTTACGGCACGCGAGGGGCAGAATGTCATCGCCGCCGGCAACGTGCGTCTGATGGACGAGCTGGGCGTGAAGGTTCCCGCCGGCCTTGCCGAACAGTTCGCGGCCGAGGGCAAGACGCCGCTGTTCTTTGCCAAGAACAGCGAGCTTGTCGGCACCATCGCCGTGGCGGACGAGGTCAAGGAGACGAGCGCCGGGGCCATCGCCGCACTGCGCTCGCTTGGCGTCGACGTGCGCATGCTCACCGGCGACAACCGCGTGACAGCCGAAGCGATCGCCCGCCGCGTGGGACTGAGCAGCGAGCAGGTCATCGCCGACGTCCTCCCCGCCGACAAGGAACGCCACGTGCGCGAGCTGCAGGATGCGGGCAGCAAGGTCGCCATGGTGGGCGACGGCATCAACGACTCCCCCGCCCTGGCGCGCGCCGACGTGGGCCTTGCCATCGGTACCGGCGCCGACATCGCCAAGGAGGGCGCCGACGTGGTACTCATGCGCAGTGACCTCATGGACGTCGCCCGCGCCATCGAGCTTTCGCGCGCCACGATCCGCAACATCAAGCAGGACCTGTTCTGGGCACTGTTCTACAACGGCATCGGCATTCCGCTCGCCGCGGGCGTGTTCTTCCCCCTCACGGGCTGGCAACTCTCGCCGATGTTTGGCGCCGCGGCCATGAGCCTGTCGAGCGTCTGCGTCGTGTCCAATGCCCTGCGCTTAAAATCCTTTATGCCTAAAGTGGCAAAATAGGATCACTATTACGTTCATTTAGAACGGGTTTTCCAGGTACCCGAGATTGACCTGAAAGAGGAGCGACGCGTACTTTGGTACGCGAGCGACGGTTTGAAGGTCAAGGTCGGGTGCCTGGGAAAGCCGACACAACAGAGAGGAATACCCATGCGTTACACGATCAAGACTTCCGGCCTTATGTGCGGCCACTGCGATGCCACCGTCGAGACGGCGCTGCTCAACGTGGCCGGCGTGACCGACGCCGACGCCGATCACGAGACCCAGACCGTCCAGGTTGAGTGCGCCGACACCGTAACCGCCGAGCAACTCGCCGCCGCTGTCGAGGCCGCGGGCGAGAAATTCCACGCCCTGTCTGTGACCGCCGCGTAGCGACCTGAACGCACCCCTCCCCCGACCAGAAACGAGGACCCGCCATGATGGCAGACCATAAATCGGTGACCCGTATGCTCAAGACGGCACGCGGACAGATCGACGGCATCCTGCGAATGGTCGAGGAGGACCGTTACTGCGTCGACATCTCCACGCAGCTCATGGCAACACAGGCGCTCCTCGCGCGCATTAACGCCGACGTGCTCAAGGCGCATGTCGAGGGCTGCGTGACTTCGGCAATCGAATCGGGCGACGAAGACCTCAAAGCCGCCAAGCTCGCCGAAATCGAACGCGTCGTCGACAAGCTCTCCAAGTAATAGGGGCATTGGGGACAGATTTCTTTGCACCGTCTTGGTATTCCGGGGACAGGTATGTTTGCACCACATTGGTGCAGATTAACCTGTCCCCCTTGCTCTAAATCGGGTATAAAGGCGTGCAGCATATCGAACGAAAGGCAATTTGCATGAATGACTTTATGAAGGGTCGCAATGGTGCCGATGAACTCACCATCGTGATGGGTTTTGCCGGCATCGTCATCGCGATGATCGGATCGATAGCCCGCATCCAGTGGCTCAGCTGGATTGCCATCGCCGTAATCGTGATTGGCGTGCTGCGCGGCCTGTCCAAAAATATCGACGCACGTCACAAGGAGAACGAGGCCTTTGTCGCCGCGACTGCAAACGTACCCGGCTTGGGCAAGTTTGTAGCTAGCTTGGGCGGCGGAGCTGCAGCGGCCAACGCCTCGCGCGCAGCCGGTACTAGCAAGGAAGACTTTGAACGTGCCAAGCGCACAGCCAAGAAGATGTGGAAGGGCCGCAAGACCACGGCCTATCTTAAGTGCCCCAACTGCGGCCAGATGCTCTCCGTTCCCAAGGGCAAAGGCAAGATCCGCGTCACCTGCCCCAAGTGCCATGCCAAGATGGAGACGCGCTCATAGCTGCCATACTATGGGACAAATAAAAGCCGAGGCCTCGCACTGGGACCTCGGCTTTTTCTGATTATGACAAAAGGATTGTCCCTTTGTCGCATCGCCATATCGCGCGCTTACGCCACGCCATCGCGGGCAAGCTCCTCGGCCAACGCCTCGGCAGGCATGGCCATAATCGCGTCGAGCTCGGCGTCCACCTCGGGAATACGCTTCACCTTGAGCTTGCGCACCAGATCACCGCGACACATCACGTGCGTCGGATCACGCAGTGCGCACAGGTCATCGAGCGGGTTCTCGCGCGTCACCAGAATATCGGCGGCCTTGCCACACTCGATTGTGCCGGTCTCGCCGCCCAGCCCCAGCAGCTCGGCATTGACCTGCGTGGCCGTATGCAGCGCGAAAGCGTTGCCCACGCCCACGTACTTGGCAAAATAGGCCACCTCACGCCACATGTCGTACTGCGTCACGAACGGGCAGCTCGAGTCCGTGCCAAGGCCCACCTTAACGCCAGCTTCCAGTGCGGCACGGGCGCTCTCGATGATGCCCGAGCACACGATGTCACCGTTCTTCTTTTGTGTATCGGTCGAATGGGTCTTTTCCGGGTCGAGCAATACAAACGGCAGCGCCGGGCTGATAGTGCAGGTAACGCTGGGCGCACGCCCCTCGAGCTGCGTGCCCGCGGCGCCGCGGTACAGTTCCAAGATCTCGGGAGTCATCGGGGCACCGTGCTCGATCGTATCGACGCCGGCCTCAAGCGCGGCCTTCACGCCTTCGGTGCTCTCGACATGAGCCATAACCGGCAGGCCCACCTCGTGCGCCGCCTTGCACGCCGCCGCGGCAACCTCGACCGGCATACGCAGCACACCCGGCTCGCCCACCTCGGTCGCATCGAATACGCCGCCCGTCACGAACAACTTGATGACGTCGGCACCGCGCGCATACAGGTCGCGCACCTGTTCGGCTGCCTCGGCGGGACTGTTGGCCACCTGGGCGAACAAACCCGCACCATGGCCGACCGGCACCGTGACACCCGTTCCCGGCGCCACCAGGCGAGGACCTTGATACTTGCCGGCATCGATAGCATCGCGCACGGCAAGATCGGCAAACAGCGGGTCGCCCGCGCCGCGCACCGTGGTCACGCCACTTGCCAGTTGTTGTTGGGCGCTGCCCTTAAGAATATGGCGCACGATGGCGCGCCCCACGGGATTATCGAGCTTCTTCATCAGCGCGCCCGCATCGCCCGCCGAAACCGGCTTGCCCGAACCGCACAGATGCACATGCATATTGATGAGGCCTGGCATGAGATACGCACCTGCCAGGTCGATAACCTCGGCACCCGCAGGCGCCTGCGCCACAGCACTCGGCCCCATCCACGTGATGACACCGCGCTCAACGGCCACGGCCATATCGGGCTGCGGCTCCATATGTTTCGAGCCATCCAGGACGGTCGCATTGATAAACAACGTGGAACGATCGGCAGACGCCATATCGAGCTCCTCCCCCTCAGAAAACTTGAACATCTGTCCATTATTATCCAGCGCGGCAGGATTGCTGCGGACATATCGGTTAACGGAGGGAAGAGGGGATGTGGGGGGGACGGAATACGTTGCAGCCCCACCCCAGCAACATCAGGGGAATGTCTCGATCTGTAACAGGTACAGGGTTATTGGGCCCCTTGATGTTACAGATCAAGACATTCGGTCGACGTTTCACCGGTTTGTCTCGATCTGTAACAATTACGAACTCAAACAACTTCTAAACGTTACAGATCGAGACAAAACCTCTCAGCGCCCATACCACTGGCGTCTCCATTCCTCAGCCAGATCGGCCCGCTGTTGAATTCCCGCCAGTCTCATCTTTTCAGCCAGCTTCCCCGGGTTCTTGAGTTCATCAAACGTAAACCGAAGCACCTTGTGCCCGAGCATCGTCAGATGAGACTCTCGCTGACGTTCTGCCACGAATGGGTCGACCGACCCCCGATCCCCACCATCCTGCAGGGTATACTTTCCCTTCCCGTCGAGCTCGCCGATGACACACGTCCCGTTCTCGAGCCGCCAAAAATAGTCGACGCGAAACACCTGGCTCGAATCGAGCGGGTCGCGAAACTCCACCTGCAGCTCCGGAACTGGAAAGCCGTACGCAATAAAGAACGCTCGGAACCGAGACTCGCCGCCGTTTTCGGACAGCCCGTCCGCATACGACGCAATCACCTGTGCCCTGCGATACCCTCGCCTGCCCTCGCAATCGGCGCGGAGGCGCTCGCACAAATCCCAACGTGATACGCCTTTCGCCCGCAGTGCAGAATCGGCAATCTCCAACCCGTAGGAGAACGGCGCACGCAGTAAGCAATCCTCCACCGTGCGCCAAAACGACGTCACCCGCACGCCATCAACACGCTCGAGCGCGCCCGCCATCTGCGGACGCAACAACCTGCACCCGCCGCTCAACGTCACCGAACAACCCGTCTTAACAAGAAAGCGCGGCCCGAGCAGATCATTCGGCACCTCCAGACCCCACAAAAGCGCCGCGTCATAGCCCCAAAACGCCCAATCGGGATGAAATTCCGCAAGCCCTTTGATAGTCCTCAGCGCTCGCTCCGCCGGCGTCAATGCATCCCAATCATGCTGAAAACAGAACAGGTACGGCTCGGGCTCCGCGATATCGTCGGTTCCAACATGGCGTCGCAGCCACATGAGCTCGGTATTGTCATGCGTTGCGAGCAGCGCACCTTGCTTGGCCGTCTCCGTGAGCCGCGCGAGCATTCTATTCCGCGCCAACGTGTTGCGAGTCGCATGTTTGTGTTTGAGAACGGTATTAGACACTTTCGTCACCACCACGTCAGACAAATGGACCATCGTCACCGTTGCCTCCGCTGACAAATGTCTTGATCTGTAACAGGAAGACAGTCTTTGAGCCTCTAGTTGTTACAGAACAAGATCTTTCGACAGCCGCCAACCTTCCGTCTCAATCTGTAACAGTTACGGGCCCAAACAGCCGCCAAACGTTACAGATTGAGACAAAGTCAGGGCAGCAGGGCGACACCAGCCACATCCCCTACTCCCACTCCTGCTCGTAGATGTTAAGCGACTTCACGTACCGCCCCTGGGCACCCATGATGTCGCGGACCAGGCGCAAGAAGAAGCTGATGCATGAGGTGTCGAAGCCATCTTCCAGGTCTTCTGGATGAACGGCGCCAGGCCCGTCGACCGCCGTGTCACTCAGGCGTGCGATGTCATACAGATAGAGTTGTCCCGCCGTCAGCCAGACATCGTCGACGCAGGCGAGGCGCACCGCAATCGCTCCGTCGCTCCAATGCTCCTTTTGCACGATATGCGGGTCGTAGACATCAAAGCGACAGTCGGTGCGCGTGTCCTTCAGCGCGACCATACCAGTCGCAGGATCCTTGTCCAAAATGCCAAAGCGCGAGAAATACTGCGTGTCGCGTACCTGCTCGAGCCGCTTGAGCGAGGCAGGCGAAAGCGATGTCGGCGGCTCTTCAACATACAGCTCGAGCAGCGTCTTGCCATGGCGATAGGGGCGCTCGAAGAGCAGCCAATCGGTAAATGCCATGTTGTAGGCCATGATTTCGTTTTGCGAAGGCTCGGTGCAATAGCTGAGCCACGGGTCGACAATGATCTCGAACTGTTCGCGCGCCGGCTCCAAAAACTGAAACTTCCGCAGCATCCAAAAATGGGCCATGTCGGCAATATCGTTGCCGACGGCTTCGGCTAGCTGCGCTCGGTCTAAAGCGTGGTCAGTCATGGCATCCTCCTTAAACTGATAGACCTCAATTTGAGCTTACGAGGAGGGTGGTCGGCCACGACCAGCGCGGGCAAAATAGGCCTCCGGCTGCAAACCAGATGCTGACCAAGCACTTGACGAAAAGCTTGACCGAAAATGCGCACCGCAACAAAACCGCAGGTAAACATAGACGGCAAACCCGTCCTTTTGAGCCAAGCGCCCCCGGCCATCACAGAAACAGCAGAGCGCCACAGCTCAAGAAGACGCCGAATGGACACTCGCGCGTCGACAAACGGGCAAATCGCTCACAAAGAGTGTCCCCAACGACTAGACAAAAAATGACTAGTCATTGGGGACGTTCTTAAATAACTACTTTACAGCTCCAGCGCATCGGCGACTTCGGCCGCGCAGGCCAGGGCATCGGCCATAGCGTTCACCACGAGCGAGCTGCCGTAGCGAGCATCACCCGCCACATACACCGGCGCGGCATCCGCGGCGACGCCGTCGACACGGGCCGCAAGGTGCGAGCCCTCGGCGGCCATCACCGGCAGCGGACGACCAGCGGTGGCAACAGGCACGCCAACGGCGTCGAACACACTGTGCTCCGGGCCCGTGAAGCCGCAGGCGATGAGCACCAGCTGCGTCGGCACCTCGTGCTCGGAGCCCGCGATGCGCTCGGGCTTTCCCGCCGACCAGTCCAGATCGACCACGCGCAGGCCCGCGGCAGCGCCCTTCTTATCCAGCAGCACCTCGAGCGTATCCACGCCCCAAGCGCGCATCTCGCCGCCCATGGCAGCGATGGCCTCCTGCTGGCCGTAATCGGTCTTCTTCACGTTGGGCCACTGCGGCCAGGGGTTGCTCGCCGCGCGCGCATCAGGCGCCGCCGGCAAGAACTCAAACTGGCGCACGCTGCGCGCACCCTGACGTACCGCGGTGCCCACGCAGTCGTTACCGGTATCGCCGCCGCCAATGACCACGACGTCCAGGCCGCATGCATCGACGACAGGCTCGCCGCCATCGAGTATCGAGACGGTCGAGGCCGTCAGGTAGTCCACGGCATACACCACGCCGGGTGCGTCAATATTCTCAGCAGCCAGTCCACGCGGGGCGCGAGCACCGGCAGCCACCACGACGGCGTCAAAGCCATTGAGCTTGGCCGCCACCGCAGGGTTCGTAACGTCAGCGCCCAGCTCAAAGACGATACCCAGCTCGCGCATAAGTGCCACGCGACGCTCGACAACGGACTTCTCGAGCTTCATGTTGGGAATGCCGTACATGAGCAGGCCGCCCGGGCGGTCATCACGCTCAAATACCGTCACACAGGCACCGCGACGTGCAAGCTCCCATGCTGCCACCAGACCAGCAGGACCGGAGCCCACCACGGCAACCGTGGGTGCGCCCTCCCCCGCCGGCTCAAAGCGGCGCGGACCGCCATTTGCCCACTCATGGTCGCTGATCGCGCGCTCGTTGTCGTGAATCGTCGTGGGCTGACCGTCGACCGAGCCCAGGTTGCACGCGGCCTCGCACAGCGCCGGGCACACACGGCTCGTAAACTCGGGCATAGGCGAGGTGAGTGACAGACGCTCGGCAGCCTCGTCCCAGCGGCCGCGATACACTAGCTCGTTCCACTCGGGAATCAGATTGTGCAGTGGGCAGCCACTCGGACGCGCCTTGCCAAAGCTCGCGCCCATTTGGCAAAACGCCACACCGCACATCATGCAGCGGCTCGCCTGGGCACGGCGCGCATCGTCGTCGAACTCCACGTACAGCGGATCGAAATCGCGGCTGCGCTCCTCCACGGGGCGCAGCTCGTGGGTCACGCGATCGATATCAAGAAAAGCACCGGGCTTACCCATGGCGCTTACGCCTCCTTCTTGGTCGAAGCAACAGAGCTGGCGGCGGCGGGCACAGCGCCAGCGACACTACCCGCCACATCAAAGCGAGCGACATCAGCGGCGTCGGCGCGACCGGTCACAATGTCAAACGCCAGCTCCTCGGCCTGCGCATGCGTCTTGCCGACGGCCTCGGCGGCGGCGACAATCGCCAGCACGCGCTCGTACTCGGTCGGAATGA
>CATWCP010000018.1 GCA_958349325.1 uncultured Collinsella sp.
TTCGCTGGTTGTCGCACGCGTGGAAGCGCGTTCTCGACGAGGTGCTTGCCGCTAGTGGCATCCGCAGCCTTCGTGCCCGTCATGGTCGTGGTGACCGTGGCAGCCGCAGGACTCGCCATGCTCGTGGATGTGCTCGTGATCATGTCCATGGCAGTCGCAGGTGGCCTCGCCGTTCTGTGCGAGCGTGCCGGCAATGAGGGCCTCGACGCAGGCATCGCAGCTGCCCTGGGCGCCCGCATAGACCGTGATGCCGGCTTGGGCAAGCGCGTTGATAGCGCCGCCGCCGATACCGCCGCAAATGAGCGTGTCAACGCCACCGTTGGCAAGCAGGCCCGCCAAGGCGCCGTGGCCGGTGCCGCCGGTGCCTACGACCTGCTCGTTGAGCACCTTGCCATCCTGGATGTCGTAGATCTTGAACTGCTCGCTGCGGCCAAAGTGCATAAAGATGTTGCCGTTGTCGTACGTCGTTGCCACCCTCATGGTGCCGACCTCCTTTGCTGGCCATGCGGCCGTCGTCGTGGCGATGGGGGAGTACGCGATATTGCCGCCCGCGATGACGAGCGCTCGTCCGTTGACCAGCGCTTCGGCCACCTTGCGATGCGCGCGGCTGCAAATGGCCGCCACCGTTGCGCGGGCGATGCCCATCTGCTGGGCGACCGCCTCTTGGTTGAGACCTTCCAGGTCGCACAGGCGCAGCACCTCAAGCTCGTCGACGGTCATGTCGATGGCATCACCGCTGGCCAGGCCATCGGGGGTAAAGCCGCGGTATTCGGGGATGATCCCGACGCGGCGCAGTTTTTCGCGTCTTCCTGCCATGCACACTCCTTATCTGACATATGTCAACAATAGGATAACGCGTTAGTCGTTGGGCGCAAGGCATTTCTGTCATATGTCAGAAAAAGGCTAAGATGCCTCGTTGCCGCATGCGGAGCCGCGCTGCCGTGCATTGCGTGTGCCGGACTAAGTGTCCAATTCGACACTCGCGCGCCTGGGCTACAATGAATCTCGCTTGTAGGCGACTGACAGGAGGGTCAATGAGCAAAGCTGATCAACAGTTTGTAACCATGTGCCGCGATATCTTGGACCATGGCACCACCACCGAGGGCCAAAAGGTCCGCCCGGTGTGGGAGGACGGCACCCCTGCCTATACCATTAAAAACTTTGGTGTCACGGCGCGCTATGATCTGCGCGAGGAGTTCCCCGCGCTCACCCTGCGTCGTACGGCGCTTAAGTCTGCCATGGACGAGATTCTGTGGATCTATCAAAAGAAGTCCAATAACGTGCATGATCTCAACAGCCATATCTGGGATGAGTGGGCCGATGAGACCGGTTCCATCGGTAAAGCCTACGGCTATCAGATTGGTCAGAAGAGCCATTACGCCGAGGGCGACTTCGACCAGATGGACCGAGTGCTGTACGATCTTAAGCACACACCGTACAGTCGCCGCATCATGACCAACACGTATGTGTTTAGCGACCTGTCCGAGATGCACCTGTATCCGTGCGCGTACAGCGTGACCTATAACGTCACGCAGCGCCCGCAGGACGACAAGCCGACGCTCAACATGATTCTCAACCAGCGCAGCCAGGACATTTTGGCCGCGAACAACTGGAATGTGTGCCAGTACGCCATCTTGCTGATGATGGTTGCGCAGTCGATCGATATGATTCCCGGCGAGCTGCTGCATGTGATCGCCGACGCCCATATCTACGACCGTCATGTCGATATTGTCCGCGAACTTGTCGAGCGTCCGCAGTTTGCGGCGCCTAAGGTAACGCTTAACCCCGACGTGCACGATTTCTATGCATTTACGACCGACGACCTGATTGTGGAGGGCTACGAGCACGGTCCGCAGGTCAAGAACATTCCCATTGCGGTGTAGGTGGTGCTCATGACGTGTAAGCTATCTGCTATCGTTGCCGTGTGTGACGATTGGGGCATTGGGTGCGAGGGCGACATGGTGGTGTCCAATCGCGCCGACATGCGCCATTTTGTGGCCTGCACCAAGGGCTGCCCGGTCATCATGGGGCGCAAGACGCTGCTGAGTTTTCCCGGTGGGCGTCCACTCAAGAACCGTCGCAATATCGTGCTTACCCGCGACGAGGATTTTGCTGTCGAGGGCGTCGACGTGGTGCATAGCATCGACGAGGCGCTCGCCGCGGTTGCCGATGAGCCCGTTGCCTGGGTGATCGGTGGCGGCGAGGTGTATCGGCAGTTTTTGCCGTATTGCTCCGAGGCCGAGGTCACGCACGACCATTGCACTCATGCCGTGGACACGTACTTTCCCGATTTGGACGCCGATCCCGCGTGGGAGATTGCGTGGCGTGGCGGTGTTGCCACGATTGCCTCGGGCGAGGGCGACGAGGGTGTCGATTATGAGTTCGTGACATATCGTCGCGTTGAGGCGTAAATCGCCTGGCGTGAACGGTATTATCGGGTTGATTGAATGTATGGGGCGGCGCTTAGCGTCGCCTCGTTTGGTATAGATGTGCTGTAAAGAAGGGTGCGGGCAGGCTGCTATGACTGATGCCGTTGAGGTTCTGCGAATTGATTCGCTCGAGGACGAGCGGCTCGATGCCTACGTGCGACTGACCGAGCGTGAGCTGCGCTGCGTGCTAGAGCCGCAAAAGGGCATTTTTATCGCTGAGAGTGCCAAGGTCATCGAGCGTGCGGTTCGCGCCGGATATGAGCCGGTGAGCTTTCTTCTGGGCGAGCGCTGGCTCGACCAGATGATGCCGCTGTTTGACCAGCTTGTCGTGCGCGAGGGAGCGGGTCCGGTTCCCGTGTTCGTGGCCTCCATGGAGCTCATGGAGCAGTTGACGGGCTTTAACGTGACGCGCGGCGCGCTGGCGGCGTTCCGTCGCCCGCGTCAGATTCCGGTTGATGAGTTCTTGGGCGGCGTTGTCGAGGCGGCGGGGGGTCGTCCGGTGCGCGTGTGCGTGCTTGAGGGTATTGTCGATCACACCAATGTTGGCGCGATTTTCCGCTCGGCTGCCGCATTGAACGTTGACGGTATTTTGGTCAGCCCGACGTGCTGCGATCCACTGTATCGTCGCTCGGCCCGCGTGAGCATGGGCACCGTGTTTCAGGTGCCGTGGACGCGCATTGGCAGCGAGGCTCGTGTGTGGCCGCATGATGGTCTGAGCGCGTTGCACGATGCCGGTTTTTCGTGTGCCGCTATGGCGTTGACGGACGACTCTGTTTCGCTTGATGATCCTGTACTGCGGAAGATTGATCGCTTGGCGATTTTTATGGGCACCGAGGGTGCCGGCTTGGGCGCCAAGACCATTGCCGGCTGTGACCACGCGGTGCGCATTCCGATGGCGCACGGGGTCGATTCGCTCAACGTGGCCGCGGCGAGCGCCGTCGCCTTTTGGCAGCTGTGCCCGCACGTGAGCAATGAGTATCACTACCAGCCGGGTTTGTATCACTAGGCAGATATTTTGCACTGGGCTCTGATTCGGGGTGTTTCGGTCGACGCCGGTCGGTGCTAAGCTGGTATTTGCTTTGGTCTTAAATTGCCGTTTTGTTGTTTAACATACGTTGGCGGGGAGGGCGTGTGGCTAAGAAATCTACGGCTATCGATGTAACGCAGGGTGTCATTTGGCAACAGCTGCTGTCGCTGTGCGTTCCCATCTTTTTTAGTTCGTTTTTTCAGCAGGCCTACACGCTTATCGGTACGTATATCGTTGGCCAGTTTGGCGGCAAGCTCGCGCTGGGTGGCATTCAAGCCACGATGGTGCTCACCGAGCTCTGCATTGGCTTTTGCGTTGGCGTCGGCGCCGGCTGCGCGGTCATTACCGGTCAGTATTTTGGCCAGCACGATGATGAGCGACTGAGTCGTTCGGTCCATACAGCCATGACGCTCGCGCTGGTGGGCGGTATCGCTTTCTCGATTCTTGGCATAGTGTTCGTTGAGCCCATGCTGGTGCTTATGAACACGCCGCATGAACTATTGGCCGAGGGCGTGGCCTATGCTCGCTGTTATTTTGCCGCGATGGTTGCGGCACTGCTGCTTAATATGGGAACCGCACTGCTGCGTGCCGTGGGCGACACGCGCGGCCCCGCCGTGATCATTGCCTCTGGCTGCCTGGTTAACGTGGTGCTGGATATCATTTTTGTCGCTGTGTTGCATATGGAGGCGCTGGGCTGCGGCATCGCGGTGGCGCTGACCATTTGCTCCAATGCAACGATGATCGTGTTGCGCATGATGCGCGCTCCGGGTGCATGGCGTCTTTCGCTGTCCAAGCTCGGTATCGATCGCGGTATTTGCAAGAGTATGATCTCGTGTGGTCTGCCACTCGGTTTTCAATCGGCTGCCTATTCGATCTCGAACGTGCTGATCCAGGTATCGGTTAATTCGTTTGGCGCCGATGTCACGACTGCTTGGGGTCTATCTGGGCGCCTGGATGGCATTATCTGGATGGTGACCGAGGCGCTCGGCGTATCGATCACTACGTTCTCGGCGCAGAACTTTGGCGCGCGCAACTATGAGCGCATGCGCAAGGGCTACCATACGTCGCTCGTGCTGTCGTTTATGCTCATTGGTGGCCTGTCTGCCGTGCTGCTGGTGTTCTCGGGCCCGCTGTCGCGTTTGTTTGTCGACGATGCTTCGATTTCGGCGTACACCACGACTATCCTCCATTTCATTGCGCCGTTCTATGCGATTTTCTCGATTATCGAGAACGCCTCGGGTTCCATCCGCGGCGCCGGCGTGAGTTTGCAGCCTATGATGCTCACCATCTTTGGCACCGTTGTCTTGAGGGTGATCTGGGTGTTTGCGATCATGCCCTTCGATCCGTCGCTCGAGCATCTACTGCTGGTTTACCCCGTAACCTGGCTCATCACCGCAACCATGTTCACCATCTACCATCACAGCGGCAACTGGCTAGGTCGCGCCACCGCCTAGCTCATCCGTCAGATACCCCTGATAAGTTGCGGTGAAATAGTTCCTGAAAAGCCCTTGCGGACCGTCAAACAAGTACTATTCCACCGCAACTTCCTTATGAGCTGTAGGTGTTGGCGGAAAACGAATCAATTAGTATTCGATGCCTTGGCGGGCTAGGAGGCCTTCGTCGAAGTAGTGTTTGATGGGACGTATTTCGGTGACTAAGTCCGCGAGGTCGGCCAACGGCAGCAGCCCGCGGCCGGTGAGCACGAGTTCCGTGGTGGCGGGCTTTATCGCGATCAGCGCTTCGACATCCTCGCGTGTCACGAAGCCGCGGCGCATGGCCTCGCCGAGTTCGTCCAAAATCAGAACGTCGACCTGTGATATCTGCTCGCATGCGAGCTCCATGATCTGTGCGGCGCAAGCCTCGGGCGTGTCGCGGTCAGCTTGTACGATGCGCAGCCCCAGGCGCGGCGCGGCATCGTGTTCGGCGCAGTGCAGTTTCTTGGCAAACTGCAGCCTAAGAACGTCGAGCCCGTAGCCCGTCGCGCGCAGCGCGAGCCCCAGCGCAGCCGTCGTCTTGCCCTTGCCGTCGCCTGTATAGATTTGAACCTTGCCGACTTACAGTGATGCCATCTCTGTCCTTTCGTGCCCGGCGTCGGTTTATCGCCGTCCGGGTTGGGTATTCTAGAAAGCATTATCAACCCCAGTAGATGGAGTTCAAGCAGATGGAGATGGATGACAACAAACGTAGACGGAATATGATTCTCTACGTGCTCATCGCCTTCGTCGTCTACCTCGTGCTCTCGACCGTTCTGTTCCCCAACATCGGTCACACGCAGCAGATTACGAAGACCGATTACTCGACGTTTGTCAAAGCGCTCGATAAGAAGAGCGTCGACAAGGTCGAGTACAACACGGACGATTACTCGATTTATTACACCAAGAAGGGCGAGGACGAGAACATCGCCTACAAGACGACCGGTGTGCCGAATGACGCGGGCTTTACCGATCGCGTGCTTGAGTCTGGCGCTTCGCTGGAGTCGGTCGTTCCCGATAAAAACTCGGGTTTGATGACCTACTACCTGCTCACACTCATTCTTCCCATGGCGATTTTCTTCCTCATCGGTTGGTGGCTCAACCGCCGCATGAAGAAGGCTATGGGCGATGACGGCCCGTCGATGAACTTTGGCGGCGGCGGTTTTGGCGGCGGCGGACTGGGTAAGTCCGGCGCGCGCGTGATCGCCTCCAAGGACGTGGGCGTGACCTTTAAGGACGTCGCCGGTCAGGAAGAGGCCAAGGAGTCTCTCAAGGAGGTCGTCGACTTTCTGGAGAAGCCGCAGCGCTACGAGGAGATCGGCGCCAAGCTGCCGCGTGGTGCTCTCCTTGTTGGCCCTCCGGGTACCGGTAAGACCCTGCTTGCCAAGGCTGTTGCCGGCGAGGCCGGTGTTCCGTTCTTTAGCATTTCGGGCTCTGAGTTCGTTGAGATGTTTGTCGGTCGCGGCGCTGCTAAGGTTCGTGACCTGTTTAAGCAGGCCAAGGAAAAGGCACCGTGTATCGTCTTTATCGATGAGATCGATACCATCGGTAAGAAGCGCGATGGCGGCGGCTTTAGCGGCAACGACGAGCGCGAGCAGACGCTCAATCAGTTGCTGACCGAGATGGATGGCTTCGATAACCATAAGGGTATCGTTGTCCTTGCCGCAACCAACCGCCCCGACAGTCTCGATCCCGCTCTACTGCGCCCCGGTCGTTTTGACCGCCGCATCCCCGTCGAGCTGCCCGATCTGACCGGCCGCAAGAACATCCTCGAGCTGCATGCCAAGAGCGTGAAGACCGAGCCGCCGATCGACCTGACCGCGATTGCCCGCGCCACGCCCGGTGCCTCGGGCGCCGACCTGGCCAATATCATCAACGAGGGTGCCCTGCGCGCCGTTCGCGAGGGTCGCAAGCGTGCAACCCAGGACGACTTCGAGGAGTCGGTGGAGGTCGTCATTGCCGGCCAACAGCGTAAGTCCACGGTGCTGTCCGACCACGAGAAGCAGGTCGTTTCTTATCACGAGATCGGCCATGCCATCGTTGCCGCTCGCCAGAAGGGCTCTGCGCCGGTCACGAAGATCACCATCGTGCCGCGCACGAGCGGTGCTCTTGGTTATACCATGCAGGTCGAGGAGGACGAGCGCTTCCTGACGACGCGCCAGGAGGTCTTGGACAAGCTCGCTGTCTATTGCGGTGGCCGCGCAGCCGAGGAGCTCATCTTTGGCGAGATGACGACCGGCGCCGCCAACGACATCGAGCAGGCCACCAAGCTCGCCCGTAATATGGTGACGCGCTTTGGTATGTCCGACGAGTTTGGCATGATGGCGCTCGGTACCGTGCAGAACGCGTATCTCAATCAGGACACGTCGCTCACCTGCGCCCCCGGTACGGCCGAGCGCGTGGACGCGATTGTCGCCAAGCTGATCGAGGATGCGCACGACCGCGCTTTGCAGATTCTGAAGGAGAACAAGTTTAAGCTCCACGAGCTGGCTCGTTATCTGTATAAGAAGGAGACCATCACGGGCGAGGAGTTCATGAACCTCCTCACGCGCGAGAATCCGCTGATGCCCAAGCAGCAGTAAAGCCGCGGCCGAGCCAGTAAACGCCGACGCCCCATTTGAGCAGCTTTCTCAAATGGGGCGTTTTGCTTGAGAGGGATGGAAATGAAGATCGTGGTGAGCGCCTGCTTGATGGGCGAGAGCTGCAAGTATAACGGGCTCGACAACTACCATCGCGAGTTGGTCGAGGCCTGCGAGCGTACAGGGACCGAGGTCCTCTTGGTGTGCCCTGAGGTCTTTGGGGGCCTGCCCACGCCGCGCAAGCCGTCCGAGATTGTGAACGGAGAGGTTCGTACCTGCGAGGGCATATCGGTCGATCGCGAATTTCGCCTGGGTGCCCAACGAGCGCTCGATATGTGCGAGCAGGCGGGCGGGCCGGAAGAGATCGCCGCGTGCATCCTGCAGGACCGTAGTCCCTCGTGCGGCGCGGGTCGCATCTACGACGGAACATTCAGCGGCACCCTTACGGCGGGCAACGGCGTCTTCGTTGATTTACTGCTCCGCCACGGTTATCGCGTGATCCCGGCTAGCGAGTTCGACCCCAGCATGCTGGAGCAATAAAAAACCACCACAAAGGTGCTGCTCCCTTGTGGTGGTTTTGGCCTGGGTCTAGAGCGTGTGGCCGTAGGCGTTGGCGGCCTTGATGGCGGCGGCGAATTTTTCGTCGGTGAAGGGCTCCGGGTTGCCTTGCTTCCACTCGTTGGTGGCGTGTGCGTGCTCGCACAGGGCAGGGATATCGGTCTCGGAAAGCCCGACCTGCTCAAGCGTTACGGGCAGCCCCATCTGCTTGTTGAAGTCAGCATAGCGCTTAAGGTTCTCGGTGTCGCCCGTGTAGGCGAACAACACCAGCACGCCCAGGCTTACGACTTCGCCGTGCAGGTAGGTGCCCTCACGCGGAATGCTGCAGGTGGCGTTGTAGAACGCGTGCGCCACGCTCGAGTTGTAGTAGTAATCGTTCTGGTTGGTCAGGTTCGAGACATAGCCCGTGTTGACCACGATGTCGAGCGCGATCTGCTTGACGGCCTCGCTCGACAGATTCTGACGAACGTCCTCAAGACCCTGAACACCGTAGGTAAACAGCGGCTCGGAACAGGTGTGGGCAAGAGCCAGGCCAAGGCCGGCGGTGTGCTCCAGGTCGCCGGCGCTCGTGGCGTACTCGACTTCGGGCTGCTTGGACAGGGCGTCGCCCACGCCGGCCCAGAAGTACTCCGCCGGAGCCTCGGCGATGATCTTGGGATTGATGAAGATGTGCGCCGGTCGGTTGGGGTACGAATAGCCCTCGAGCGATCCATCGTCGTTGTAGACGACGGCAATGGCGGTCGCGGCGGAACAGTTAGAGCAAATCGTCGGCACCGTAAAGACAATCTTCTTGAGCTCGATTGCCGCTGTCTTGACGGTGTCGAGTGCCTTGCCGCCGCCACAGGCGATAAGCACGTCTGCCTGCTGGCAAGCGGGGGAGTTCACGACCTTGGCGATATTGGCGCGCGTACTGTTGGTGCCGTAGACGCGCGTCTCCAGAATCTCGACGTCGGTACCTTCAAGCGCCGCCTCGATGCCCGGCAGCGCCGCAGCTAGGGCTCGCTTGCCACCAATGATGGCGACTTTCTTCGCGCCGTACTCCGCCAGTGCGGCGGGCAGCTCGGTAAAGCAATCCTCGCCGACGGTGTAGTCGCTCATTCCGATTGTGCGCATGGCAGCCTTCTTTCGTTAGTTAAAGTGCTTTCAGGTATTTTGCTCCTAGAGAAGGCTAACGACCACGAGAAATTTCTTACGTATGAAACCAGTGTTGAGGGTTTTTCGCCGGCGCGGAACGTGCTAGCATACTCCGCATAAGTGTTGATGGGGACGAGTAGTCGGCCGTCCGCATGCCACAGAGAGCGGGGAGCGCTGAGAACCCGTGCATGCGACCGATGAAAATCACCCCGGAGCTGCGGTCCCAACGGACGTGCCGCGCAGGCACGTCTTAGTAGATATCGCCGAGATGGTCGTCGATACAGGCCAGCCGAGTAACGGATGCGAGCGCGCGAATACGCGGGCGAGGGCATCTAAGCTGGGTGGTTAAACGAAGAGCTTTTGCGGGCATACAGCCCGTTTTTGTGGCGCTTCGTCCCAGCTTGTAGGGACGGGCGCTTTTTTGGTGCCCAACGGGCGTGCGCGCCCACGACATGAAAGGGGTACCGTGGCAAACGAGTACAAGCAGACGATGAATCTGCCCAAAACCGGTTTTCCCATGCGTGCCGGTCTTTCCAAGTCCGAGCCCAAGCGACTCAAGGACTGGCAGGACAACAAGGTCTACGAGCAGGTTCTGAAGAAGAACGAGGGTCACAAGAAGTTCGTGCTGCACGACGGCCCTCCGTACGCCAACGGCCCGATCCACATCGGCCACGCCATGAACAAGATCTCCAAGGACATGATCAACCGCTACTGGATGATGCAGGGCTATGAGGTTCCCTATGTTCCCGGTTGGGACTGCCATGGCCAGCCGATCGAGCATAAGGTCGAGGAGAAGCTCGGCACCGAGAAGTTCAACCAGACCTCCACGGCTAAGATCCGTGAGCTTTGCAATAAGTTCGCTGTCGAGAACATCGAGCTGCAGAAGGCCGGCTTCCGTCGCCTGGGCGTGCTCGGCGATTGGGACAACCCCTATCTGACGCTCTATCACCAGCATGACGCCGCCGACATCGAGGTTTTCAAGGCCATGTTCGACAAGGGCATGATCTATCGCGGTCACAAGCCCGTCCACTGGTGCAAGCACTGCCATACCGCACTTGCTGAGGCCGAGATTGAGTACTCCGACGAGACGAGCCCGTCCATCTTCGTGCGCTTTGAGATGACCTCCAAGCCCGTCGGCCTCGAGAACTTCGACGGCCCGGTTGACTTTATCATCTGGACGACCACGCCGTGGACCATCCCCTCCGACCAGGCAGTTTCTCTCAAGCCCGGTGCCGCCTACGTCGCCGTTGAGCACGACGACCGCGCCGAGGTCATGCTCGAGGACCTGGCTCCCAAGTGCTGCGAGGAGTTTGGCTGGGAGTACACCCCGGTTGTGGTCGACAGCAAGCCCTATGTGGTTCCCGCCGAGACCTTCCATCACATTCACTATAAGCAGCCGATCTTTGACGGTGTTGAGGGCGTGGCACTGTTGGCCGATTACGTCGGTGTCGATGACGGTACCGGTATCGTCCACAACTCGCCCGGTCACGGCGTCGACGACTACTTCGCCTGCCTCAAGGAGGGCATCACCGACATTTGCATGCCGGTCGATGACGACGGCAAGTTCTACACCGGCGAGGAGTTTGGCACCGGCGGCCCCTTCAGCGGCATGGATACCGACGAGGCCAACCCGCACATCATCGAGTTCCTGCGCGAGCGCGGCACCCTGGTCCTCGAGAAGAAGATCACGCACAGCTATCCGCACTGCTGGCGCTGCAAGCACCCGGTGCTCTTCCGTGCTACCGACCAGTGGTTTGTCTCGATGGACAAGACCGGCTTGCGCGAGCAGGCTGGCAAAGAGGTCCGCGAGAACGTCAAGTGGTATCCGGCCCATGCCGCCAACCGCATTGGCGGCATGGTCGAGCAGCGTCCCGACTGGTGCATCAGCCGCCAGCGCAACTGGGGCGTGCCTATCCCCAGCTACACTTGCGCCGACTGCGGCGAGAAGGTCATGAACGATGCCACGCTCGACGCCGTCATCAAGCTCTTCCATGAGAAGGGCTCCGACGCCTGGTTCACCGACGCTCCCGAGAGCTACCTGGGTGAGGCCTGCGTCTGCCCCAAGTGTGGCGGCCATCACCTCAAGGCCGATAAGGACATCCTCGACGTGTGGTGGGATTCCGGCGTGTCCTGGAAGGCCGTCTGCGAGTATCGCCCCGAGCTTGAGTACCCGGCTGACGTGTATCTCGAGGGCTCCGACCAGCATCGCGGTTGGTTCCAGAGCTCGCTGCTCACTTCGGTGGGCGCCAACGGCCATGCTCCCTACAAGGCGGTCGTCTCGCAGGGCTTCACGCTCGACGGCCAGGGCCGCAAGATGTCCAAGTCGCTCGGCAACGTCATCGACCCCAATAAGGTCTGTGACGAGATGGGCGCCGACATCATCCGCCTGTGGGTTGCTTCCGTTGACACCAGCTCCGACGTGTCCATCGACCACGAGATTCTTGCCCGTACGTCCGATGCCTACCGTCGTTTCCGCAACACGCTGCGCTTCCTGCTTTCCGAGCTCGAGGGCCAGTTTGAGCCTGAGACCGACGGTGTCGCCTTTGCCGACCTGCTGCCGCTCGACAAGCTCATGGTTGCCCGTCTGACCCAGGTTCAGGCCGAGGTCGACGACGCTTACTCTTGCTACGAGTTCCCGCGCGCTTACCGTGCGCTTTATGACTTCGTGGTTACCGAGCTTTCCAACGTGTACCTCGACGCCCTGAAGGACCGCCTGTACTGCGACAAGCCTGGCTCGCTCGAGCGCCGCAGCGCCCAGACCGTGCTGGCCGAGCTCTTCTCGATGCTCATGCGCGATCTGCAGCCGATTTTGTCCTACACCGTCGACGAGGCCATGGCCTACGCGCCTGCCGGCTGCGTCGACCACCAGAAGTACGCCGCGCTGCTCGATTGGTATAAGTCGCCTATCACGGTCGACGAGGCCAATGAGTTCGAGGGCGTGCTCGAGGCTTCACTCGAGCTCCGTAGCGCCGTGACCAAGGCCCTTGAGGATGCCCGCTCCGTCGGCACCTTCACTAAGAGCCAGCAGGTCCGCGTCAAGGCGGTCGTTCCCGCCGAGATGTACGCGCTGCTGACCGGCGACAAGGCGGTCGACCTGGCCGAGTTCTACATCGTTTCCGATGTTGAGCTGACCCAGGGCGAGGAGCTCTCCGTTGCCATCGAGGCTGCCGAGGGCGAGTGCTGCGACCGTTGCTGGAATTACCGCACCACCGTCGGCGAGTACAACGGTCACGCACATATCTGCAAGCGCTGCGCTGACGCGCTGTAGGTTACGGCGTTCGTAGAACGCCGTAACCTACCGACGCTGCAAACGCTCCTAAGCGGCAATCTGACGTTCAATCGTCGGTCGCGTACCAAAGTACGCTTCCCTCCTCTTTCACGTCACCTTGCTCGCTTAGGGACGTTTTCGCTGTTGGTGACGGCAACGCGGCTTTTCCATTGTTGGAACTAGAGCCTTCTCTTTCGACCTGTGCTCTTAGTCGAAAGCTATTTAGCGACATTCCGTTATTCGGAATGTCGCTTTTGTTTTGTGCTGGTTATTTCGCTTGCGTTGGTGGATATGTCGTGCGCTCTGCGTATGGCAATATAAGATGGTTAATTGCGTTCAACGGAATTCGATTGTTCTGAGGGTAGGGGATTTCTTTGGGTCGTTCTGCGGATATGACGCCGCCTTTGCGTTGGCGGTTGGGTGTTGCTGGTGGCGTGGCGTTGGCCGTGCTGCTTGTTGACCAGCTGACCAAGCTTGCGGTTCGGGCCGTGGGCGATGCGCTGCATGTGACTGTCATCCCCGGTGTGATCGACTTTATGTTTGTCCGCAATATCGGCGCTGCCTTTAGTATGGGTGAGGGGCATGGCATCGCGTTTGCCGTGCTGGCGTTGGCGGTCATTATCGCTATTGCCGTGTACCTCGTTCGTGCGCCCCGGCTCGCCCATCTTGAGGTTGTGGGCATGGCGATGGTTGCGGGCGGTGCTATCGGCAACGCTATCGATCGTTTGGCCTTTGGCTTCGTGACCGATTTTATTGCCACCACCTTCATCGACTTCCCCGTCTTCAATGTGGCCGATATTGGCATTACCTTGGGCGTCGTGCTCGCCCTCTTCGGCTACATGTTCTTGAGCCCTGCGGCCCGCGAGGTCGATGCGACCGCCGAGCTCAACGCCCGTGACGAGGCCCGTGCCAAGCGCAAGGCCCAGCAGCGTGGGGAGCGTGCCCGCAAGATTCGCGAAAGGAATGAGCGCTAATGGCCGACATCCATATTCTTGTTGCCGACGATGCCGCTGGTCAGCGCCTTGATGCCTATCTGGGCGCCAACGACGGCTGCCCCACGCGCTCTGCCTGCGCGCATCTGATCGAGGGAGGCGCCGTTGCCGTCAATGGCGAGACCTGCCTGTCCAAAAAGTATGCCGTGCGCGCCGGCGATCGTATTTCGGTCGATTTGCCCGAGCTGCACGATCCCACCGATGTGATTCCCGAGGCCATCCCGCTCGACATTCGCTATGAGGACGACTACCTTATCGTGCTCTCCAAGCAGCGCGGCCTGGTGTGCCATCCTGCACATGGTCATGAGAGCGGTACGCTCGCGAATGCCCTGGTCTATCACTGCGGTATCGACCATCTGGGCACCGTGCAGGGCGAGGACCGCCCCGGCATCGTGCATCGTTTGGATCGCGATACCTCGGGTCTCATGCTTGCGGCAAAGGACGACGACACCCAGCGCGCGCTCCAAAATCTCATCCGCACGCGTACGCTCGATCGTCGTTATATCACGCTCGTTCACGGTCATATCGCTATGGATGAGGGCACCATTAACACCGGCATTGCGCGTTCTACGCGCGACCGTGTCAAGATGGCGGTTTCGGACGACCCTTTCGCGCGCCAGGCCATTACGACCTTTAAGGTCCTCGAGCGCTTCGATTCCACGCGTTTTGACGACGGCTATACGCTCGTCGAGTGCCATCTGTTTACGGGCCGCACACATCAGATTCGTGTGCATATGCGCCATATCAACCACGCCTGCGTGGGCGATCCACTCTACGGCAAGTGCGATGCACGCGCCGATCAGGGTCTGACCAGGCAATTCCTTCATTCCTGGCGCGTCGCATTCGACCATCCCGTGACGGGGGAGCGTATTGAGTGCCGCGATGAGCTGCCGTGGGATCTCGCTGCGGTTCTTGACGACCTGGCCCCGCGCTCGATTGGCCGCACCGCCGCCGGCGACGACATCGTCCCGCAGCTTGGCCTTCTCGAAGCCTAGCCGGTATTAGGTGGTTTCTTGAACTCGGTAAGCCTGCGGTAAGATATACGATTGTTTACGTAATGCGTTCCTGGGAGCCTGCATGCTCGCCTTTTTACAAACCAACACACCCATCGTGATTTTCAACCAGATTGTCGTCACGCTGCTCACGGTCTGCTTTCTGTACCAGGTGGTCTTCTTTGTCATCGGTGCTCTTCGTGGCGAGGTCGCGCCTCCCAAGGCCAAAAAACTCCACCGCTATGCCTTCTTTATCGCGGCGCATAACGAGGAAGCCGTGATCGCCAACCTCGTACGCTCCATCAAGGACCAGGATTATCCGTCCGAGCTCATCGAGGTCTTCGTGGTCGCCGATGCCTGCACCGACAACACGGCGCAGCTTGCGCGCGAGGCCGGTGCTATTGTTTATGAGCGCAATGACCTGGCCCGTAAGGGCAAGAGCTGGGTCATGGACTTTGGTTTCGATCGCATTCTCAACGAGTATCCCGACACGTTTGAGGGTTACTTTATCTTCGATGCCGACAACGTTATCTCCCGCGATTACGTGTCTAAGATGAACGATGCCTTTGACCAGGGCTTCCATGTGGTCACGAGCTATCGCAATTCCAAGAACTTCGGCAGCTCGTGGATCTCGGCAGCTAATGCCACTTGGTACCTGCGCGAGGCGCGCTTCCTCAACAACGCGCGTAATATCTGCAAGACGTCCTGCGCTGTCTCGGGTTCGGGCTATCTCATCTCCGCCAGCGTTATCGAGGGCATGCACGGCTGGCAGTTCCATACGCTGACCGAGGATATCCAGTTCACCACGTTCTGCGCCATTCACGGCATTCGCATTGGCTATGCGCCGGCGGAGTTCTTTGACGAACAGCCCGTGACGTTTAAGGCGTCCTGGAAACAGCGCATGCGTTGGACCAAGGGCTTCTACCAGGTGTTCTTTACCTACGGTAAGCACCTGGTCAAGTCGACGTTCCGCTATCATCGCTTTGCTGCCTACGACATGTTTATGACCATCGCTCCGGGCATGCTGCTGTCCCTGATCTCCATGCTCGCCAACGCGACCTTCCTCATCGTGGGCGGACTTTCGCATGGCTTCTTGGCCACCGAGGTCGAGATGCAGGCTTGTGCCGCCTCGCTCATTATGACCTTCGCGATGATGTACCAGACCTTCTTTATCCTGGCGCTACTCACCACCATCTTCGAGTACAAGCATATTCACTGCGCGCAAAAGTGGCGTTTGGTGACCAACCTATTTACCTTCCCGATCTTTATGTTCAGCTATATTCCCATCACGGTGGCGGCCCTGTTCCTAAAGGTCGACTGGGTCCCGACGCAGCACGCCGTCAACGTTACCCTCGACGAGGTCATGCAAGGCGCCAAATAACCACCACCAAAACCACCACAAAGGGGACAGGCACTTTTGTGGTGGTTTTTGCTTTCGAGTAGCTGCCCAAGGAGGTGCACGATGCCCTACATGCCATTTTGGATTTGCATCTTTGCCGGTGCTTTGGTTGATGCCCGTGAGCGACGGTTTCCCAATGAGCTTGCCGGCGTGTGTGCGGTGGCGGCGTTGGCAGGCGTCTGGCTCGACAAGGGCGTTACCACGGCGCTTGACCACGCCGGTCTTGCGGTCATCGTCTACCTTGCCCTTGTGCTCACTGAGTCGCTCTGGCGGCGCCTTCGCCACGCCCCCGGCATCGGCATGGGGGACGTCAAGGCGCTCTTCGCGCTTTGCACGCTTGACCCTCTGGGCGGCATCGTGGCATTTGCCGTCGCGCTCCTGGTCCTTGCCCTCTCCTGCCTCTTCACAAAATCGCGCTCCCTGCCATTGCTCCCGTTTTTGGTGCCGATTTTTGCCATAATCGAGTGCGTGGGTAGTACGGTGTAACCGTTTGCGCGCCCTTTTTAAGGAGCATGCCATGGCAATTAATCAAGAAACAGCCGCCATCAAGGCGCGCATGGATCGCATTCCCGCGGCGTTGTCGCCCGATCTGGTCGAGCGTATTGCCGCCGACCGCGCCTCGGGTGTCGTCAACCCGTATCGTTGCAACGACGATCAGGTCATTCGTCGTATTGATCGCGCTGCCGACAAAGGCACGCTCATGCGTCCGGCATTTATGCGCGATACCGAAAAGATACTTCATCTTCCGTCGTACACCCGTTATGCAGGTAAAACGCAGGTCTTTAGCTTCCGTAGCAATGACGATCTGTCACGCCGCGGTTTGCACGTGCAGCTTGTCTCCCGCATTGCGCGCGATATCGGTCGCGCCTTGGGGCTCAATTGCGATTTGATCGAGGCGATTGGCCTGGGTCACGACTTGGGACACACGCCTTTCGGCCATGCCGGCGAGCGCTTCCTCAACGATATCTATCATGAGCGTACGGGGCGTTATTTTTTCCATAACGTGCAGTCGGTCCGAGTGCTCGACACGCTGTATGGCCGCAACGTGTCGCTCCAGACGCTTGACGGCGTGCTATGCCATAACGGCGAGTACGAGCAGCGTGTGTTTGAGCTCTCGGACATGAGTTCTTTTGACCAGTTTGACCAGACGGTTGAGGATTGCATTGCCACGGGCTATAGCGCAATTGAGCATCTGCGTCCTATGACGCTCGAAGGCTGCGTCGTTCGCATCTCGGATATTCTTGCCTACGTCGGTCGCGACCGCCAGGATGCGATCGCGGCTGGCCTGCTTTCGCCCGACGCTTTTGATGATGGCCGGGGCGGTGCCTACAACAGTTGGATCCTCACGCACGCTTCCATCGATATCGTTGAGCACAGCTATGGTAAGCCGCGCATCGAGATGAGCGAGGACCTGTTTGAGGAAATCCGCCGAGCCAAGCGCGAGAACTACGAGAAGATCTATAGCAAGGGTGGTATCGAAGGCGATTCCGAGGTGGAGCTGCGTGAGGCGTTCGAAAAGCTCTACGACCGTTGCCTGCGGGATCTAAACAGTGGTGACGAGTCCTCGTACATCTTTAAGCACCATATTTCGCGCATCGAGCAGCAGCTTTCCTACTACGATCGCGCCTATGCCTGGCAGAATGATAAGGACCAGGCGGTCGTGGATTACATTGCGAGCATGACGGACGGTTATTTCTGCGAGCTCACGAGCAAGCTGTTTCCGGGATTGAAGTTTCCGCACCGTACCTATATTAACGAACGGTAGTTCGTATCTATTAGGTATACTGTTAGTGGATAACTTTTTTGATTGATGCACCGGATGGCTATGGACGACCTTTTTTCTGCTTCGACGCGCGAGCGTTCCTTTCAGAATGCGCCGCTTGCGGTGCGCATGCGCCCCAATTCGCTCGACGAGTATGTGGGCCAGCAAAAGGCCGTCGGTAAGGGCTCATGGTTGCGTGCCGCGATCGAGCACGATGTGCTTTCGAGCGTGATACTGTACGGGCCGGCCGGTACGGGCAAGACGACGCTGGCCCACATTATCGCCAACCATACCAAGAGTGAGTTTGTCGAGGTCAGCGCCGTCACGGGTACCGTGAAGGACCTGCGTCGCGTGATCGACGAGGCAAAGACGCGTCTGAATACGTACGACCGTCGCACCATCCTGTTTATCGACGAGATTCATCGCTTTTCGAAGTCACAGCAGGATGCATTGCTGCATGCGGTTGAGAACCGTACCGTCATTATGATTGGTGCCACGACGGAGAACCCGTACTTCGAGGTCAACTCGGCGTTGCTCTCGCGTGGTCGTGTGGTGGAACTTGAACACCTTAAGGACGAGGACATAGCCACGCTGATCGAGCGTGCGCTCGAGGCTCCGCATGGCCTGAACGGTAAGTTCTCGGCCGATGAGGATACGGTCAAGACCATTTGTACGCTGGCCGCGGGTGATGCACGCTCGGCCCTGACGACACTTGAGCTGGCGAGCGAGATTGCCGTCACGCGTCCCGATACCGAGGGAACGCCAGCGCCGTCGGCGGGGGAGCGCTATCCCATCACCGTGGATGACGTAAAGATTGCCAACCCGCGTCGCGGCTTTACGTATGACAAAAACGGTGACATGCACTACGACATCATCAGTGCGTTCATCAAGTCCATGCGCGGTAGCGACCCCGATGCCACGGTCTACTGGCTTGCGCGCATGATCGATGCAGGGGAGGATCCTAAGTTTATCGCCCGTCGCATTATGATTCATGCCTCTGAGGACGTTGGCAACGCTGACCCGCAGGCGCTTCTTATAGCGCATGCTGCGTTTAAATCTGCCGAGGTTATTGGCTATCCCGAGTGCCGTATTAACCTCG
>CATWCP010000019.1 GCA_958349325.1 uncultured Collinsella sp.
TGTTGTAAGTTGTTTCGCCGGAAAACACAGCGTATAAAGCATATCCAAATCTTGGGTGATTCACGTATGAGTAGGAGAAGACCAAGAGCGTTACCAGTGCTACTGCCATAAGTACATTCAAGACGATTCTTCTACCGCTCATCGGTCACTCCTTTCGAGTGCTGATACAAATATATTAATATAATAACAGTTTTATCCAATAGGATTGGAGGAGTCATGGCAGTAAAATCCGTTATTCGTAAGTTAATGTTATTTTCAGCATCAACTGTCCTTTTATCAGCTTTTTTGGCTGTGACTCCATCTTTTGGTTTGACAGTAAATCACGATGTGTCTATCACCGCGTCTTACGCAGAAGTTTCGTTGTTTGATGAAATCTCTTTAGCAAGGCGTGCCATGCAAGAAGACGTCCTTGATACGTATTATTCGTTCTATTGTTTTAATAACGTTGCGCATAATATTCCCTTAAAGGATCCAACTTATAAGCGACTAACTTTCAAGAATAGCTACAGCCGTATTTATCCGGATACATGTCGAACAAGTTTTGTTTATACTTGCCCCACGTGCAAGGGTGACGGGCTTATGAAAGTATTTCAGTGCAACTACCAAACGCGTTGATTCGATTGTGGGTGGCTTATATGCATAGCATGAAGTTCAAAGCAATTCTAGGTTCTTTCTTCCTTTTTGTTTGTTTGTGTTTTCCGACTGCTGGCTTTGCGGACGGGATTGTCTGCAATATGAGAAACGATGTTCAGCCGGTTGCTTCTCTATCTAATGATCTCTCATATGCTTCTGGCACCGCTGCTCGCCGTGCGAACAGCGAAAGGGTCTTGAATGTATATTGGACTTTTACGGGACTATTGAATGGTCGAGAAGTGAAAGATCGAATTGTATATAGGGATTACAAGTCGCTATCTTTTCCTAATTCCTATAGTACTCTAGCGCCAACTTGGGTTAATACTCGCGCCACCGGTTCTAACGGTGAATATTTTTCTCAGGTTCAAGCTACTGGGGTTGGATCCGTAGAAACATGGCGTTGCAACTATCAAATTAGATAATTTGATATAAACGTCACATCTAAATAACGTGCACTTTCGCTGGAGGGTCGCTGTTTGGCGGCCCTCTTTTTTGCACAGGCGCGGTGGGATGGTAATATCGGGCGGGAGTCAGCCGCTCTGATAGAATCGTCCTTGCTGTCGGCAGCCCTCGTGCCGGGCAGAGCCCTCCATTTGATGGGAGGTGATGCCCATGACCGATTTCACCGAGCTCGTGAAGCTCCTGACCGCTATGGTCTCGCTCCTCACGGCCCTTGTCGGCCTTTCCAAGGCACTCAAGCAGGGTTCGAAGCCCAAAAAGAAAGGCCACCGTCGCTAAGACGATGACCTAACTCTACTAAGCAACGGCTTTGCCCAGCTCACCACAACTTGGGCTGCCGTCGGCATCATTTTACCCTCCTGACGAGGAATTCGTCCATATTTCAAAAATCAAATCCTGTTCGCGCGTGGGCGTAAACTTTTAGTTGGGCAAATCCGGCAGATTGGAGCTTGAAACATGAGGGATATGCACCTCATGTCGCTCATAAAACGTCTCCTGACCTCGAAGGAGAACGTTTTTTAGCGACAGAAGGAGACAATAAATATGATCTGGTTTACCAGCGACACCCACTTCGGGCATGAGAACGTGCTGAAGTTCACCGACCGCCCGTGGGAGACGATTTGGCAGATGAACGACGCCATCGTCGACAGCATCAACGGCAGGGTCGCCGTGGACGACGAACTCTACATCCTGGGGGATTTCTCATTCAAGATGACCGCCCAGGACGCCTACGGGCTGCGCAAGCGGATCGCCTGCAGGCGCATCCACCTCGTCCCGGGAAACCACGACAAGGACTGGGCCCAGCCGGCGGTCGCGGGCGCCTTCACCGTGGAGCCGCCGACCTGCGTGCTCAAGATCGACGGGCAGAAGATCGTCCTGAGCCATTACCCCATGGCCGACTGGCAGGGCATGAGCCATGGATCGTGGCACCTCCACGGGCACATCCACAGCAGCGGCGGCGCGTACAACGAGTTCAACCGCAAGCAGGGCCTTCTGCGCTACGACGTCGGTTGCGATGCCAACGGGCATTCCCCGGTGAGCCTCGACGAGCTGAGGGAATGGTTCGCCGGAGTCGACGAGCCGTGCGGCCGGGTGAAATGGCCCTGGTGGGTCAACGAGACCGGCGACAGGCAGGTCGAGCGCGAGCTGGCGGCGTACAAGAGGGAAGAGGTAATCCGATGACGGTCTATGTGACGGGCGACATCCACGGTGGGCTCGACATGCAAAAGCTCCGCGACTGGGAGCTTGGCGACAGTCTTACCAGCGACGACTATCTCATCGTTGCCGGTGACTTTGGCTTTCCGTGGGGCTTTTCTGCCGAGGAATGCACCGACATCGCTTGGCTGGAGTCGCGCCCCTACACGGTACTGTTCGTCGACGGCAACCACGAGCGCTTCGACCACTGGGAGGAGCGCCCCGTGGAGACATGGCACGGTGGGCTGACGCAACGTTTATCGGATACTTCGCCCATCCGTCACCTCATGCGCGGGGAGATCTTCGAGCTAGACGGCTCGACGGTCTTCACCATGGGCGGTGCCACGAGCGTGGACAGGGAATACCGCGTGCCGTATTCCAGCTGGTGGCCTCAGGAGCTCCCGGACGAGCGCGACTTCGATACCGCGCGGGCAAAGCTCGACGAGGTCGGCTGGAAGGTCGACTGCGTCATCACCCATACCTGCTCGACGCGCATGCTCTCGCCGACGCTCTACCCGGACCCGGGCTGGGAACGCCCTGATGTGGACCGGCTGACCGGATTCCTTGACGAGCTCGAGGACCGCCTGGACTATAAACACTGGTATTACGGCCATTTTCACCGAGACGGCAACCCGGACGAACGGCACACGGTGCTGTACGACCGGATCGTGAGGCTCGGGGACAAACTCCTGCCGTGGGGTGCGTACTGATGACGGTCTATGTGACAGGCGATGTGCACGGCAGGGCCGAGTACGGGTCCAGCCGGTTTGCATTCAAAAATTGGCCGCTGGGCCGGACCCTGACGCGCGATGACGTGGTGATCGTGGCCGGCGACTTCGGCTTTGTCTGGGATGGATCCAACGCCGAGAAATACTGGCTCGACTGGTTCGAGTCGAAGCCGTGGACCACGTGTTTCGTAGACGGCAACCATGAGAATCACCACGCCCTGGCTGGGCTGCCGGTGCGGGAGTGGAACGGCGGGTTCGTCCACGAGGCGCGACCGCACGTGCTGCACCTGATGCGCGGAGAGGTGTTCGATATCGACGGGCTCACAGTCCTTGCCATGGGCGGCGCCGCGAGCAACGACAGGCAGTATCGCAAGGAGGGGAGGAGCTGGTGGCCCGAGGAGATGCCGAGCGAGAAAGAGATGGAGCACTGCCGCGCCTCGCTCGACCGCGTGGGCTGGAAAGTCGACCACGTTGTGACTCACGAGGCTCCTGCCGCCCTTGCTGAGGGGATGTGCCGCGAGTGCGGACGCGAGTATCGGGGCGACCGGCTGCAACGATTCCTTGGCGAGCTCGACGGACGGCTCGGCTACCGAACCTGGTTCTTCGGGCATTACCACGGCGACGAATGGCGCGACGCCAAGCATCGCCTGATCTACCGAGACATCGTGCCGATCGAAGATGCTGCGCCCGGTTCTAGGAACCTTCTGGAAGCGCTCTAGAAGATTCCTAGAAATCAGCCGCCTGATAGGAGAAGCGCGGGGCTACTCGCCCTTCATCTGGGTCATGACCTCGACCTTGGCCTCGGCCACGGCCGCCCGCTGCTCGGAGGCGGCGAGACGGTCCTTGAGGGCGGCGATCTCGGCCATCAGGTCGCGCTGGGCCAGGAGTGTGTCGGCTTGGGCTTTCAGTGCAGTGTCACGCTCGCCGCGCAGCCGCTCGATCTCATCGACCATGGCCTCAGCCTCGGCATGGAGTTGGACAACCTGCCTGCCGAGGTCCTTAGCACGGGAGAGGTGCCTGATGCTTGCGGCGTGGAGCTCGTTGTTCTCGAGTTCGAGGTTCGCGGTATCGAGTTCGAACTTCTCCTCTATAAAGGCAATCCGCTCATTGCAGTCGGCCTCAATCTTTTCATTCCGATCCGTCGCCTCGGCGAGCTTGCGGCTGAATTCATCCACCTGGACCATGAGCAGTGCGTTCTCGGTCCTGAGGTCGGCGGTCTCGCGCAGCAGCTTCTCCCGCCACCTCGCCTCGATTCGCTCGGCGGCCTCATCGAGGACGGACTTCATGCCGTAACCGTAGATCTCCCTGATTTTTCTCTCGTCTGTCATCGTGCGACATTCCAATCAACAATGGGCATGGCTCCGCCACGCCGTACGGCTGGGAACAAATACGCGGCCGCTGTTGATTTGTAGTCGTCCTGCGACCGGTGAGTTCTAAAAAGGCGTCTCAAGTCATGCGTTCACGCAGGTTTTCGATTGGAGAAATACCGCACGTTTTCATGATATCACGTGCCTTAAAGACCATGAATGGACGGCCATATCGATTCGTTGAAAATGGCACCAACGACGTGTTGGTGGCGGGGGAGTGATGGCGTTAAAGATGTCGAGAATGATTATAGGATTGTTTTAGATGCGGGCATGAAAAAGGGTCGAATCGAAGTGTCTGGCCGGACGCCAATTGTCCGGGAACTGTTTCGATTCGACCGTGTTTCATTTTACATCCGCGGCATGCTCTTATAGACGCCCGGCGATTACCGACCTTCACGACCTCGATAGTCGGGCTATGGACTTAAGATTTCTTGGGCTCCCAGCCGTTTTCGATTGCGGCGGGGTAGACTGCGGCGTAATTAAGCATCCAGCTGCCATCGCCCGCTTTTTGAATAAACCCCTTATCCGTCAAAGAGGTATAGGCCCGGGAGATCGTGTTCTTACTTAGGTGGTAGCGCTCCTCAATCCATTTGCTTTTTGCGTAAAAGCCCATGGCTCGTTTGTTTTTGGAAGGATTTCCAAGCTTCCATACTAGGCCGAGGATGAGGCGCTCGGCAGCGACAGTGGTGGCACAACACGCCCAGTCGGGCACCGAAATAAAATTCGCGTTATCCATTTTCCTTCTAATCTCTCGTTGCTCATTAACATCATCGCGATATTTGTCAGAAATTGACGGTAGCTCGCTCATGTTTACCGCCTAGTCAAGGTGGGCGGTACGACCTTCAAGCTGTTTGAAAAGTTCGTAGAATGAGCTTTCAAACATGTAATTAGAGCGATGGACCTGGATGAGCTTGCCGGACTCGCGCATGAATTTGCGTGCAGTGTTCTCGCTCCAGCCAGTGATTTCGCGGATATCGTTAACGCGGAGCAACCGATCGCACTGAGCGGCACCAGTAGGGAAAGTCGGTGTGGACGCCTGGGTGCTAATCTTTGGAGTAGCCATGATGAGCTATCCTTTCAATGAGGGCCCTCCCTGTGCTTGTAAGACGTACCAGGTTCATAAGCACTTGGGGGGCCGGTTTCTATGACTACATGCGTAGTCATCTGACAGCTTTAGCATGTATTAAAACTCATTAGATGTCAATCAGATAAAGCATCTACCTGCGGAAACGATATTATAGTACCGTAATATTATGAAAAAAACGATGAATGAAAAACATGCTATTTCTCGCTTCTCTGTATATAGGCGTTGATGAAGTCTTCGTAGCCTTTAACTGCTTTTATTTCTGATTGTTGAACGAGGCTTGTATACGTTTTGAGCGTGATATTGGGGTCCGCGTGGCCAAGAATACCTTGCACGCTTCTAACGTCCGATCCGTTCGCCAGCATAAAAGTGCTTACACAATGCCTGAGCTGATGCGGGCAGATGCCCTTATATAGTTTTCCGCCAGTCGAATTGTTCGGCTCATAGATTCCAAGATTGCAGCTAACTGCGAAATCGCGAAACCAATGGTTGAAGATGTAGTTTTTCATGTGACAGACAGTAGGGACCCCTTGTTCGACAGCAATATCGCTAATGATGGGAGTGCTGCCAGTCTGGGACAGCCCCAGAGAGGCCAGGAGCTCTTTTTGTATGGCTGACCATGATTGAAGACGTTCGGCCAAGGTTTCTCCAACGGGGATTTTGCGTTGGCTTTCTTGTGACTTGGGTGCCCTCAGTTCATGATCGTTGGTGTACTGCCTGTCAATTTTCAAGGTTTTATTGGCAGGGTCCCAATCGCGCCATTCGAGGCCCAGCATCTCGCCTTTTCGCATACCCGTATACACTAGTACTAGCGTACCAACGGCTTCGGCGGTGAGCTCAATGTGTTGAAGATGTGTGCATAGGGTAGCTACTTGGTCGATTGTAAGTGATTCTCTTTTGTTGCGTGGTCTGCGAACATGAACGGTAGCGCAGGGGTTTCGGTCAATTATTCTCTTTGCGACTGCATTCGACAGAATCTGACGCAGTTTCGCATTGATTCGTACAAGCTCTGATGGTTTGTATTTTCCCGTACGACGAGCTTCGGCATATGTTTCTTCGATTAGATCGGGAGTTAGCCCCTCAATTGTCTGAAACGCACCGAATAGGTCTTCGATATGCCTGCAATCGTACGCTTCTCTTTCATAGCTCGTTGGCGCAAGCTCGGTGTCCCTATTTTCATGAAAGGCCCAGCAGTAGGACGCAAGCAAAGTGGGCTTTTTAGTTTTAGTGATCGTGCCAGAGGAGTTGATTTCAGCCAGCTTGGCCTGCATTGCAGCCTTAGCTTCTGTTTTAGTCTTGCAACGAACCGTATAAGTTGGGGATCGTTTGTAACGCCCTGTCTTAGGGTCCTTGACCCCAAGGGAAAAATAATAGCGATAGGTGTTAGGTGATCTCTTGTCTTTCCAACACGTGCCTCTTCCGCTAATGAGTGGCTGTTCTGACATCTTTGCACTCCGTTTCTTTGAATAGTTTTCAACAATTCAATGAGTGCAGTTTAGCTAAAGCTGTTAGTAATATGTTTGTAAAAGCGTAGGCGCAGCTACCGGATGCAGAAGACACAAACTGCTATGTTTATCTGCGGTTATATGATGTTCAATGATGCTTGATGAATGGTAGGGGGTAGCATTAAATCATATCTCCTAAAGCGGGTGTCGACGGTTCGAATCCGCCCGGGGGGCACCAGAAGATTATGACGGCGTCGCGAGAGCGGCGCCGTTTCTGGTTTGTGGGGACCGCCGGCGGATTCGGACCGTCGACACCCGCGTCACCAATTTCCCCGCGGGGGGGGGAGTTTTCGAATCCGCCCGGGGGCACCAGAGGAATATCGAGCCCGGTACCGCTACGGTGCCGGGCTCTTCTGGTTCATGCCATGTCAAAAACGAGGCGCCCGCTTGCTGGGGGAGCAAGCGGGCGCCTGTGAGCGAATATGTTTGCGGCGAAAGCCGTGATGAGCGGTGGGGTGGCGACTAGTTGTTCGTACCGGAATCGTCACCCGTGCCCGAGCCAGAGTCAGAGCCCGAGCCAGAAAGTGCGACTGTTAGCGTGATCGTGCTGTCGGTGGACTGCTTGCCGGTGGGGGAGACGCCCGTAACGGTGGCATCCTCGTTACCGCTCACGGGATTGCCGTTCTGGTCACAGAAGCCAATGTTATAGAAACCGGCGTTGTTGAGCGCGGTGACGGCGGCGGAGATGCTCTTGCCGTACAGGTTGCCCGGAACACTGGCCTTGCCGGACTTCTTGGCAATGACGACGGTAATCGTGGCGCCGGGCTTCTGCTTGCCGCTGGGGTTCCAGCTGATCACGGTGCCCTCGGTAACCGAGTCGTTCTCCTGGTAGCTCACGTCGACGCCAAAGCCTGCCATATCGAGGGCGTTGCGCGCCTGGGCCTCGGTCATGTCGGTCAGGTCGGGGACGGACGTGGTATCCGGGCCGCTCGAGACCTTGTACGAGATGGTCGTGCCCTTCGCGACTTCCTTACCGGCTTCGGTGCCCTGCTCAAAGACCTGGCCCTCATCGGCCTCGTTGGCCTCCTCGGAGGCGTTGCCCTTCAGGCCAACGCTTGCCAGCGCGGCTTCTGCCTGGTCCTTGGTCAGGCCGACAAGCCGGGGAACCTCAACCTTCTCGGAGGGCTTGGGGCCCTTGGAGATTACCAGGTTCACCTTGGTGCCCTTGGCCTTCTTGGTGTTGCCGTTGGGCGTCTGCTCGGCGACCTTGCCCTCGTCGACATCGTCATTGTAGCTTTGGTCGATGGTGCCGACCTCGAGGCCGGCTTCCTTGATCAGCTCGACGGCAGTCTGCTGGTCCTTGCCCAGCACATCGGGCACGGTGACCTGCTCGCCGCCAAAGAGTCCTGTGGCAAAGGCCACCACGATGCCGATGACGGCAACGGCTGCCACCACGGCGGCGATGATCTTGTTCTTGTTGGATTTGGGCTTTTCGACCTCGTAGGAGCCGGTGGAGCCCGAAACCGAGCTACGGGCGGTATTTTGGCCGCTCACGCCCGAGACGGGACGCACCATGGCGCGCGTCTGATCGGAAAGCTCGCGAGTCTTGGTGGCGCCCAGCTCACCGGGGGCACCGATGATGCGCGTGGGCTCCGAGACGTTGACGGCACGGCCCGACAGGTAGCTGTTGAGCACCTGACGCAGCTCGTCGGCGGTCTGGAAGCGGTTTGCCGGGTCCTTCTCCATGCACTTGAGGATGATGCGCTCAAGGTCGGCGTCGACACCGGAGTTGATCTGGCTCGGCGGAATAGGCAGCTCGTTGACCTGCTTGAGTGCGACCGAGATAGCGTCGTCACCGTCAAAGGGGACGCGGCCGGTGGCGCACTCGTACATCACGACGCCCAGCGAGTAGATATCCGAGGTGGGGCCGAGGTCCTGACCACGGGTCTGCTCGGGGCTGACGTAGTGGGCGGTTCCCAGCACGTTGTTGTCTTGCGTGAGGTGGCTGTTCTTGGCGCGCGCGATGCCAAAGTCCATCACCTTGATGTTGCCGTCGGGCAGCACCATGATGTTCTGCGGCTTAATGTCGCGGTGGATGATCTCGTGCTTGTGGGCGACCGAAAGCGCGGAGCTGATCTGCGAGCCGATCTGGGCGACCTTCTTGGGGTCGAGGGCGCCGTGGCTCTTGATGCCGCTCTTAAGGTCGGTGCCGCGCAGGTACTCCATGACGATGTAATAGGTGTCGCCGTCCTTGCCCCAATCGTAGACGCCCACGATATAGGGTGAGGAGAGACCGGCTGCTGCCTGGGCCTCCTGCTTAAAGCGTGCGGCGAAGGTTGCGTCGACAGCATACTGCGGCAGCATAATCTTGACGGCTACCGTGCGGTCGAGGACCTGGTCCTGTGCACGGTAGACGGTCGCCATGCCGCCTGTTCCCACCTTATCCTTGAGGAGGTATCTTCCCCCGAGGACCCTCTGTTCCATTCCTGCTCCTAACATAACTATTCGCTCAACGATGTGTGTAGTACCTACGATGTGGCCGCTGGGGCCGTTTGGCGCGTTGCCGCTAACTCTTCGGCCGCGGCGCGCCTCGGGTGTCCGATTCGATCATGGGCATCACGCTCCCTGTGCGGCAAGCGCCGCGGTCAGGACGATACCGGCGATCTTGGCGGCCTTGACGTCATGCTTGTCGAAATCCTCCAAGGCCACCGAGATAGCGACCGTGGGTGAATCGTAAGGTGCAAAGCCAACGAACATCGAGTTGACGTTGGTGCCGCCGGTCTCGGCCGAACCGGTTTTGCCGGCGACCTTGACGCCCGGAATCTGGGCATCGGTACCGGTACCGGACTGGACAACCGCAAGCATAGCCTGCTTGACCTGGTCGGCCGTGGCGGAGCTGACGGCCTGCCCCAGCGAGCGGGACTGCGTGGTCTTGACCACGGTTCCGTCCGGAGCGAGTACCTGGGCTACAAAGTACGGGTCCATGACCACGCCACTGTTAGCGATGGCGGCGGCAATCACGGCGTTTTGCATGACGGTGGTCTGCGGGCCGGGCGTATGGTCCATGCCGACAGGCTGGCCGGCGCCGGCCCAGGCGGTCTCCCATTCGGTCATGAGCGACGGGTCGGCCATGATGGAGGCCGCGGAGGTCAGGTCTTGGCCGAGCTTTTGGCCGTAGCCAAAGGCGTTGGCAAACTGTACGAGCGTGTTTGCGCCAACTTCGTTTGCCACCTGGCCAAAGACGACGTTGGAGGACACGGCAAAGGCCTGCTGCAGGCTGATGGTGCCGTAGCTCTCGTTGGCATAGTTGGTGACCGGTGCGTTGCCGATATCCATGGAGCCGGGCGCCTGGTAGGTGCTGGTCAGGCTGGCGGTACCGGTCTCGAGTGCCGCGGAAAGCGTAACGACCTTAAACGTGGAACCCGGCGTGTACAGCGCGTCCATGGCGCGATTGTACATGGAGCCGTCCTCGCCGCCGCCCGTCTGCAGCAGGGCATCGATGTTGGTGTTGTCGTAGGTGGGCGAGCTGGCACATGCGAGCACCGCGCCGGTACGCGGGTCGATGACCACTACAGCGCCCTTAAAGCCCTTGAGTGCCTGCTCGGCCGCCGTCTGGATACGCGAGTCGATGGTGAGCTTGGCGGTGTTGCCCGGCTGGGTCTGGCCCGCGAGCGACGCGATGGCATTGTTCCAGCTGGAGTAGTCCTTAGAACCGGTGAGCGTGTCGTTCATGACGCTCTCGATGGCGGTGGTGCCATACTGCTGGCTCACGTAGCCAACCACGTGCGCTGCCAGGTTACCGTTGGGGTAGGAGCGTACGTAGGTGCCGTCCTCCTGCTGCAGCGACTCGGCCAGCGTCACGCCGTCGGACGTGATGATGGAGCCGCGCTGGATGTACTTGGAGCGGGCGATGGTGTGGTTGTTGGTCGGCATGTCCTGATAGTCCTTGGCCTTAATGACCTGGACATAGGTGAGGTTGCCGATAAGGATGGCGAACAGCGCCGTAAAGGCGAGCACCGCGCGGGTTAGACGGTTGGCGAGCGCAACGCGGCCGAGCACACCGGATTCAGGCGTGTCGAGCAGGCGACGTCGCATGCGCGAGCCGACGGAATGGCTGCCGCTGCCGTAGGAAGACGAGGTGGCAAAGCGCGTGCCCGTCGGGGCGGCGGCAGATGCGACCTGATCATCGGTGATGGCGGCCATGGTGCCGGTGCCGGTAAGCTCGGCCTCGCGTCCGGTAGCCTCGTCACCGGCGCGCAGCAGGAGCGCGACGATGATAAAGCTCGCCAGCAGCGAGGAGCCGCCCTGGCTCATAAAGGGCAGGGTGACGCCGGTCAGCGGGATCAGGCGGGTTACGCCGCCAACGATCAAGAAGGCCTGGAAGCTGATGGCTGCCGTAAGACCGGTGGCGCTAAAGGCGGCAAGGTCGGACTTTGCGCGGGCAGCTGTGGTCAGGCCACGCACGGCAAAGAGCATAAACAGGATGAGCACGGCGCCGCCGCCCAAAAGGCCCATCTCCTCGCCGATAGCCGAGAAGATAAAGTCGGACTCGACGACAGGGATGTTGTTGGCCATGCCGTTGCCGATGCCAACACCGACCAGACCGCCATCGGCAAGCGAGAAGAGCGACTGGACGATCTGGTAGCCCTGACCCTGGGCGTCCTTAAACGGATCGACCCAAACCTGGAAACGCACCTGAACGTGCGACAGGAACTTGTAGGCGCCCACGGCTCCAACGGCTAAGAGCGCAAGGCCGATAACGACATACGAAAAGCGCCCCGTGGCAACGTAGAGCATCAGCAAGAAGATGGTGTAGAACAGCACGGCCGAACCCAGGTCGCGTTCGAAGACGACGACGAGCAGGCACACACCCCACACGGCAAACAACGGCAGTAGCAGTCGCAGGCGAGGGATCTTAAAGCCCAAGATCTTGCGGTTGGAGATGGAGAGCAGCTCGCGGTTCTCGGCCAGGTACCCGGCCAGGAACAGCACGATAAAGACCTTGGCGAACTCGCCGGGCTGGATGGTAAAGCCCGCGATGCGAATCCACAGCTTGGAGCCCGAGATCGTGGTGCCGATAAAGATAGGCAGCATCAGCAGGATGATGCCGATGATGCCAAAGGTGTACTTGTAGCGCATGACCACGTCGAGGTTTTTGACTAGTGCAAGCGTTCCCACCATGAGCGCCACCGAGACAAACAGGATGATGAGCTGTGAGATGGCGAGAGCGGGGGCGAGACGCGTCACGAACGTGATGCCGATGCCCGAAAGTATAAATACGATGGGCAGGATGGCGGGGTCGGCACCGGGCGCCAAGATGCGCACGGCAATGTGGGCCGCGGCAAAGGCGGCAAAGAGGCCGATCGGTACGGCGAGCGTCTCAAAGGAGATAGCGGCGCCCGCAGTGAGCACGTACATCGCATACAGCAGGATGACGGGGAACGCCGAGGCGATGAGCAAGAGCAGCTCGGTGTTGCGGCGACTCATAAGCGGCACTCCCTTTCTAGTTCTTATCGGAGGCTTCGGCCTCGGCGGACTGTTCGGCGGTTTTCTCGGAATCTGATTCGGAGGTCGATCCCTGATTGGTGTTGTCGCGAATCGTTTGCGCGTCGATCACCTGGCGGGTCTGCTCCTCGTCGATCTGGTGGCGGTACTTGGATATCGTGTCCTGCGCATCGTCGATACTTGTTTGCGGAATGCCCGCCTTGAGGCGGTTTTGCGTGTCTTCGGGCAGGTCGGACAGCTTAATGCTGGTTTCGCTCTCGAGCCAGTGGAGCTTGAGTCCGAGCGGCTTGCCGGGCAGACCGCGCCAGACGGCGACATTGCCCTGGTAGGTACCCAGGTAGTATGAGCCGGTGACACCCGTGTAGGCCCAGATGCCAGCTGCCAGCACAAAGACGAGGGCCAGGATGGCGGCGATAGTAATGTTGCGGCGACGCACGCGTTGCGCCTCGCGCATAACGCCATCGTCAACCAGGTCAACGACTACTACGGTCACGTTGTCGTGGCCGCCGGCGGCAAGCGCCGCGTCCACTAGGTTGTCGACGCAGATTTGCGCGGTTGAGGACTGCGTGGCGATGTTCTCGATATCGCTATCGGGAATCATGCTCGAGAGGCCGTCGGAGCACAGGATCAGACGGTCGCCTTCCTCGATATGCAGAGTGAAGTGGTCGGCATACATGGCGGGGTCCGAGCCCAGTGCGCGGGTGATGACCGAACGGTTGGGGTGGACGCGAGCCTCGTCTGCCGTGATCTCGCCGGCGTCCACGAGCTCCTCCACGTAGGAGTGGTCGCGGGTCACGCGGATGAGCGTGCCCTCGTGGAGCAGATAGGCGCGAGAGTCGCCCACGTGGGCGATGGCGAGCGTGTCGTTTTCGATGTAGGCGCAGGTGGCTGTGCAGCCCATGCCGGGCTTGCCCAGGCCGTTCAGGGCCGCCTCGATTACGGCGGCGTTGGCTGCCTCGACGGCTGCGGCCAGGCGTGCTGCGTCGGCGGACTGTGGGGCCGTCTTGGCAATAGTCTCGACGGCGATGGAAGAGGCTACCTCGCCGGCAGCGTGACCACCCATGCCGTCGCATACGCAAAAGAGCGGCGACTGCACCAGGTAGGAATCCTCATTGTGCGGGCGCACGCAGCCAACGTCGGAGCGGGCGCCCCACATAAGTTGCGTGGTGGTGCCGGCATCATAGGTCGAGTCGGTCTCGATGCGCTCCTCGGTCAGGGGCTCAAAGCTCATGGTCGAGCCGGGGTCTTTGAGCTTGGCCTCAACGGCGGCAACGTCGATTTCGGCGGTGTCACCGGGAGAGACGGTGTCGGTCACGGCGTTTGATTCGGAATCACCGGTGTCCGGGGAGTCGGGCTCCTCGGACACGCGGGCGGTCGACTCGTCGTCTTGCGGGCTGACGTCTATAGGCTCGGGCGCCGGCGTAGACGCGGGCGCAACCTCGGACGCCGGGGCCATGGGAAACGCCGGCGCGGCGGGCTCGGGTGCCGCAAACACCGCAGCGCTCTCGTTGATTGCCGCGGCGACGGGCTCTGCAAAGTGAGCCGGCGCCGGGGTTGCTTCGGGCGCTGTGGGCTGTTCCGCAGCATGTGCGCCGATGGGCGCCGCTACGGCATCCTCTTCGTCCTCGTTATCGGCGAGATCCGAAATATCATGCGTTACATGCGAAAGAGGCAGGGAGAACACGGTGTCCTCGGGCTCCACGGGTGCGGAGCCCGCCGGAGCGGCGTGGGCCGGCGCAGCTGTGGCGGCGGCCGGTGCCTCGGTCATAGTTGCGGACTTGTTCTCCTCGTCGATCATCGACGGTTCACCTTCATGACCACGTCGCCAATCTGGACTTCGTCGCCCTCACGCAGCGTCGCGGGCTCCACGAGTTGGCGGCCGTTGACGAGCGTGCCGTTAAGTGAGTTGAGGTCCTCGATGATGAGCGCCGGGCCCTGCAGCGAAAAGCGCGCGTGCGAGGCTGAAACGAACGGTTCGTTGATGCAGATGTCCGAAGATGGCGAGCGACCGACGATGACGGGGCCGAGCATGTCTACGTGGATGCCGCGGATACCGCGCGGACCCTTGTCCACATCAATCGTCCAGATAGCCGAGTCGCGGCGCTGCCCGCGCACAAGTCCCACGCCGGTCTTCATGACGGCGAACAGGAAGATATAGAGCAGGGCGACCAGGACGATGCGGCCTGCAAAAAGGACGATATCGATGTTCATAAGCGACTATCCCCTAAATTCAAAGGTGCTCAGGCCAAACGTCAGCAGATCGCCGTTGCGCAGCGGGCAGCGCGTAATGCGGCGGTTGTTGACGAGCGTGCCGTTGGTGGAATTGAGGTCCTCGATCGACCAATCCGAGCCCGTAAAGGTGAGCTGGGCGTGGCGGCGCGACACGTTGGGGTCGCGCAGGGCAATGTCGGAAACTGAGCGCTCGCGACCGATGGTTACCTGTGCGGAGGTGATGCTATGGCTCTCGCCGCTCACGACGTCGACGAGCTGGGCGAGCGGGCGCTGCGGGGCGCGAGTGCTCGCCATGTTGGAGGCGATGCCGGCTGCGGCGCCTAGGCCCACGGCGGCACCGGTCGCGGCGGCTCCGCCCATGCCGGCAAGCGCGTCGCGCGAGACGGTCTGCGGCACCGGGATGGGTGCTGCGGCGGGGTCGGGGACGCTAGGCGCGAAGGGGTCTGCCACGGCAAGCGGGTCGGGAGCGGCGGCGCGAGGCGTCGGCTGCTGCTGGGGCATGGCGGCGGGGCGCTGCTGCTGCGGGGCAGCAAACTGCTGCTGGCCGGCGCGCGGGGCGCTGGCGGCACGGCTTGCCGCGGAGTTGTTCTGGCCCAGGCCGTTTTGATAGGCGCGCTCTTCTTCGTACAGGCGGCCGAGCGTGGGGGCATCGACGTTCTCGGCAAAGACCGAGAACTTGCCGGCGCGCAGCTGCGGATCGATCATAAAGCGCACGAGGGGCTCGCCGACAAAGACATAGCGGCGCTTTTCGGCCTGCGCCTTCACAAACTCGCGGACCTCGCGCGAAAGCTCGGGGTAGAACGGGGCGAGCATGGGATCGTCGTCGGCGGCGATAAGGATGGTATAGAGTGCCGGCGCCGTGTTGACGCCGTTGATCACCAGAGTCTGATCCTCCATGTCGCGAGCGGCCTGCTTGGCAAGCTTCTTAAAGGAGAACGGGGCACGGGTGGCACCGAAGATGCCGGCCACGTGGTCCTCGAAGATGTTCAGGAAGTTCACGAAAGATCACTCTCCGTATAGGTTCTTTGGTATCCGAGCAAATATAGGCATATCCCAACGATTATAGAGGATAGGGTTCCCGCAACCGCCGCCTTGGCGACGACCGCGGCTGCAAGGCTGGCAATTTCCATATGGTGTGCAAGACAGGACGCCGCTGCGCAGCCGATGCCGGTGACAGCGATGGCAGCGATTGCGGCAAGGTTTGAGCCCTGATTGGCACGCTTGGCATGGGCATTGAGCAGCGCAGATGACGCCGCGGCAGTTGCCGCGACCAGCACAAAGGCAGCCCAAAGGAGCGGGTCTCCCAGCGCTGCGGCAACGTTACCGAGCCCCAGTACGCCTCCGGCTGAAAGCGCGACCGTGGCCAGACGGGCAAAAAGCGCGCCCATGCCCGTTGCCGCGGCGGCGCTTGCCGGGCCGAGCCAAAATGACGCGACGCTGGCGGCGACCCCAGCTGCCAGGAAGGTATTGCCGGTCAGACAGCCAAACGCGAGTGCACAGGTGAGCGCGGCGCTCGCGGCAGCCTCGGTACGACCCCAGGCGATCCACCAACCGGACATGGCGGCGGCAAAGATCACCGCGACGGGCAGCATTGACAGGATGCCCTGCGCCTGCATGGTGGCGTTGGCCATGAGCACCAAAAAGCCCACAGCCGAGATGGCCGAGCCAATCTGGGGGGCCAGGCCAGCCGCCGCTCCGATCGCGATAGCCGCAATGACCAGGCCGGGAAGCGCCGCGACCCCGGCCGTTTGCATCAGCAAAAAGCTAAAGGTGCCGCACGTTAGCGCCGAGATAGTGCGCATGGTGTAGTCGCGCGCATGGCTCCAGCGCGTGCCCGCCCAGCCGAGTGCGGGGTCGACCTCGATGGCGTCGTCCTCGTAGTGCGACGGCTCGATATCGTCGAGCTCCTGCTCGTCATCCGAAAGCTCGCCAACCATTTGCTCCAGGCTGCGACGGCCTTCGCGCACGCTGCCCAGACCGGCAAGGAGCTGGTCGCAAAATGCCTCGATGCTGTTGGGGCGCTCCTGCGGCATGGGGGAGAGCGCGCTCATGAGCGCGATCTCGGCTCCCGGGGGAAAGTGTGGTATCAGCTCGCTGGGATAGGTGGCGCCGCCGATGATGCGGTCGAGCGAGTCGGCGGGCGTGGCCGCCATAAAGGGTGCGCTGCCGCACAAGCCCTCATAGATAACGCAGGCAAGGGCAAAGACATCAGCGCGTTCGTCGACCGTGCCGGTCTCGATATCGAGCTGCTCGGGCGGCATGTAGCCGATGGTGCCGCCGCGCGAGCCGCCAAAGCCACCGGCGGACGACAGTCGCGCCATGCCAAAGTCGGTGAGCTTTACATTGCCCGAGTGGTCGATGAGCACGTTGGCGGGCTTAATGTCCAGGTGGAGTACGCCATTACTATGGGCGAAGGTGAGCGCCTGGCCCAGGGCATCGGCAATGGCCGCGGCCTCGTCAAAGGTAAGTGAGTGGCCGTCCACGCGGTGCAAAAACTCGGCCAGCGACATGCCATCGACATATTCCATAACCAGGTAGGCATAGGCTGTGTCGTGCGTAAAGTCGATGACCTGCACGATGTTGGGATGTTGAAGCATAGCGGCAGTGTGCGCCTCGCGCAGGACATCCATGATGTCGCTGGCGGGCATGCCGGCACCGTTGATAAGGGGGATGCGCTTAATGGCGACGCGGCGGCGCAGATGCGTGTCGCGGCAGATCTCGATGGAGCCAAAACCGCCGGTCGCAAGTGTCTCGAGCGGCTGGTACCGCTTGAGCAGCTCGCGAGAGCTGGTGCCCTCCAAAGGAACGTCCGGCGAGAACCGGGCGGTATGTTGCGAGAAAAGCGGCATGGCCAACCCTCGTGCGTTTAAAGTTCGTTTGCGAG
>CATWCP010000020.1 GCA_958349325.1 uncultured Collinsella sp.
CCCCTTTTCCGCGGAAACCCCGGCAGTTGCGAAGAGCTGCCGGGGTTTCTGTCGTCTAAGGTGCCAAGTTGATGGACGGGAATCAAAGCACCGAGTCTGCAGCCCGTCACACGCAATGCGGGGCCCCGACAACTTACGGACCACAGCGACGCCTCCCCATCGCGTCCCGCGCTATACTCGTCCGCATGGATATCAACGCACGCAACATAGCAACACACGCCGCGGACGCGCCAGCGACGCCACCCGCCTCCGCCCCCGCGCCCGTCGTGGGCCGCTTTGCCCCGTCGCCCTCGGGCCGCATGCACTTGGGCAACGTGTTCAGCTGCCTGTGCTCGTGGCTTTCGGCCCGCAGCCAAGGCGGCAGCATCGTGCTGCGCATCGAGGACCTGGACGATCGCTGCAAGCGCCCGGAACTTGCCACTCAATTGATTGACGACCTGGCCTGGCTGGGGCTCGAGTGGGACGAAGGCCCCTACTACCAGCACGATCGCCTGGATCTGTACGAGGACGCCCTGCGTCAGCTGCAAGACGCTGGCCTCACCTATCCCTGTTTTTGCACGCGTGCCGAACTCCACGCCGCGAGCGCGCCGCACGCGAGCGACGGCACGCCCATCTACCGCGGCGCCTGCCGAGACCTTTCTGCCGAGGAGGTTGCCCGCCGCAGCGCTCTGCGCGCTCCGGCCACGCGCCTGCGCGTACCCGCCGTCGACGACCTCGCCAGCGACGTGATCGAATTCGTGGACCGCACGTACGGAGCCCAATGCGAAGCACTCGCCACCGAGTGCGGTGACTTTTTGGTGCGCCGCAGCGACGGCGTTTTTGCCTACCAGCTAGCCGTGGTGGTCGACGACGCTGCCATGGACGTCACCGAGGTCGTGCGCGGATGCGATCTGCTGGGCTCCACGCCGCGCCAGATCTACCTGCAGCATCTGCTGGGACTGTCCACACCGCACTACGCACATATTCCGCTGCTCATGTCACCGGACGGCCGCCGCCTTTCCAAGCGCGACCGCGATCTGGACCTGGGCGAACTACGCGCCCGCTTTGGCACGCCCGAGGCACTGCTGGGATGGCTCGCCGGGCAAACGGGCATCGCGCCGGACACCACGCCACGCTCTGCCGAGCAACTGGTCGAGCACTTTAGCTGGGATGTTATCCGTACGCATCGGGAAAACATCACTGTAACGGTCGAGTAGCCAGCCACCCCGCCCCTACGCGACATCCCAGGGCTGGAGTTCGTCGCCCAGGCGAACGATGCAGTCGTAGAGCACGGTATGGCGCTCGGCAGGGTTGGCGTCGCGATGAAAATGCCCGTAATACCAGCGCTTGTAATCCAAGCGGTCTTCCAGCTCATCAAAAAACGCCGTAAGCCGATCAACGTCGGGGCAATTCCAGCCGGGTGCCGGATAGAGCGTGGGCGAAAGCATGCGCGTGGAGCAGGTGTGGGTGATCACGTAGTCGACCTTCCAGCCCACGCTGTCGAGCTTTGCCCGCGCCTCCTCAAAGTTGCGCTCGTCCGGAAGCTCTTGCGGCCACCAGCTGGAATACGGAATGCGATATTCCTTGTCCACGCTCGTGGCGCCGCCCATGGTAAAGATCATTGAGTCATCGAGCTCGAAAGTCTCGCCACGCGCCAGGCGCCGTATGGGAGAGGTATCCGACAGGCGCTGCGTCAGCCCGCCGTGCCACAACTCCATGGGGCGCTCCGACCAGTGATCGAAACGCTCGTGGTTGCCGTCGACAAACAGCACGGTATAGGGGCGCGACTCCAGCCAGGCGATGTCGGCACATTCCTCAGCAGAGAAATCCCACGGAAAGCCAAAGTCGCCCGCGATGATGAGATAGTCGTCGCTCGTCAGACTATCCCCGAGCTCCCAGTCGCGAAGCTTTTGCATGTCGACGCCGCCGTGAATATCGCCCGTCACATAGACCGTCATCGGATCACCACTTCCCTGTAAGTCGCTAGCCCACATTCTGCACGATCACTAAGTCAACCGTTCCAGCCCTTCCATCCTTTGGGACCTACCCCTCGCTCTTCCATCCAAACGGGTCAAACACCCAAAAGATCAGATCGAGCACGCCGCCGGTCATCATGGCGCCGGCAAGAGCCATGATGACGTGCAGAAAGTTGGCACTTCGGAGCACGTCGAATGGCCCCAGAGCAGCCAGCAACGCAACCGCTGCGCCGGCAAGGCACAACGCGAGGCACGGCCCCGCGTCCTTGACGCGCTTCTTTGCGAGATGCTTTGCGTTGTCACTCATCGGTATCGAACTCCTTAGAGGGTCGTTGTTCAGATGCATGCCGCCGCGGCGGAGCAGGGCGGCAGGGTAAGTGTCACATGTCGTGCGGACATCCATGGGGAAACCGCCTGCTCGACCAACCTTTGACGCCGTTTTGCACCGACACCACGTCCCCCGCTATCGAGGCCTAATACTTTTCCCACCGCTACCCAAAAACTCATCCAACGTTAATCTTGGCTCAAGAATCGCTTAATCTATAACCTGCACTATAGAGTTCGACCAAGGGCGGGGCGGCGCCGCGCAACGCAGGCCGCCGAACGCAACGCTCGCGCCCGGGCAGATCGCCCGGCGTCGCGCCCATCGAACGAAAGGACAGGTCATGGACGACCTCGAAAAAGTTGAAACCATCCGCACCAAGTGCAACGTGAGCTACACCGATGCCAAAGCCGCGCTCGACGCCGCCGACGGCAACGTTTTGGACGCCATCATTTGGCTCGAGTCGCAAGGCAAGACCCAGACCACGTCGGCGCACGCCGCCACCGAGTCCGCGCCGGTCGACGAACCCTCGGCCGAGATGGTCGCCGCGCAGGCCGCCTACGAGAAGTCGAGCGAAAAGACCGACTTCTCCAAGAAGATGGACAGCGTGTGGGAGTACCTCAAAAAGCTCTTCCGCCTGAGCCTGGACACCAAGTTTATCGCCACGCGCCGCGATGCAATCATCCTCAACATCCCCATCCTGATCCCCATCATCGCCCTGTTTGCCTGGGGCGCCACGATATGGCTGATGCTGATCGGCCTGTTCTTTGGCATGCGTTACCGCATCGATAGCGACGGCGACGTGCCCAGCAGCATCAACAATCTTATGAATCACGCCGCCGACGCCGCGGACGACATCAAGCAAAATCTCAACGACGACAAGTAATCGCAGACGGGGGCACGCATGGCACGAATCCTGATCGTAGAGGACGAGGAGAAAATCGCCCGCTTTGTGACGCTCGAGCTGGAGCACGAGGGCTACCAAGTGGAGCACGCCTCCGACGGCCGCACCGCCGTGGACCTGGCGCTGGAGCGCGACTACGATCTGATTCTGCTCGATGTGCTGTTGCCGCAGCTCAACGGCATGGAGGTGCTGCGGCGTGTCCGCAAGCACAAGGATGTGCCGGTGATTATGGTCACCGCGCGAGATGCCGTGATGGACAAGGTGGCCGGGCTCGATGCCGGTGCTGACGATTACCTAACCAAGCCGTTTGCCATTGAGGAACTGTTCGCACGGATCCGCGTTGCGCTGAAGCGCTCGGAGGCCGTGCGGACGGCTTCGGGCGTTGGCGGCGCCGGGGCCAGAGCGGGTATGGCGGGCGGCGCGGGTGTCGGCGCCGCTGCTGAGCCCCCAGCTGGCGGCTCAGCCCAAGCCGCCGTGCCCTCCCCCGCTACGCTCACCGTTGGCTCGGTCGTGCTCGATCCCGATCGCCGCGAAGTCACAGTCGGCGGCTCGCCTATCGCGCTCACGGCTCGCGAGTTCGACGTCCTCGCCCTGCTTATGGCGCATGCCGAGACCGTGCTCACACGCGAGCGCATCGCGCACGAAGCGCTGGGCTACGAATACATGGGCGACACCAACAACGTCGACGTGCACATCGCGCATCTACGCGCCAAGATCGAGGACGCCGGCGGCGCCCGCATCATCCAAACCGTGCGCGGGGTGGGCTATGTCTGCCGCGCGTAACGCCGAGGCCAAGCGCGTCACCTCCATCGCCCGCGCCATCAACTGGAGCTATATGTGGCGCCGCCTGATGAGCTACGTTTGGCTCGACCTGCTGCTAGTAGTGATTGTGGCGGCGATCCTTGTCTATGGATACAACCAGACGCTGCCCAACGGCGCGTTTACCGCAGGATGGATCCCCAGCGCCACCGTTCGCGGCATGACGCTGACGCCCGCGCGCGGCTGGGACCTGACAACGCTCACCTATACCGTCGAGCTCGCGCGTACCACCAAGACTTTCCCCCTCGCGCAGGACCTCGTCACGCTATGGCCTCTCTACCTTGTCGTTGTGGGTTGGCAGGTCATCAGCGTGCTCAACATGCTCGGCGGCGCCCGCCGCGTGCGCCGCACCATGGCGCCGCTCAACGATCTGGCCCTGCGCGTGGACGAACTCGGCCGCATGCAACTCGCCGGCGGCAAAATGGAAACACTGGAGCAGGCCATCGAGCGCGCAAGCGTCGACTCGCCGAGCGTCACCACCGGCGACGCCGACCTGGCAAGCATCGAGGTCGCACTCAACCGCCTGCTGCGCCAGATGCAAGAGGCCAAGCTGCAGCAGATGCGCTTTGTCAACGACGCGAGCCACGAGCTGCGCACGCCCATCGCGGTGATTCAGGGCTACGTGAACATGCTCGACCGCTGGGGTAAGGACGACCCGGACGTGCTGGCGGAATCCATCGCGTCCCTCAAGGCCGAAAGCGAGCACATGCAAGAGCTTGTGGAGCAGCTGCTGTTTTTGGCGCGCGGCGATGCCGGGCGCACGGTCCTGCGGCGCGCGCATACCAACTTGGCTGCACTGGTCAGCGAGGTATGCGAAGAATCGCAGATGATCGATACCGAGCACACGTATCGGCTGGCTTCTGACGCTGCGCTTGCCAGCGACCCGCGCTGCGACGCGCCCGTCGACGTGGCGCTCGTGAAGCAGGCTCTGCGCGTGATCGTGCAAAACGCCGCCAAGTACTCGGATGCGGGAACGACCGTCACATTTGGCATAACGCCGGATGCGGGCGCGGGCACGATCGACATAAGTGTTGAGGACGAGGGCATCGGCATGAACCAGGAATCCGCAGCTCACGCGTTCGAGCGGTTCTACCGTGCCGACAACGCGCGCGATGCCGGCGCACAGGGTTCGGGTCTGGGACTTGCGATCGCCAAGTGGATCGTCGACAGCCACGGCGGCGTCATCGGTGTGACCTCGGTCGAAGGGGTCGGCAGCCGCTTTACGATTCGCCTGCCACGATAGGAAGCCCCTCGGCATAAATAAAGGGATAGGGCCACGCGGCCCTATCCCTTTTTGCCAGCTATGGCAGCTTGTGCGCTACTCGCGGCACAGGTGCACGGCGAAACCGGCGAACTCGCGCTTAAAGTACACGAGCTTGGTACCACCGTCGGGCAGCAGCGCGCGCGACTCCTCGTTGACCTCGAGCCCGCGCTCGGCAAACCACTTCTCAGCTGCATCGATGTCGTTAACGGCAAAGCCGATGTGGCCCTTGGTGCCACGACCGTTCTGCTTCATGATCTCGACCAGCGAATCGTTGAAGTACGAAACCGGGGTCTCGATGACGGGCAGGCCCATCATCGTCGAGAACAGCTCCGCGATCTCCAGGGCGTCTGCCGGGTCGGCAGCGTTAATGCCCACATGGGCAACGCGCATGCCAAAGAGCTCGACCGGGTTGGCGTTCTGCTCACTCATACAGTCAGCGCCTACTGAGCCATGACGTCGAGGACGGCCTTCTCGGCAGCAACGCGGTTCATGCCGGTCATGAAGGGCACGCCGCTCACGTACGGGCAGGTGAGGCCCTCGGGGGCAACGGTGGTGGCGATCAGCAGGTCAGCGCCCTCGTCGCAATAGTCCTTGGCCTCGGAGATGGCACACTGCACGATCTCATACTTGCCGGCATAACCGTTGGCGTCGAGCAGGGTAGCGACCTTCTGGGCAACGAGTGTGGAAGTAGCAGCGCCAGCACCGCAAGCCAAAACGATCTTCTTCATAGGTAATGTCTCCCTTCATGGTTTACTTTAGGTAAGTGTACCGCAGCGAGCGATGGCACTCAGCCTCGATGAGCTTTTATGCCAGTTTGCTTGCGCGCTGCGTATAATACATCTAGTACGTGTTGTTATACCGCTCGCTTTATGAGCGACTAAGGACCCTAATATGCCCGATTCCCGCACACTCTGGACCGCCGTCGTTATCATCTGCATCGCCGTGTCGGTGTTCTTTAGCGTCAAAAAACGCACCACGTTCAAGCGTCTGCAGCAGTTGATGGCCGCCAAGCAGTGGGACGAGTTCGATCGTTTGCTCGACGGCAAACTCACCAGCATGCTGTACCCACGCTACAACCGCGACTACCTGCGCCTGAACTCCTATCTGCTGCGCGAGGACCACGAGCGTGCCAGCGAGATGTTCGACCTGCTGCTGGGGCTCAACCTCCCCAAGATGCAGCGCGTCGACCTGGTGATCAAAGCCTTTAACTACTATGTTGGCCAGGAGGACCGCAAGAAGTCCAAGGAGTTGCTGCACGAGATCAAGGGCTTTGAGGGCGGTCAGGCCGAGGCAGTTGCGCACGAGTGCCAGCTGATGTACGACACGATGATCCTCAAGCGCCACAACGACATTCCCGAGCTGGAGCGCATGCTCGAGGATGTCGGCGACGACCCGGTCAAGCGCTGCCGCTTGGAGTACCTGCTGGCCCTGCAGTACCAGAACAAGGGCGACGAAGCCAAGTTCCAGGAGTTCCTGGAGAAGTCGGGCCAACACTCGATGGCCGTCAACGCGTAACGGACGGCTTGTGCTAGACTTCTAGTCTCACGGGGGCGTGGCGGAATTGGCATACGCAGGAGACTTAAAATCTCTCGCCGCAAGGATTGTGGGTTCGAGTCCCACCGCCCCTACCATGTGATTGCTTGCGAGCCCGTGTTCCCCAGGGATGCGGGCTCGCTTCTTTAAGATGCCGGTGGGACTCGAACCCGCGAGGGGGCGAGCGTTAAGCGGACGCGCAGCGTCCGAAGCGAGCCGGCGAGGGCGCCGACAGGCGGCCGAAGCCGGTGCGTATTTGCGCAGCAAATGCGCGGACGTCCCACCGCCCCTACCATATGGAGCTTTCGAGCCCGTGTCCCCCAAGGGATGCGGGCTCGTTTCTTTTACACGCCGGCGGGGCTCTAAGTTGCGGTGGAATAGTTCCTGTTTTGGCAGTTTATCAGCCCATTTAGGAACTATTCCACCGCAACTTAGGTTGGTGTTCCCACATTTTCCGATGGAAAAACGTGGCTGTCTCGCACATTTTCCGATGGAAAAACGTGGTTGTCTCGCACATTTTCCGATGGAAACGACCAAATGGCCTTATACTAGCCGAGAGGGTTGGGAGGCAATATGCAGCGACAGCTTATGAGTGAACTTATCGCTTGGAAATCAAGGGCGAATCGCAAACCTCTCTTGCTTAGGGGAGCCCGCCAGACAGGAAAGACTTGGCTTCTTAACGAATTCGCAAGCCAGCAGTATCGAAACGTCATTCGTTTTGACTTTATGCTCGAGCCGAGCACACGCTCGCTGTTCGATGGGGACCTCGACCCCAAGCGCATCATCTCCCAGATAGAACTCCTACGTGGCCAAACCGTAACGCCGGCAGACACGCTCATCATCTTCGACGAGATCCAAGAGGCGCCACGCGGGATCACCTCACTCAAGTACTTCAACGAACTTGCACCCGAATACCACATCGTGGCAGCCGGTTCCTATATGGGCCTCGCGCTCCGACGCGAAAACGAGTCATTTCCCGTCGGCAAAATCGACCAGCTCACCATGCGTCCCATGGGGTTTGCCGAGTTCGTTCGTGCCGTCGACGGCAACCCGCTCGCCGATGCCATCCTTGCCGCAGACATGAACCTTCTGGCAAACGTTACCGAAAAGCTCGAGCGCTTGCTCAAGGAATACCTTGTTGTCGGCGGTATGCCCGAAGTTGTCTCCGCTTTCGCCGAGACACGCGACTTCATCGAAGCCCGAAGGCTTCAGCAGCAAATCATCGAGGCTTACGAATCCGATTTTGGCAAACATGCACCCGCCCGCATCGTCGAGCGCATGAGGTTGGTTTGGAAATCCCTTCCCGGCCAGCTTGCAAAGGAGAACAAGAAGTTTGTCTATGGCGCCCTTCGCCCCGGAGCGCGCGCACGCGATTTCGAGGAAAGCCTCCAGTGGCTCACGGACTACGGAATCGTTCATAAGGTGCCACGTGTTTCCGCTCTAAAGGCGCCGCTCTCGAGCTACGAAGACCTCTCGGGCTTCAAACTGTTCTGCATCGACACCGGCATCCTCGGAGCGCTCTCCGGTCTCTCTCCGGCCATCGTTCTTAACGGATCCGCTGTTTTTACCGAGTTCAAAGGTTCGCTGACCGAACAATACGTCGCGCAGGAGCTTTTGCTCCAGGACAAAACTCCCGCGTATTGGTCCTCTACCTCTGGCAATGCCGAAACCGACTTTGCCATCGACCATGCGGGAACCGTGCTTCCGCTTGAGGTCAAGGCGGCAGAGAACCTTAAAGCGAAGAGTCTGAAAATAGCCTGCGAAAAATTCAAGCTCGAGCGTTGCGTGAGGAGCTCCCTGGCGGCATATAGAGACGAGGGCATGCTCGTCAATATTCCGCTTTGGGAGATTGGGCAAATCGACAAGCTGGCATAGGCGCTGTAGGGACGCCCCGCAAGGACTGTCCCCAGGTGCCGGCTGTTGAGTTGCGGTGGAATAGGGACTGTTTGGTGCCCGAAAGGGCGATTTTAGTCCGTATTTCACCGCAACTTATTATTTAGAGGGCGCTGAGGCTGGGGGTCCAGCCGATGGTGGGGGTCGCGCCGTCGAGGGTCTCGTTGATGGTGGCGGCCATACCGGCGAGCAGGCTGTTCTCGCTTACGGTGAGCGTCTTGTAGCCGCCGGCACGCATGAGTTCGCGGATCACCACGGCGCCAGCCAAGATCACGCCCGCGCGTTTGGGCTGTACACCCGGTAGCGCGGCGATGCCTTCCGCGTCCAACACAGACATGCGCTCGATAGCGGCCGAGACCTGCTCCAGCGACAGCTCGCGTAGGTGAACAAAGCTCGAATCGTACGGTTCCAGCTCGTGGACCAGAGCCACCAGCGTAGTCACCGTGCCACCCACCGCGACCAGACGCTCGGCGCGCTCAAAGTCGCTGGGCAGGCCTTCAAAATAGGCGGCGAACTGCTCGCCTGCCCACGCGGCAGCGGCAGCAAGCTCGCCGCGTGCGGGTGGCAGTGCCGAGAAAAACCGCTCGGTCACGCGGCGGCAGCCGATGTCCAGCGAGCGCGTTCCCTCCAGCGCAAAGACTCCGCGCTCCGGCGCGTACACGCCCGTCGCGAGCTCCGTGGAGCCACCGCCCGAATCGGCGACGATAATGCGTTCACCGGCAAAGTCGTGCGCCACGCCAAAAAATGTCAGGCGCGCCTCAACCTCTCCCGGAATCACCTGTGGCTCAAGCCCCAGATCGCGCAGTCCGCCCAGTAGCAGCGCGGCGTTGGACGCATCGCGCGCGGCGCTCGTGCACGTGGTGCAGACGCACGCAGCCCCAAAGGCACGGGCCTCGTCCACAAACATCCGACACGCAGCGAGCACGCGCTCAACGGCCGCCTCGCAAAAGCGCCCCGTCGCGTCCACGCCCTCGCCCAAGTCGGTAATCTCGGTATGCTTGGACGATTCCACGATCGCCCCGCCCTCGACCTGGGCCAGCACCAGCCGCGACGAAACCGTCCCCAGGTCAATCGCGGCCACCTTATATCGTTTGCAATTTGTCATTGCGGGCTCCCCTCCGGGCGCTACTCGCCTACTCGCCGTTGGACACGACCGTCTGGCCCTCGACACCGTTAAACCCAAACAGCATGTCGAGCGCCTGGATGTACCACGGCGCGTCCTTACCGACTTCTTCGATTTCCTTGGCAACTTCGCTGGCCTTCTTGGCGTTCGACGAATTCTTGCTCGAAGACGAATCCGAATCGTCGTCCAGGCCCTGCACTTCAATCCTCTTCTCGCCGGGCATCACCAGGCCCAGATCCTCGGATGCCGCGTCCTTGATACCCTCCTCCGAGAGCAGCTTGTCGACGCTTTTTTGCAGCTCATCATTGTATTGCTGGCGAATCTCGACCTGCTTGGCCAAGATATCGCTCGAACGCTTTGCCACGTACAGGTCGCGCACGGGGAAATACAGGCTCACGAGCACCAGGGCAACGACGATGCCGATGAATAGCCCTCGCTGAGGACCGTGGGTAAAGTCGTAGATCGCCTTGACCACCGCGTTGTCGTTGGCGTAGTGCATAAAGTCCGAGCCCGAAAAACGGTTCGAGGGCCTGCTCGACCTATCGTGCGTTTGAGCCGACGAGCGCTGAGCATGCGACGAACGTGCCGGGCGCACTGGTCCATCTGTCGAAGTATTCACTTGAGCATTGGGGCGCGAGGTACTTGTCGGGCGCTGCATGGAGCGGTCGGCACCGGCGTAGGCGGACCCACCAAGCTGCACCGTGCGCGCACGGCGAGGCGACGGCTCACGCGAACCGGCGGAATAGTACCTGTTGTCGTAAATCTGATCCATGTGCGCCTTGTGCGGTTGAGGTTTGTTTGCGCTAAGTATTCTAGTTATAGCACGAGCGCGCGCACCGCCTTCGCCAGCCTTTGCTCGACATAAAAAAGGCGCTGAGCCGTATGGCCCAGCGCCCATAGCGCTTTGCGGCGTCCAGCCAAGGCGGGGCGGAGCCGAGTCAACCCCCGCCCCCCGCGAGCACCGCTTGTTTAGCGAATGTTGTAGAACGCGGCCTTGCCGGCGTAGCGCGCGCTGCCCTCGAGCTCGTCCTCGATGCGGATGAGCTGGTTGTACTTGGCGATGCGGTCGCTGCGGCACGGGGCGCCCGACTTGATCTGGCCGGCGTTGACGCCCACGACCAGGTCGGCGATCGTGGAGTCCTCGGTCTCGCCGGAGCGGTGGCTCACGATGCAGGCGTAACCGGCCTCCTTGGCGGTCTCGATGGCCTCGAGCGACTCGGTGAGCGTGCCGATCTGGTTGACCTTGACCAGGATCGCGTTGGCGGCACCCAGCTCGATGCCCTTCTTGAGGCGCTCGGTGTTGGTGACGAACAGGTCGTCGCCTACGAGCTGCACCTTATTGCCAATGCGGCGGGTAAGCTCGACCCAGCCGTCCCAGTCCTCCTCGGCCATGCCGTCCTCGATGGAGATGATGGGATAGGTGTCGACGAGCTTCTCCCAGTAATCGACCATCTGAGCGCTCGTATACTCAACGCCCTCGCCCTTGAGCTCGTACATGCCGGTCTCGGCGTTGTAGAACTCGGTCGAGGCCGGGTCCATGGCGTACATGAAGTCGACGCCGGGCTTAAAGCCAGCCTTCTCGACGGCCTTGGTGATGTACTCGAACGGCTCGGCATTGGTCTTGAGGTTGGGGGCAAAGCCGCCCTCGTCGCCCACGCCGCCGCCCAGGCCGGCCTCGTGCAGCACGCCCTTGAGGGTGTGGTAGACCTCGGCGCACCAGCGCAGGCCCTCGGCAAAGCTCGGAGCGCCCACCGGCATGATCATGAACTCCTGGAAGTCAACGTTGTTGTCGGCATGCACGCCGCCGTTGAGGATATTCATCATAGGTGTGGGCAGCAGGTGGGCGTTGACGCCACCCAGGTACTGGTACAGCGACAGGCCCGCCGACTCGGCAGCGGCGCGGGCAACGGCCAGCGACACGCCCAGGATGGCGTTGGCACCGAGCTTGGTCTTGTTGGGGGTACCGTCCGCGGCAATCAGCGCGGCATCAACGGCGCGCTGGTCGAAGGCATCGAGGCCCACGACGGCGTTAGCGCACTCGTTGTTGACGTGCTCGACGGCCTGCGAAACGCCCTTGCCCAGGTAGCGGCCCTTGTCGCCGTCGCGCAGCTCGCAGGCCTCAAAGGCGCCGGTCGAAGCACCCGAAGGCACCATTGCGCGGCCAAAGCTGCCGTCCTCGAGCACGACCTCGACCTCGACGGTGGGATTGCCGCGGCTGTCGAGCACCTCGCGACCGTAGACGTCCAAAATATCGTTCATGTTGTCTCCCTCTCACTTGGAAACGTAGTGGATGCAAGCGACCAGCTGACCGTGCACCGTCGGTGCGCCTCCGTAAGTTAGCCATGTCGCACTTTTTGCATTATGCCCTAAGTTAGCCGAGGGATACACTTGATTTTCGAAAAATTTAGCGGGAACGATGAGGCGTGTCAGCCCGTCGTTCCCGCAGTCTTACTCCTCCGCCTTTGCGGCATCCCACAGGTCGTTGAGGCCGTGGGTCGAGAGCTCGGCCAGATCCACGTGGGCATCGGCCGCCATCTGCTCCATCGCAGCCCAGCGACGGCGAAACTTGGCCGTGCTCGCGCGCAGGGCGCTCTCGGCGTCGATACCCTCCTTGCGCGCGACGTTGACCAGGGCAAAGAGCAGATCGCCAAACTCCATTTCGCGCTCGGGCGAGCCAGGGGCCTCGGCCTCAAACTCGACACGCTCCTCGGCGACCTCGTCCCACACATCCTGGACCGTCTCCCACTCAAAGCCCACGGCAGTCGCCTTGCGCGACACCTTCTGAGCCTGCATCAGCGCCGGCAGATGCGTGGGCACGCCATCGAGCAGGCCCTCGGGCGCAGCCTCGCCTGCCGCCACGGCCTTGTCCTTGGCAGCCCTCTCGGCAAGCTTGACCTCGTCCCAAATCTTGAGTACCTCGTCGGAACTGTCGGCATCCACATCGCCAAACACGTGCGGATGACGGCGGATGAGCTTGGCATCGATATCGCGCGCCACGTCGGCCAGCGTAAACTCGCCGGCATCGGCCGCAATCTGCGCATGCAGTACTACCTGCATGAGCACGTCGCCCAGCTCCTCGCGTAGGTGAACCGCGTCGTCCGCCTCGATGCAGTCGAGCGCCTCGTAGGCCTCCTCGATCATGTTCTTGCCAATGCTGCGGTGCGTCTGCTCACGGTCCCACGGGCAGCCATCGGGCTGACGCAGACGCCAGATGGTCTGCACCAGATGCTGCAGCTCGGTCGACGCGTCTACCAGCGTGGACAGATCGCGCGAGCCCTCGGCATTTTGCTGAGCCATGTGCTGCGCCATGGCTACTCCTCCTCCATGACCACGTGGCGGAACGCGCCGCCCTCGTAGATGCCGTAGCTGTGCGAGCCGTCCTTGGGGATGCTCACGCTACCGGGGTTGAAGAGCCACAGGCCCGGGTGCGCGGCGCTTTCCTCGTTGACCTTGATGTGCGTATGGCCGTAGACGAGCGCGGAGCCCTCGGGCAACGCGGGCGCGTGGTCGACGCTGTTGTGCATGCCGGCGCCAAAGACATGGCCGTGCGTCAGGAACAGCTCGCGGCCGGTCTCGTCGAACAGCGTGGCGTAGTCGGCCATGACGGGGAAGTCGAGGACCATCTGGTCGACCTCGGCGTCGCAGTTGCCGCGCACCGCGATGATGCGGTCGGCCAGGGCGTTGAGCAGCGGGATCACGCGCTTGGGGGCGTAATCGCGCGGCAGGTCGTTGCGCGGACCGTGGTAGAGCAGGTCGCCCAGCAGCACGATGCGGTCAGGCTGCTCGGACTCGATGGCGGCGCAGAGGCGCTCGGTCCAATATGCCGAGCCGTGGATATCGGAGGCGATGAGGTATTTCATGGGGAGTCCTTTCGAAGCGGAGTTGATGGGGGCTGAATACGGGGTCCGGCGGATGTGGAGCCCATCTACCGTGTTACTCGAATCGCAGCGCCGCGCTCTGAGCCGCCTGCATCACGCGTTGGAGCGGCACGTCATGTTCGCGGGCAAGACGGGCGCAATCCTCGTACTCGGGAGCCGCGCGCTCGCTGCCGTCGGGCAGGGTCGCCACCTTGACGGACACCTCGCCCCATAGCGTCGTTACGCGCTCAAAGCGGCGTGGCAGGCAAACGCGCTCCATGACCTGGCGACGAATGCCGTTGGTCGTGGTTTCCAAAAAGATAATCGTCTGCAGGCGCTCGATATCCTCGTGAGCACAGATTACCTGTAGCTGCCAACTGGGACGGCCTTTCTTGCAATAGAGGGGCAGCCAATGCACCTCGCGCGCACCCGCCTCGCGCAGGCGGTCGGCAGCGTAGGCGAGCACCTCGGGCGACGCGTCGTCGATGTCGCATTCCAGCTTGACGATGGTCTCGGGCGCATCGGTCTCGCGGGACAGCGGGGATGTGCTATCGCATTGCATACGGTCCGGATCCTTTCCGCGCGGGCTCGTTTTGTTCATCCAAACGCTAGCACATCGGACGTGGCACAGGCGTGACTTTCGTCCGTCGCCGCCCTCGCCCCCATCCAAACGTGTACGTCAGCCTCCAAACATGTCATTATTTGTCGGTTTTGGAGGCTGACGTACACGTTTTGAGAGCAAGCGAGGCCGCACCACGCGCCGCGCAACCTTTCCAATCGATTTCGATCCCCGGCGTGCCCGGCGTGTTGAGAGCTGCGCCATTACAATGAAGCGGATTCGCTTGACGCAAAGGAGCCGCTATGCCCATGTGCCCGCTGGTCGATTGCCATACCCACACCTCGTTTTCGGACGGGCATGCCTCGTTTGAGGACAACGTCCGTGCCGCTGCTGCGGCCGGCTGCCGCGTCATGGTCTCGACCGATCACCTCACCCTGCCCGCCAGCATGGACGCCAACTGCGAAGTACAGGTTGTCGAGGGTGACCTGACGGCACATCGTCTGGCCTTTGAGGACGCCCGCAAACTCGCCGCGCAGATCGCTCCGGAGCTCACCTTTATCTACGGTTTTGAATGCGATTGGTACGAGGGTTGCGAGCCCTTGGTAGAGCGCTGGTCCCAGGGCGCCGTCGTACGCCTTGGCAGCGTGCATTGGATTGGCAACCCAGGCGATATCATGACCGGTGCCGCGGGTACGGCGAAAACGGAAAACGTCGCTCGCCCCGATACACCCGATTCCCTTTGCGGTTGGATCGACGACGACACCGACCTGCACGTTTGGGAAAACCTGGGCGTGCGCGGCGTGTGGGAGCGCTACGTCGACGACTGGTGCCGCGCCTGCGAAAGCCCACTTAACTTTGATGTGATGGCTCATCCCGACCTGGTCATGCGCTTTTCGAAGGAAGGCTTTGCGCCCGACTTTGACCCCGCACCGTTTTGGCAGCAGATGGCCGAGTGCGCGCACGATACGGGTCGCCGCGTTGAGGTCTCGACCGCCGCACCCCGCAAGGGCCTCGACGACTACTATCCCGCGACTGGGCTGTTGCGTTGCTTCGCCCACGCCGAGGTACCGATTACCTTTGGCTCGGACGCGCACCGCGCCTGCGACATCTGCTGGAACATCCGCGAGGCCCAGGCCCACGCCTACGACTGCGGTTATCGAACCTTCGATATCCCCCACCCCACCGGCGAATGGCAACCCACGCCCCTCGCCTAACTAGTCGTTTAAGAACGTCCCCAATGACTAGTGGCGGCGGGCGTTGAGTTCGCCGGCTAGCTCGTCGAGGGTGATACCGTAGCGCTCGAGCGTCACGAGCAGGTGGTAGACCAGGTCGCCGGCCTCGTAGCGGATGTGATCGTGATCGTTATCCTTGCAGGCCATGATCACTTCGCTCGACTCCTCGGCAAGCTTCTTGAGCAGCTCGTCCTCGACGTCGGTCAGCAGACGCGCGGTATAGCTCTCCTGCGGCGATGCATCACGACGACCGTGAATCACCTCGGCGAGCCCCGTCAGCGTCTCACCGATATTTCCATCCTGAACGTTTGCGGTGCGCACACCCATGGTTCAATCCTTTCTGGTGGCCGAGCGTCTAATCGAGCGCCCGCCCTACGCGAGTTTCTTGAAGAAGCAGGTACGGTTGCCGGTATGGCAGGCCGGGCCCGGCGAGTCGACCTTGACCAGCAGCGTATCGCTATCGCAGTCGGCCCAGAGCTCCTTGACCGCTTGCATATTGCCGCTCGTCGCGCCCTTGTTCCAGAGCTCCTGGCGACTGCGGCTCCAAAACCACGTGGTGCCGGTCTTGAGCGTCAGCCCCACCGATTCCTCATTCATCCAGGCAACCATAAGCACCTCGCCGGTGTCATACTGCTGAACAACACAAGGAATCAGCCCCTTGGCGTCGTATGTAAGCTTTGAAGGATCGGTTATCTCTTCCATTTCTCTCCCCAAATTCAAACTTCGCAGGTCGGCGAGGGTTGTCCAGGTGCCCGAGATTCCGAGCGACAAGCCCGACGACGCGTACTTAAGTACGCGAGGAGGGTTGGAGCCGGAAGGTCGGGTGCCTGGGCAAGCCGCAGCGCTAAAAGTCCAGCCTGACAGGGATGCCCTGCGACGCCATATACTCCTTCACCTGGCGAATGCTGAAGGTTCCAAAGTGAAAGACGCTCGCTGCTAGCACGGCATCGGCCTCGCCCTCGATCACGCCCTCGGCAAAATGCTCGAGCGTGCCCACACCGCCGCTCGCGATCACCGGAATCGGCACCGCGCGCGCCACGGCGCGGGTGAGCGCCAGGTCAAATCCGGCCTTGGTGCCGTCGCGGTCCATACTGGTCAGCAAGATCTCGCCGGCGCCGCGACGGGCCGCCTCCTCGGCCCACGCCACCGCGTCGATGCCCGTGGCGTTGCGGCCGCCCGCCGTGAAGACCTCCCACTTGTCGGCACCAGATGCGCCGGGCAAACCGACGCGCTTGGCATCGATCGCCACGACCACGGCCTGGCTGCCAAACGCCGCGGCAGCTTGGCTGATCAACGACGGGTCGCGCACGGCCGCCGAGTTGAGCGACACCTTGTCGGCACCGGCGGCAACCATGGTGCGCATGCCCGCAAGGTCGCGAAAGCCGCCGCCCACGGTATAGGGAATAGCGAGCTCCTCGGCTGCATGCGCCGCCATCTCGATAGTCGTCGCACGGTTGTCGCTCGTGGCGGTAATGTCCAAGAAGACGACCTCGTCCGCACCCTCGCGGTCGTAGGCACGCGCCAGCTCCACCGGGTCGCCCGCATCGCGCAGGCTCACAAAGTTGACGCCCTTGACCACGCGGCCGTCCTTGACATCCAAGCAGGGAATCACGCGTTTGGTAAGCATGGGCTACTCCTCCCCTCGGGCGGCGGCCAGCGCCTGCACCAGCGTAAAGTTGCCCTCGTAGAGCGCGCGACCGGTAATGGCACCTTCAATCGCGCCCTCACCCACCGCAGCCAGCGCACGGATGTCGTCGAGCGTCGAGATACCGCCCGAAGCCACGACGGGAAAACCCGCGACCTCAGCCACATGGCGATACGCCGCCACATCGATGCCCGTCTGCATGCCATCACGCGCGATGTCGGTATACACCAGATGCTTAAAGCCCAGCTCGGAAAGCTGCGCCA
>CATWCP010000021.1 GCA_958349325.1 uncultured Collinsella sp.
ATGCGAACCTCCAGTCCGGACCGCCCCGCGGTCCAACTTTCTGTCCGCACCCCCCGGTGGATATCTACAACACGATTTCGTTGACTTATGCGTTGCCCGTTGGCGGTGAGGATTTGCATGCTATTGAGGGCAATCTGCGCCTGGCGGTGACCGACGGCGGCGACGCGTTCTTGCCACTTGGCGAGGAGGCGGATGATCCGACGCTGCCCGGTGAGCTTGCCTATATCGATGATGCGGGCGCCGTCTGCCGTTGCTGGAACTGGCGCGATGGCGTTCGCACGGCGCTGTCCGATGATTCGGCGGACGCATTTCTGGCGATTGAGTGCGTGGAGCCCGAGCGGATGGGGGATTGCCAGGCTGCCATCGATCGCTTGGCCGAGCTGCTCGAGCGCTATCTGGGAGCGACGGTCGTCGTTAAGACCCTAGTGACCCACGACAATCCCTGCGTGGAGCTGTAGCGGCGCCTAGAACCTATTGATGTTCCAAACCACCACAAAGGTGCCTGTCCCCTTTGTGGTGGTTTTTATGTTGATGGGTTAACAATTGGAATCTTTGGGTACGGGGGTCCGGACATGCGGCTAAGATGTTAGCCCGTTAGCATCATGCAAGCGAAAGGCGGTCGTCTCCCATGCAGCAGAACGACGAGACACGTTTTGAGGACTTTGTCGGACTGATCAGCGGTCTCTACAAGGAGATTCAGCGCATCAAGACGTCCGAAGGTGCAAGGCTGGGCCTCAAGGGCTCCGACGTCATGTGCCTGTACTATCTCGAGCGCAGCAAGGACGGCCTGACTGGCGCCGACCTCGCCCGCATGGCCGGCGTTACCCGTGCCGCCGTTTCGCGCACGCTGGCACACCTGGAGGAGGGCGGCTACGTCGAGGTCGATGATTCGGGTGATGCGGCCGTCAAGTACCGTGCCCCGGTGCGCCTGACTGCCCTGGGCGGCGAGAGCATGAGCGAGGCCGATCGCATCATTCGCGAAGTGCTCGACACCACCGGTAAGGCCATGGGCGTGGAGCAGCGCGAGCAGATGTATGCGTCGCTGCGTACGATTCTCAACACCTTGCGTGAGATCTAAGATCGCGCTGGCGCTAGCTTTCAGCCAACAACTGCATCGTCCCGTTTGAGCGCGTATACCGTGTCGGGGCATTGCTGTCAAAATTCCCCGCGCGAGGTTCGCGCAAGAAAGGATTCGCTATGTCCATTCGTATTATTACCGATTCCGCGAGCGATATGACGCCGGCTGAGCACCCCGCTCTGCGTGTTCTGCCGCTGTCCGTCACCTTTGGCACCGACGTGTACATGGATGGTGTCGACATCGATCACCAGCGCTTTTACGAGATGCTCGTGGAGCGCGACGAGTTGCCCAAGACCGGTCAGGTCAACCCGTACGCCTTTTCGCAGGCGATTGCCGAAGCACGTGAGGCCGGCGATGAGGCCGTGATCATTACCGTGGGCGCCAAGCTTTCGGGCACCAATCAGAGTGCTCGCACGGCGCTTGCCGAGGCACCGGGCGGCGACGTGTTCGTCGTGGACAGCAATAACGTTACCTTGGGCGAGCGTGTGCTGGTCGAGTATGCGCTGCGCCTGGTGGACGAGGGCCGTGGTGCGGCCCAGATCGCGGCGGCGGTCGAGGCCGTGCGCGACCGTGTGGTGGTTATCGGCCTGCTCGAGACGCTGGAATACCTGGTGCGCGGCGGCCGCCTGTCTGCTGCGGCGGGCGCTGTGGGTACGCTGCTCAACGTGAAGCCGGTTGTGGCCGCTGAGGACGGCCTCATCGTGCAGTTGGGCAAGGCGCGCGGTTCCAAAAACGGTCGAAACCTGTTGAACCAGAAGGTCGAACAGGCGGGCGGCGTCGACTTCTCCATGCCGCTGGCGCTTGGTTATACGGGTCTTTCGGACGCGGTACTCAAGAAGTATATCGAGGACAGCGCCGCGCTGTGGGCCGGTCATGCCGAGAACGAACTGCCCATCCACACCATTGGCGCCACCATTGGCACCCACGTGGGTCCCGGCGCTGTAGCCGTAGCCTTCTTCCGCCCCGCCAACTAACCGACCTGCCATAAACCACCACAAAGGGGACAGGCACCTTTGTGGTGGTTTATGCTGGTTTCGGTTGAAAGGAGCGCATGTTGGCGTCTGAGGGCTTTTTTGAGCGGGTGTACGAGGTGGTCGAGCAGATTCCCGAGGGGATGGTCGCCACGTACGGCCAGGTGGCGCTGCTTGCCGGTCGTCCACGAAGTGCGCGGTACGTGGGGTATGCCCTACATAGCAATCCGCGCCCCGGCGAGATTCCCTGTCACCGCGTGGTGTTTGCCGACGGACGCATATGCGAGGGTTTTGCTTTTGGCGGTCCCGATGCTCAGCGTGAGCTCTTAATGGGGGAGGGCGTGACGTTTACCGATCCCATGCACGTTGACTTGGCCGCCTGTCGCTGGCCAGCAGGGCTCTAGCGGCTCTGCCGTGGCCAAAACCACCACAAAGGTGCCTGTCCCCTTTGTGGTGGTTTTCCGTTTCAGGTTTACCGGGGCTAACTTATGGAGACGATGTGTTGGCGTATATTCTCGCCAGAAAGTAAACCATGGTGAACTATATTGGTTTCAGCAACGGAGCAGGCAATAGGCGATGAAAAAGCCTGCCCTGTTGAGTTTGATTCGCATTCCTCCCCTCTGTGCGATTCAACGGTGTACTTCGGGAACAGGCCCGCTGGCAACTAACTGCCAGCGGGCCTGTTCCTGTTTCGGGAAGAAATCTAATCTCACCGTCTATGTCGTGCGAAAGCGCTTTGCCTAGTACACCATGCCCATGGCGTCCTGAACCTCGGCCAGGGTCTGCTTGGCGATCTCGTTGGCACGGCGATTGCCCTCGTGCAGCACGTCCTTGACGTAATCCAGATCGTTCTCGTAGCGCTGACGACGCTCACGGATCGGGGCGAAGTACTCGTTGACGGCCTCGGTCACGTACTTCTTGAGCTGGCCGGAGCCGCCCATGCCGATCTCCTCGGCAATCTCGACCTCGGAGCGACCGGTGCAGATGGCAGCCGTCGAAAGCAGGCCGGACACGCCGGGGCGGTTCTCGGGATCGAACGTGATCATGCGCTCGGAGTCGGTTTGGCTCTTCTTGATGCGCTTGGCCGTCTCCTCGGCAGTCATTGAGATATTGATGGCGTTGCCGTAGCTCTTGCTCATCTTGCGACCGTCCAGGCCGGGCAGCAGCGGGGTCTCGGACAGCAGCGCGTCGACCTCGGGAAATACCTTGCCATAGCGGTTGTTAAAGCGGCGAGCGATGGTGCGGGTGAGCTCGATGTGCGGCAGCTGGTCGCGACCGACGGGCACGACGTTGCCCTTGCAGAACAGGATGTCGCAGGCCTGGTGCACCGGGTAGGTGAGCAGAAGGCCGGTAAGCTCGTGGCCCGAGGCCTCCATCTCGGCCTTGACCGTGGGGTTGCGCGCCAGCTCGGCCTCGGACACCAGCGACAGGAACGGCAGCATGAGCTGGTTCGCGGCGGGCACGGCGGAGTGCGCGTAGATCATGGTCTTGTCGGGGTCGATGCCGCAGGCAAGGTAGTCCATGACCATGTTGTACACGTTGTCCTGGATATGCTCGGTGGTGTCGCGGTCGGTGATGACCTGGTAGTCGGCGATGAGCACGTTGGTCTTGGCGCCCATGTTCTGCAGCTCCACGCGGCCCTTGAGGGTGCCGAAGTAGTGACCCAAGTGCAAGCGTCCGGTCGGGCGGTCGCCGGTGAGCATGGTGAACTTCTCGGGCGTCTTTGCCAAGCCCTCGCGAATGGCGTTGCTCTTTTGCAGCGCGACTTCGTAGCTGTTCTCGTTTGGCATGATTGCTCCTAACGTATGTTCATGGGTCAAGATGATAACGCGTTTATTGGAGGGGCGGGGCGTAAGTAGGCGAGGGGCGGGAGAGGGGTGGCTTGTGCGATGGGCGCGGCGCGGCCGCGCTTGGCCAACGGTGCCTTGGCACATCCTCGGCAGCTTGCCCTAGAGCTTGTGGTGGCGCTCTTCTTTGCGCTCCTCGGCTGCCTGCTCCTCCTGCTTAAAGGCGGGGTCGTCGGGGGTGACGAGCTCGTCCTCGTGCGTGCGCTTGTTGTAATGGTGGCGCAGCACGGGCTCAAACAGATGTAGATGCTTGGCAAAGGCCGCCGAGCCAATGGCGAGCACGGTAAAGATGAGCACGCGCATGGGCATCTCGACCTGGTTAATCGCGGCGGCGCCGGCCGAAAGCATGATGCACCAGGCATAGATGAGCAGCACGGCCTGTTTTTGGCTGTAGCCTTCTTGGATCAGGCGGTGGTGGATGTGGCCCTTGTCGGCCTGCCCGATGCTAATGTGGGCGCGCTTGCGGCGCACAATGGCGCTAAACGTGTCGATGATGGGCACGCCGGCAACGATGAGCGGGATGATAAGCGAGGTGAGTGCGGCGGTGCGGCTCACGTTGAGCAGCGAGATGGAGCCCAGCGCAAAGCCCAGCAGCAGCGACCCCGAGTCGCCCAAGAAGATGCTTGCGGGGTTGAAGTTGTAGTGCAAAAAGGCTAGACAGGCGCCAAAGAGCGCAATAGAGAGCGCGGCGGCGTCGATGCGGCCCGAGAGCACGGCCATCGAGAACATGGTGAATGACGCGATGCCGCAGATGCCCGTGGCCAAGCCGTCGAGGCCGTCGATGAGGTTAATGATGTTAGTGAATGCCACCAGATAGATCACGGTAATGGGGTAGGCGAGCCATCCGAGCATGATCTCGCCGGGAGCAAACGGGTTGACGATGACGCCGATTTTTAGGCCGCCCATGCAGGCGATAAGCGCGGCGAGGACCTGTCCGGCCAGCTTTTGCTTGGGCGTGAGCTGGAAGACGTCGTCGATAGCGCCGGTCGCAAAGATGACGGTAAAGGAGAGCGCCAGCATGGGATAGCTAATGTGAAGGCGCGGGTGCGGTACCAGGACGGGTGGCCAGCCTAGGTACCAGGTGCCTAGGATTTGCACAATGCAGGCAACGACCAGGCCCAAAAACACCGCCGTTCCGCCCAAACGCGGGATGGGCTTGGTGTTGATGCGGCGCTTAGAAGGATAGTCGACGGCATCGAGCTTAATTGCCAAGCGCTTGACCAGGGGCACCGCGAGGAAGGTCGTGATAAAAGCCGCCGCTGCCACGCATAGGTACGGTATGTAGCTCGGGGATGAAGCCATGAATCTAAAAACCGCCAAGCGTCGAAGGAAAAGGTCAGAAGAACGCCATGCGCAAAGGGCATAGCCGAACCATAATACTCGACCAAGGGGGGTGCATGTAATTGCACGCAGCGATAATCACGCGCTTACCAGATATTGGGATGTTGTCGATGGCTTGTCGGGATGCCGGCGGGGATCCATATGGACTGTATGGTGATTTTCGGCAAAAGAAAACCACCCCCCACGTTACGAAAATGAACCCACCTAAAACAGGTGGGTGCCCTCATCGACTGTTCCAGCGTCCTTAACAACGAAGGATACCTGTACTAGGTACGACTGTGTGGGCTCCCTAAATAAACGCGACGGTTCACCCAGTTGCTCCGCGGGGGGCGGAATACCTACATCATAAAGCGGCACTTTATCGATTCCAGTCTTGACATTACAAAAATCGTGTCGGACGATTACGGCGCCTTAGGGACGGAGCCGTCTACGCGGTCTGGCCCTTTACGTTTGAGCTGCTGAATCGTTGTTTTGGAGCATGTTTTTATGCCGACGTCGTTGACCGAACTTTTTTCGCCCGCCTGCCATTTGTGTCCGCGCCGTTGCGGTGCGGCGCGCGATGAGGGCGCGCGCGGCGTATGCGGTGCTAACGACACGCTCAGGGTGGCCCGCGCGGCGCTTCATATGTGGGAGGAGCCGCCTATCTCGGGCGAGGCCGGTTCAGGCACGATCTTCTTTAGCGGTTGCTCGCTTAAATGTATCTACTGCCAGAACCACGAGATCTCGACCGGCAATTTTGGCCTTGAGATTTCGCCTGAGCGCCTGGTCGAAATTATGCTGGAACTGCAGGACCAGGGTGCCAACAACATCAATTTGGTGACGGCGACGCACTATGCGCACCTGTTGCCTGCCGCGATTGCCGCGGCACGGATGCGCGGGCTGGTCATCCCGATCGTCTACAACACGAGTGGTTACGAGCGTGCGAGTGCCGTGGCGGCGCTGGGCGACCTGGTCGATGTGTGGCTCACCGACTTTAAATATGCCGATGCCGGGCTTGCGCAGTCGCTTTCCCATATTAAGGACTACCCGCGCGTGGCCGTGTCGGGTCTGGCCCAGATGGCGCGCGAGATCGAGCGCCGCGGGGGAGAGTTGGTGGATGAGGGCGGGCTCATGAAGCGCGGCATCATCGTGCGCCACCTGGTGCTTCCGGGGCATGCGGACGATTCGTGTCGCGTACTGGACCTAGTGTGGCAGACGATGGGCGACGTGCCGATCTCGGTCATGAACCAATACACGCCCAATGTGCTCATGCGAGAGCAGGGCGGCGATCTGGCGCGCGCCGTGACGCGCGAGGAGTACGAGCGGGTGCTCGACCATGCCGACGACCTGGGCTTTACGACGATGTTCTGGCAAGAGGGCGGCGCGGTAGACGAGAGCTTCACCCCGGCCTTCGACACCACCGGTGTTCTTACCAGCGCAAAGTAGTGCGTTCGTCGATGATATTTCTGGGACGGGGATTAAAAAATCATCGAGAGGATCGCCTGTTCGAAAAGTTGTCAAAATAGCCGCGCTCCAAAAAGACTGGTTATTGGGCGTTGACAGTTGGCGAGCCGTAGGTAAAATATCGACTTGTCCTGGGGACGTAGCTCAGTTGGGAGAGCGCTGCCGTCGCATGGCAGAGGCCGAGGGTTCGACTCCCTTCGTCTCCACCCTTAGATTTGATAAGCCGCTGACATTGTGTCGGCGGCTTTTTTTAAAAGAAAGGGCTGTACCATGGCCGAGCTTGAGTCCCAACCATTGTCCGACGAGGAGCGCGCTGAGTTGGAAGAGCTCCGCGCCGAGAAGGCCCGCCGCGAGGCTCGTGAAGAGGCCCGTCGCGAGCGTGAGGAGCTGGCTGTCCTGCGTGCCGAGCGTGCGAAGGCCGAGGAGATCGCCGCGAACGCCGCATCCGCATCGGCGCCCGCGCCCGCACCCAAGCCCGCTGCTGCGAAGCCTGCACCTGCCGCGCCCAAACCTCAGCCTAAAAAGGCCGCTCGTCCCAAGTCCGTCGAGCCTAAGCCGAGCCGTGACGAGATGACCTTTGCCCAGCGCATGGTTACCTCCAAGGAGCCTACGGGCGAGAACGAGATCCCTGGCATGGCGCCGGCTCAAAAAATCATCATTGTCCTTGCCCTCATCGCGTTTGTCATCTTTATGGGCTACACGATCCTGACCAGCATGGGCGTGCTCTAACCGATTTGCATCGGGCGTCATGTCCGCATGCTCTGCTCTCGTCCAACCCTTAAATTCTGCACCACACATCCGAAAGGTCGCCCCATGGCTTTGACCGACATCTCTCATCCCACCGACATCGCAATGCTCACCGATCTGTACGAGCTCACTATGGCCCAGGGCCTGTGGGAGAGCGGCAAGGCCAATGAGCAGGGTTGTTTTACCGCGTTTTACCGCGACCATCCCTTTGGCAGCGCCTATGCCGTCATGTGCGGCACCGCCGAGCTGCCCGAGCTGGTCGAGAATCTGCGCTTTACGCCCGAGGACATCGACTACCTCGCCTCGCTCCAGGCCCCTGCTGGCGGTGCGATGTTCAAGTCTGGATTCCTCGACTACCTGCGCGATTTTCGTGCGCATGTAAACATCGACGCCGTGCCCGAGGGCGAGCTCGTCTTTCCGCGCGAGCCCATGGTGCGCGTCACCGGCCCCGCGCTGGAGTGCCAGCTGCTCGAGACGGCGCTGCTCAACATCGTCGGGTTCCAGACGCTTGTCGCCACCAAGACGGCGCGCGTGGTGCTCGCCGCCGACGGTCGCCCCGTGGCGGAGTTTGGCCTGCGCCGAGCCCAGGGTCCCGATGGCGGCCTGGCCGTTGCGCGCGCGAGCTACGTTGCCGGCTGCTCCTCTACGTCCAATGTGCTCGCCGGCCGCCGCTACGGTATTCCCGTCTTTGGCACGCATGCTCACAGCTGGGTGATGAGCTTCGATTCCGAGCTCGAGGCCTTCCGTGCCTTTGCCAAATCGAGCCCCAAGAACTGCACGCTGCTCATCGACACCTATGACGTGCGCGAGGGCTGTGAACATGCCATTACGGTTGCCAAGGAGATGGAAGCGGTGGGCGAGCGCTTGTCGGCCATTCGCATTGACTCCGGCGACCTCGCCAAGCTCTCCAAGTATGTTCGCGGCCGTTTTGATGCCGAGGGCCTGCCCTATGTGGGGATCTCGGTTTCTAACGATCTGGATGAGTACACGATTCAGTCGCTGCTCGACCAGGGCGCGCCCATCGACAGCTTTGGCGTGGGTACCAAGCTTGCGACCTGCTATGACCAGCCGGCGCTGGGCGGCGTGTACAAGCTTTCCGCCCGCCGTGCGAGCGAGGCAGATCCATGGACGCCGGTGGTCAAGCTCTCCGAGCAGCCCTACAAGCGCACGATCCCGGGTGTGCAACGCGTGCGCCGTTATTACGACGGCTTTGGCGGCCCGGTCTGCGACATGATCTACGACGAGGACCATCTGGCGGGGGAGGGCGCCGCGCGCGGCAATACCCTCGTGGCCGTGAATGATGCCGCCCTGGTGACCGACGTGTCCGAACTTGAGTATCGCGAGCTGCTGGTGCCGATCGTGCGCGATGGCAGTGCGGTGGCTCCGCGTGAGAGCATCCAGGACGCGCGCGAGCGCTGTGCTTGGGCGCTCGATCATCTGGACGCAGCTTTCAAGCGCTTCCTGTACCCGCAGACCTATGTGGTGGGCATGGAGCAGGGCCTGGCTCAGGTGCGCGACGAGCTCGTGCGCAAGAACATGGCCGCGGCTTCTGCCTTTCCCTGGGCTCACTAATTTCTTGGGTGGTAGGGGCGAGTCACGCTCCCTTGGCCGCCAGCTCGGCCGTTCGCTGAACAGTTGATTGGTTTGACGTATGACGACTTCTTATAAAACGATGGTGGTAAAGATCGGTTCGTCCACGGTTGTGGGCACTGACGGCAAGGTCAACCGCTCCTTTATCGGCGGGCTTGCCGATCAGGCCGCAGCGCTGCGCAAGCTCGGCTGGCGTCTGGTCGTGGTGAGCTCGGGCGCTATCGCCTGTGGCTATCCCGTGCTGGGCTTCGACCGCAAGCCGGTCGGCGACCTGCCGAGCCTGCAGGCTTGCGCCTCGGCTGGTCAGTGCATCATCTCGTCGGCCTACGACGAGGAGTTCCATGCGCGCGACCTGCTCACCTCGCTCGTGCTGCTCACGCGCCACGATACGGCCCGCCGCACGTCTTACCTGCACGCGCGCGACGCCCTGCTGCGCCTCGTGGAGCTTGGCGTGGTGCCGGTCGTCAACGAGAACGATACCGTTACCGTCGACGAGATCAAGTTTGGCGACAACGACACACTGGCGGCGCTCGTGAGCTGCCTGGTATCTGCCGATCTGTGCGTGACGCTCTCGGACATCGATGGTCTCTATACTGCCAATCCGCATGAGGACCCCACGGCCGAGTTTGTTCCTGTCGTGCATAAGATCGATGCCAAGATTATTGCCTCGGCGGGCGATTCTTCCACATCGGTGGGCACGGGCGGCATGATTACCAAGATCCGCGCGAGCCGCATCCTGATGACGGCGGGCATTCAGAGCGTGATTTGCTCGGGCGAGGAGCCCGATGCGCTCGTGCGCCTAGCCCGCGGCGAGAGCGTGGGCACGCTGTTCGATCCGCCGGCGGAGCGTCTGGACATCGCACCCCGCAAGTTGTGGATCGCGCTGGGTGACAAGGCACATGGCTCGGTAACGGTTGACGACGGTGCCGCGAAGGCGCTGGTCAGCCGTGGTTCTTCCTTGCTTGCGGTGGGTATTCGCGAGGTTGATGGCCAGTTTGCCGAGGGCGATGTGCTCGATGTGTGCGATCCGAGAGGTATGGTCGTCGCCCGCGGTATCGCCGAGGCCGATTCGGACGTGCTGGAACTTGCCGCCGGCCGCCGCCAGGACCAGATCGCCAGCAACCGCCTGCTGGCAGACCTGGCCGAGAAGCCGGCGATACACAGGGATAACTTGATCGTATTTGCATAAAGAAAGACAGCGCTGCGGATCGTTTCCCGCAGCGCTGTCTTTCTCGTGCCGGCACTTGGGGACGTTCCTTATGTGCCGGCACTTTGGGACACTCCTTTGCTAGAAGATCTGGCGCAGGTCTCCGCGGTTGAGGGCTTCGTCGAAGAGGTGCTTGAACACCACGCTGCCGTGCAGGCCGTCGTGCTCGAACTCGTTGGTCACCCAGGCATGCGAGTTGCCCACGCGGCTGAGCGTATCGAGCTGCAGGCTCGAATCCACGTACATGTCGTCGAAATACACCGCGGCCTGGAGCGGCACCTCGTTGCAGGCCAGGCGCTGCGGGTCGTAGATCTTGTCCCAGCTGGTGTCTTCCATCAGCAGGTCCATGGCGGGCTTAAACGGCTTAAGCTCGGGCATCTGCTCGAACATCCACGGGAACATGGCCTCGCCGGTAAACATGAGCGGGCGCGCGAGGGTGTCGAACTCGGCGCGGTGTGCCTTCTCTTCGGCCGCGGCCCAACCAATGGGCATAGTGTCGCCGTCGGCGTATATGAACTCCTGCAGCGTCCAGTACAGCGGATTCGTGCGCGTGTTGGTGCGCTCGAAGGCGCGCATCAAAAAGCTGTCAGATACCGAGGCGCCGCAGGTCAGCGTGCCGTCGCCGTCAACAAAAGCGTGATCGATAATCCAATGCATGCGCTCAAAGCTCGGCTTCATGCCAAAGTCGCTGCCCATGAGCTGTAGGCGCTCGACCGTCATCGGCGAGCCGTCGGGCAGCACGGGCTTCTGAGCCTCGAGCGCATCGGCCAGGGCTGCCACGCGCTCGACGTCAGCGGGGTAGCGGTCATAATACTGCTGCGTCTTGGCGGCCATACGCGGGAAGGTGTGCGCGTAGACCTCGCTTGCGCTCGCCGGCGCGTGGGGGATTCCGCCACAGGTAAAGCTCGCCGCCACGCCCTCGGGGAAGAGCGACAGGTAGCTCAGCGTCAAAAAACCGCCGTAGCTTTGGCCGAGCGTGACCCACGGCTTGCCGCCAAAGCCCACTAGGCGCAGGTACTCAAAATCGCGCACGATGGAGCTGGCGAGGTGGCGCTTGAGGAAGTCAGCCTGCGAGCGTGCGGCATCGGAGCTGGCCGCCGCCGCGCGCTCGCCCAGTGCGGCAATCGTGCGCCCGTCTACACAGCTGCTGCGCCCGGTGCCGCGCTGGTCGGGCAGGACGACGCGGAAGTGCTTGACGGCCTCCTCGATCCAGCCGTCGCTTGTGGGCGACAGCGGACGCGGGCTCTCGCCGCCGGGGCCGCCCTGCAAAAACAGGAGCAGCGGCAGATCGTCGTTGATGCGGTCGGGCGCGCAAACCACGCGGTAGAAGAGCTTGATGCTCTCGGGCGCGCCGGCGATGGGTGCCGGCATAGCGCCGCGGCGCATGGTGCTGCCGACGGCCAGGAGCATCGGCTCCAGGCCGCGCCAGTCAAGGGGGACGTCGATGCTGTGGTCCTCGACATAAAGGCCGGGGACGTGGTACGAAGTGATGGGGGCCATGTGAGTCTTCCGTTCGTTGCGGTGTTTCGGGTTGACCAATTCTACCGCCGCGGGCGAGGCCATGCGCAAATCGGCTACCATGGTTGCAAACTTCTAGGAGAAAGGGCCGTCCATGTCGGTCGATATAGCCACGTATGTCCACGATCTTGCCGTTGCCGCCAAGGCAGCGTCGGCCTCGCTTGCCACGGCGAGCGATGAGCAGCGTCAGGAGGCCGTGCGCGCCATGGCCGCAGCACTGCGCAACGGTGTCGACTCCATCGTCGCCGCTAACGAGCTCGATATGTCTGCCGCGCGCGATGCGGGTACCTCGGCCGGACTGCTCGATCGCCTGCTGCTGACGCCCGAGCGCGTCGAGGGCATGGCCGCCGGCCTGGAAAAGCTCGCCGAGCTGCCCGATCCCGTGGGCCGCGTGCTCGACCACCGCGTGCTTGCAAGTGGCGTGGACCTGACCCGTGTGAGTGTGCCGCTGGGCCTGGTCGCTATGGTCTACGAGGCGCGCCCCAACGTGACGGCCGACGCCGCAGGCATCTGCATCCGTACCGGCAACGCCTGCATTCTACGCGGCGGCTCGCTGGCCTATCACTCGTGTGCCATGATCGCCGAGCTGCTGGCCGATGCGCTCGAGGCCAAGGGCTTCCCGCGCGAGGCCGTGTCGATGATCGAGTCCACCGATCGCGAGGCCACCGGCGAGCTCATGAAGCTCCGCGGTATTGTCGACGTACTCATTCCGCGCGGAGGTGCAGGCCTGATCCAGCGCTGCGTGCGCGAGTCGCTTGTGCCGGTGATCGAGACGGGCACGGGCAACTGCCACATCTACGTGCATGAATCCGCCGACTTTGATAAGGCGCTCAACATTATCGTTAATGCCAAGACCCAGCGCGTAGGCGTGTGCAATGCCGCCGAGTCGCTGCTGGTCGACCGTGCTGTGGCCGATGTGTTTTTGCCCGCGGTCGTGACCGTGCTGCATGACCACGGCGTGCTCATTCACGGCGACGAGGCAACCTGCGCCGCATGCGCCGATGCCGGGCTTGCCGAGGGTGATGACTACGTTGCCGCGACTGAGGAGGACTGGGGTCGCGAGTATCTGGCGCTCGAGATGAGCGTGAAGGTCGTGGCGAGCGAGGACGAGGCCATCGCACACATCAACCGCTACGGCACGATGCACTCCGAGGCCATCGTTGCCGAGGACACGGATGCTTGCGAGCGCTTCCTGGATGCGGTCGATGCCTCGGCCGTGTACGCCAACGCCAGCACGCGCTTCACCGACGGCGGCGAGTTTGGCCTGGGCGCCGAGATCGGCATCTCGACCCAAAAACTCCACGCCCGTGGCCCCTTTGCCGCCGAGGCCCTCACCACCTACAAATACAAGCTCCGCGGCACCGGCCAGGTCCGCCCCTAATCGCCCACGCCACCTAAAACCACCACAAAGGTGCCTTTCCCCTTTGTGGTGGTTTTAGGTGGCGTGGGCGATTAGGCCTGGAAGGTATCGCGGTCGGGGGCGAAGGACTGCATGGCCGCGATGGTGCGGTCAAAGAGTTCGGGTAGCTCCCAACCCAGCATCTCGGCGCCCTGCGTAATCACGTCGCGCGAACAGCCAACGGCAAAGCGCTTGTCCTTGAACTTCTTCTTGAGCGACTTGGTCGTAAAGTCCATGACGCTTTTGCTCGGACGCATGATGACTGCAGCGCCGATCAGGCCGGTGAGCTCATCGCAGGCAAACAGGATCTTTTCCATCTGCAGCTCGGGTTTGGGCAGCGAGGTGTTGAAGTCGGACGTGTGCGTCTGGATGGCGCGAATGAGCTCGGGAGACGCACCTTCGCCCTCAAGAATCTCGGCAGCATAGATGGTGTGGTTCATGGGGTCGTCCTCATGCTCCTCCCAATCCAGGTCGTGCAGCAGACCGACGGTGCCCCAAAACTCCTCGTTCTCGGGGTCGAACTCGCGCGCAAAGTAGCGCATAGTGCCCTCGACCGTCTCGCCATGGGTGATGTGGAACGGGTCCTTGTTGTGCTCGTTGAGCAGTTCGAACGCGCGGTCGCGGGTGATTCCGGCGGTAAGCGGCTCTGACATAACAGACTCCTTGTGCTCGTGGGTATCGATAAGAATGAATACTACTAGAACACGAAAACCACCACAAAGGTGCCTGTCCCCTTTGTGGTGGTTTTTGGCGCGGATGGGTTAGTTGAGGGCGGCTTGGGCTAGGCGGGCTTCGGCGGCCTCCTCGGTGACGCCCAAGGCCACGGCGAACTCCTCGATGGAGCGGCGTTTGGCCTCCTTGAGTACGCGCATGTAGTAGGAGCTGGGTTTTTTATCAGCTTCCTCGGCCTGGCGAATGCGGTGCATCATGGTCTTTGCCACGCGGACCGTCTCGGGCGCGCCCAGCTTGAGCTGCTGCTTAAAGTGCGTCTCCTCAAGTGAACTGTTGCGCTCGGTAAAAGTGTCGCACTCCAGCTCGTCATAGTGGCTCAGCAGGTGCTCGGCATCTTGCTGCGAGATGGCGGCGTGCAAACGGTCGGCCTGCGCCACGGGGTACATGAGGATCGTCTGCGCATGTCCCTGCTTGGTCTCGAGCAGTAGCATGGGCTGCGGTGTGTCGTCCCTAAAACCGACGACGGTGCAGACTCCCTGACCCGGATGAATGACGTGTTGACCGATTGAGAACATGCTACCTCCAACTTATACGAATTTACGTATGTCTAGAATAACACGCTGACGTGCGCAAACCCTTACTTTATGCAGGAAAAGCACACAACTCCGATAGGTAAGAGTATTCGATAACAGGCGCAGCTCATTCACACCTTTATGCATTTTCAACGCCTGCATAATCTGCAGGCAGACTGGCATCTTTGAGTGACTCCATGCAAGCTGTAGTCAATTTTGTGCATATGCAATATCGATTGGCTTTACCCTGCGACAGTGCCCGTCGCTTGTGATAGAGTGCTACAAACTCTGGCTTTTGCCCTACGAGTGACCAAGAGCTCGGGGGCTTTAACACAAGGAGGATCTATGCCCGAGAAGATTGAAGAGCTGGTACGCGCTGCGCTTGCTGCGGCCCAGGAGGCCGGCGACCTTTCTGCATTTGAACTTGACGATTGCGCTATCGAGCGACCGGCTGACACTTCTCATGGCGAGTGGACCTCTACCATGGCCCTGAAGTCCGCCAAGCTGGCCCATTGCGCCCCGCGCAAGATCGCCGAGGCCATCGTTGCCCATATGCCCGAGGACCCCGCGATCGAGAAGGTCGAGATCGCAGGCCCCGGCTTCATCAACTTCTACCTCTCCGTTGCCGTCAAGAATGCCATCTTTGGCGAGGCTCGCGAGAAGGGTATGGACTTCGCTAAGTCCAACGTCGGTGGCGGCCTGAAGACCCAGGTCGAGTTCGTCTCCGCCAACCCCGTCGGCCCCATGCACATCGGCCATGGCCGCTGGGCCGCTCTGGGCGATTCGCTCTGCCGCGTTATGGACCATGCCGGTTACGACATCCAGCGTGAGTTCTACATCAACGACCACGGCTCTCAGATGAACACCTTCGGCAACTCCATCAGCACGCGCTATATGCAGCTTGCCGACATCATCGCCAAGCAGGGCGTGGATATCGACGAGGCTCACAAGCTGCTGATCGCAGACCGCGACGCCTTCGTTGCCGACGAGAACGACGAGCATCCCGAGACCCATCCGTACCAGGACAATTTTGCCGAGACCCTGGGCAAGGACTCCTATGGCGGCGACTACATTATCGACGAGGCCGCCGAGTTCTGGCGCACCGACGGCGATAAGTGGGTCGAGGCCGATCCTCAGGAGCGCATGGAGAGCTTCCGCGAGCGCGGCTATGTGAAGATGGTCGACAACATGCGCGACCTCTGCCACGCCGTCAATTGCGACTTCGATCGTTGGTACTCCGAGCGTTCGCTGTACGTGAAGGACACCGAGGGCGAGACCGCCGGCACCTCTGCCGTCGACCGCGCTTTTGAGAAGCTCGACAAGATGGGCTACCTCTACACCAAGGACGGCGCCCTGTGGTTCCGCTCCACCGACCTGGGCGATGACAAGGACCGCGTCCTGATCAAGTCCGACGGCGAGTACACCTACTTCGCCTCCGACGTTGCCTATCACTGGGATAAGTTCCAGCGCGTCGACCACGTCATCGACATCTGGGGTGCCGACCACCACGGCTACATCGAGCGCGTCCGCTGCGTCTGCGACGCTCTTGGCTATCCCGGCAAGTTTGAGGTTCTGCTGGGCCAGCTCGTCAACCTGCTGCGCAACGGCAAGCCCGTCCGTATGTCCAAGCGTAAGGGCACCATGGTGACCCTGCAGGAGCTCGTCGACGAGGTCGGTTCCGACGCCGCTCGCTACACGCTCATCTCCAAAAGCTCCAACCAGATGGTCGACTTCGATATCGAGGCCGTCAAGAAGCGCGACAACTCCAACCCGGTCTATTACGTGCAGTACGCTCACGCCCGCGTGTGCTCCATCCTGCGCCGTGCCGCCGACGTTACGCCCGAGCAGGCTGACGAGATGGGCATGAAGGCCGTCGCCGCCAAGGCCATCGGTGAGAACGTCGATTACTCGCTGCTGACCGACCCGACCGAGCTTGCCCTTTCGCGTAAGCTCAACGAGCTCACCGACCTCATCGCCAGCTGCGCTCGTGATCGCGCCCCGTTCCGTCTGACGCACTTTGCCGAGGAGCTTGCCGGCGACTTCCACAGCTTCTATGCTGCTTGCCAGGTGCTGCCGAGCGAGGGCCGTCCCGTCGACCCCGAGCTTTCGCGTGCCCGTCTGGCCGCTTGCGATGCCGTCCGCGTGACGCTCGCCCTGGTGCTCACCCTTGTTGGTGTCTCCGCTCCCGAGCAGATGTAATCTGCGGGTCATTTGACCGTACAGACTTGGTTTAACTAAGCCTTGAAAGCCCGATCTCCCTGAACTGCGCCCCAAATCTTGGACGCCCTAAATAGCGACTAGGCCGCGAGGGCCT
>CATWCP010000022.1 GCA_958349325.1 uncultured Collinsella sp.
GCACCATGACCTCGCGGGCAACGGTGTCGCCCAGGTCGAAGATCTCGTGGATCATACGCTTTTCCTCGTCGAGCAGGTCGTCCTGCTCCGAGACCATGTACTTGATCTCCTCCTCCGAGACGTTCTGGCGGTCGTCGGCGCTCTTGATGCGCAGGATGCGGGCCAGGCCATCGGAGCAGGCGCCGGTCAGCCACACGAGCGGGCGGGCGATCTTTTGGAAAAACGACAGCGGGCCCACGACCTGCTTGGATACGCCCTCGGCGTTGGCCAGTCCAATGCGCTTGGGAACCAGCTCGCCGATCACGATAGACACGAAGGCGACCGCGACGGTGATGATGACCGGCGCCAGGCCACGCGCGATGGCGGAGAGCGGCGCGATGCCAAAGCTCGTGAGCCATGTGGCAAGCGGGTCGGACAGGCTCGTCGAGGCGACGGCGGATGAGGCAAAGCCCACGAGTGTGATGGCAACCTGGATGGTAGCCAACAGCTGATCGGAGTCGGCGGCGAGCTGGATGGCGCGCTCGGCGCGCTTGTCGCCTTCCTCGGCATCGTGCTCCAGCACGGCGCGCTTTGCCGTGGTGAGCGCCATCTCGGACATAGAGAAGTAGCCGTTGATGAGGGTCAAAACGAGGGTGGTGATAAGGGAGATGGTTATGTCCATCGGGAGTTTCTCGAACCTCCAAGATTCGGGACGTCGATTAAAACGTTGGTGGCGGATACGGCAATTGCACTGGCGACCGAGCGGGGGCACGGGCGCTGGCGTGGTCGCTAGATTACGAAGAGGATCACCGCCATGAACTGGAAGATGCTGCCGGCGAGTACCCACAGGTGAAACACGCTGTGCAGATAGCGCACGTTTTTGGCGATATAGAACGGCACGCCCGCGGTGTAGCACACGCCGCCGACGGCGAGCAGGGCAAGTGCCACGGGGTTGAGCAGCGACACGAGCTCGGGCAGCTTAAAGACAACGAGCCAGCCCATCAGCAGGTAGACCAGGCCGCTTACCCAGTGCGGTTGACGCTCGCGCATAAAGCACTCGAGGGCGATGCCGATAATGGCGATGGCCCATACGGCAAAGAACAGCGCAGGGCCGCCGTCGTTTGCGAGCGTGATGAGGCAAAACGGGGTATAGCTGCCGGCTATGAGCAAGTAGATGCAGCTGTGGTCGATGATGCGAAAGACGCGCTTGGCGCGCGCGGGCTGAATCGCATGATAGAGCGTAGAGGCTAGGTATTCGAGGATAATGCTGACGCCATAGACAATCGCCGCGGCCATGTGTGCCGGGCCCCCGCCGCGCAGGGCAGCGAATACGATCAGGAGCACCAGGCCCGCGATACCCAACAGGCAGCCGACACCATGGGTGACGGAGTTCATGATCTCCTCGCCCACCGTGTAGTGTGGAACGGCCGCGGTCTTGGGCCGCGGCTTAGAACTGTCGCTCGAATCGGACATGCCGGTTACATCCTCCAACGTAAAGAGTTCTCAACACTATATCAAAGCGTCTAGGTACGTGCGAAATTTGCACCATACGCGACCCTTTGTTTACCCATTCTTTGCCTGTTGACGCGTCAACGGCGAACGTCCATAATGCGCTTGCATTGAATGTTGACGTATTAACATCTTATAGGAGAATACCGCATGGCTCAAAACGCACGTTCCCATCGAAAGCTCAAGATAGCCTGCATCGTTGCACTGGTGGCTGTCGTTGCGCTGCTCGGATTTGCCGGCAACTTTCTGTTTGACTTCGCGCTGAACCCCCAAGCGCCGTACACCATGAAGATGATGCAGGATAGCAAGAACGACAAAGAAGGTGAGCAGCCGGATGCCGAGGACACCGAGGCGCGGGCATGGTTTAAAGAGAACCGCGAGAGCAGCAGCCTTACCGCAGATGACGGAACCGAGCTCGCCACTTGGTATTTTGCCGCCTCGGAGAGCACCCACGATTACGCCGTCTGCCTGCATGGATATACCAACGAGCCCATCGGTATGGCCCGATACGTCAAGCGATTCCACGACCGCGGCATGAACGTACTCGCACCCGCCGCCCGCGCCCACGAGCGCTCCGGCGGCGACTATATCGGCATGGGCTGGCCCGAACGCCTCGACATCGTCGCGTGGATCGAGCGGATCGTTCAGGCTGACCCCAAGGCGCGCATCCTGGTCTTTGGCGAGTCGATGGGTGCGGCAACCGCCATGAACGTCGCGGGGGAATCTCTACCCGCAAACGTGAAATGTATTATCGAGGACTGCGGCTATACGAGTGTTTGGGACGAGTTTTCTCTGCAGCTCAAGGACGTATTCGGCCTGCCCAGCTTTCCTTTGCTCGATGTAGCAAACTTGGTGTGCAACGTGCGCGCGGGCTACGACTTTCATAAGGCGAGCAGCGTGGAGCAGCTCAAACACGCGACGGTTCCCATGCTGTTTATCCACGGCGACCAGGACACCTTTGTGCCGTACGACATGCTCGACCAAAACTACGACGCGTGCGCCAGCAAGGTCAAGCAAAAGCTCACCATCCATGGCGCCACCCACGCCAAGAGTGCGCAAGTTGACCCCGAGCTCTACTGGAACACGGTCGATGACTTCCTCGACGTGTATTTTTAGGCAAAAAGCAACGTCTGTGGCTTTATCTGACCCCCTATTTTCGGAAGTATGCGGCGAAATCTGGAACTGCCGACCAGACCGCAGTTTTACCAACAATTTACCAGGGGTTTTGTTGCCAAAAAATGTCGTGTGTCCGGCGGTCTCGAAATTTGCCGCATACTTCCGGAAAGCCGCCCGCGAGCGCTGTGCTCACGGGCGGCTTTTGCTAACGTTGCGCTACAAAAGCGTTTGATATGTCCAATAGACAGGTGCTACTTGACCTCGATGAGCTCGTACTCGCTCGTGCCCAGGCCGATCTTCTCGGCATGCGCGATGCACACGCGCCAATCGGTGTCGGGATGCGTGATGCAGAAGGGGTCCTTGGCCTGCTCGCCCTCCAGATGCTCGTGGTTATGCTCCATCTTGGCCGCGCTATCGGTGAGCTCGGTGTTGGGCAGCGGCTCGGATGCCATGACGGCATCGGCGCAGGCCTGATCGATAGCGACCGGGTCGAAGCTCGCGAACATGCCGATGTCGTTGACGATAGGCGTGTCGTTTTCGGGATGGCAATCGCAGTTGGGGCTGATATCCATGGCAAGCGAGATATGGAAGCTCGGGCGGCCGTCGACAACGGCCTTCGTATACTCGGCGATCTTGCAGTTGAGCACGTCGGCCGCGGCTTCATAGCCGGGCTTGATGGCGTCCTGGTTGCACACGCCGATACAGCGGCCGCAACCCACGCAGCGATCGTGGTCGATGGCGGCCACGTGCACCGTGCGGGTGTTGCCGTTGACAAGCTCGCGCTCGCGGGTGTCGGTGAACGAGACAGCGTTGTGCGCGCAGATTTTTTCGCAGGCACGGCAGCCAACGCAGTGCTCGGTCGTGACGTTCGGCTTGCCGGCGGCATGCTGTTCCATCTTGCCGGCACGGCTGCCGCCTCCCATGCCCAGGTTCTTCATGGCACCGGCAAAGCCGGCCTGCTCATGACCCTTAAAGTGGGTGAGGCTAATCACGATATCGGCGTCCATGAGCGCCTGACCGATCTTGGCCTCGTGCACGTACTCGCCGCCCTCAACCGGGACGAGCGCCTCGTCGGTGCCCTTGAGGCCGTCGGCGATGATGATCTGGCAACCCGTGGCATACGGGGTAAAGCCGTTCTGGTAGGCGGTATCAATGTGCTCGAGCGCGTTTTTGCGGCTACCCACATAGAGCGTATTGCAGTCGGTGAGGAAGGGCTTGCCACCCAGCTCCTTCACGACATCCGCGACGGCGCGGGCGTAGTTGGGGCGCAAAAAGCTCAGGTTGCCCAGCTCGCCAAAGTGAATCTTGATGGCGACGAACTTGTTCTCAAAGTCGATCTGCTCGATACCGGCGTGACGTATGAGGCGCTTGAGCTTGTCGAGCTGGCTCTCGCGAGCATGCGTGCGCAGGTTGGTGAAGTACACCTTAGCGGGTGCTGCGGGTGCAGTTGCGGTCATAGATCTATCCCCTCGGTCTATATGGCGTTACAGACATAAGAGGATGGTACCAGTTAAAGCAGAGTCAATGTCAAGCGCGGCACCTAGTCATTGGGGACGTTCTTAAACGACTAGTCGCAAGGGGCACTCTTTCGCCACCCGGCAGTTGGGGGTACTCATTGGGGACAGACTTAAATGACTGAAACCACTCATTGGGGACAGACTTAAATGAGTGTCTCGCCACCTGGCAGCTAAGGCGTTCCTTTCCCGCCGGAAGCTGGGGACAGTCCTTGCCAGCCCAGCCGGCGAGCTGGCAAATCGGCAAAGACCGTCCCCGATGACTAGTCGTTTAAGAACGTCCCCGATGACTACTCTTGGACTTTGAGGGCTTCGGCCAGACTGACGCGCTTGATGGAGCGCGTGTGCAGCAGCGCCACGACCAGGTAGGTCGCAAAGCCAATGCCCACGCACGCCGCCATGGACCAAGCGGGCACGTAGATCTCGATATTGCCGTTATAGGCGAGCAGCATCGAACGGAAGATGGCCGTGAGCGAGCCAATAATGACCGGCAGGCTCAGCACGAGTGACGCCGCCACGCACAGCGTGATCGAGCGGATGTACAGATGCGAAATCTCGCCATCGCGATAGCCAAAGACTTTCATGTAGCTGATCGAACGGGCGCTGTGGTCGATCACAGCCTTGGTCAGCAGGTACATAAACAGCAAGAAGATGAACACCGCAAGCCCAACCATCATGCCGATCATTTTGCTCATCATACCGATGAACTGGTCACCCACGGCGCGCATGTCGTCGGGCGTGGTGTCGCCGGCAAAGTAGCGCGCGTCGAGGTCGAGCTTCTCGTTGCTCACATAGCCGTTAAAGTAGGCGGCGTCGTTGCCGAACAGCTCGTTAAAGTCGTCGATGCTCATATAGACATTCATATCCGACTTAGAGCCCCAAACGCAGTCCTTGCCCACGTACTCAAAGGAATAATGCTCGCCCTCATACTTGTCATGGAGCGTGACCTTCTGACCCTCGCTCCAGCCAAACTTATCGAGCAGACCGCCGCCAAAGACGACGCGCCCATCGCCGACGTTGAGGCCTTTCCAATAGCGCGAATCGGATGAAATGCCGTAGACGGAAATCGTCTCCTCGCCATTTCCATCGCCGCGGTCGTATTGCAGCTGGTAGACGGCGTATTTCTCGGCCTGCGCGATTGCGCTTGCACCATTGTCGATCGTATTGACCGGGTGGATATCGTCGTTGTCAGCGTCAATCTTAGAGGCCTTGTCGATCAGGTCGATAGCCTCGTCGCGGTTGCAGCCGAGGGCATCGGCAAGGTCATCGAGGCGCGCATAAAGCGCATCCTTCTTGTCCTGGACCTTGGCGAGCGCGTCCTGCGCTGCGGTCAGGCTCTCGGCAGACGGAGATGCGGTCGCGGCATCGGCTGCCGTCTGCGCCGCATCGGCCGCGTCGTCAAGCTCGTCATCGGCATCCTGGGCGGCGGAAAGCAGCGCGCCGTCAACCGACTGCAAGCGCTCGAGTGCCGACCACTGCTCGCGTTCCTCGGCAGTGCCCTCGAGCTCCAGCGGAGCCTTGAGCGTGTACTGGTGCTCGGCGACCAGGCTTGTCTCGAGGTTGTCGGCGTAGTGCGTCATCGTGGGTAGAATCGCCAGGCCAAAAAGCAGCAGCAGCGATGCAAATGCAATGCCCACGAAGAGCGTGGCGAAGTTGCCCAGATTGCGCAGGAAGATACGCAAGCGGAAGCGGGAAACAAAACCCATGCGCTCCGGCAGCTGCAGGCCGCGCTTGGTGCCCGATTTGCCGCTCGCCTCGTGACGAAGGAATTGCAACGGCGTCTTGCCCATCTTGCGAAGCAGGCCCACCAGCGTGATGAGGATGAGCGCGGCGGCGGGAACCACGGCGCACTTCACAAAGATCTCCCAGCTCCAGTACACCTGGAAGGGCGGCAGGCTGTACGAACCGTAATAGAGGCTGCGCATGGGCTCGGTAAAGAACACAACGCCGAGTGCAGTGCCCAAAAGCGCCGCGAGCACACCCACGATGGCGGGAAGCGCCAGGTAGTGGAGCACAATCTCGCGACGACGATAGCCGCTGGCGAGCAGCGTGCCGATGATGGCGCTCTCCTCCTCGATGGTCGCGTCGGTAAGGACCACAAAGACGAACGCCATAATCACGATGATGATGTCGAGCAGCGTCATCCACATCATGGAGTCGCCGTCCACGTCGTCGCGCGCATAGCCAATGCCCTGATTGGAATCGGCGTCGATCAGATCGTCCACGCGCGCATCGGCGTCGGTCAGTGCCTCGACCATATCTTGCTCGGCGTCGATGCGGTCTGCAGTGGAGAGATCGCGATTGGCAAAGGTGAAGGAGTAGGTGTAGGCAGGCGCGCCGCCGGCATCCTCGAGCGCGGCAAAGCCGGCATCGGTAACCTCGGCCACGCCATAGGTGATGGTGTTCACCGTAAAGTCCGAATTGTTGAGGAACAGCGCCTGGCTATCGGGCTGGGTCATGATGCCGCAGATGGTGTAGGTTCTGCCCTCGAGCTCGACCTTATCGCCCACGGCGAGGTCGTTGTTGGTGGCAAAAACGCGGTCGATTGCTACCTCGTCGTCCGCCTTGGGCTCCTTGCCCTCACAGTAGGACGCGATATCGACCTTGGTGCGGTGCGCATAGGTGCGCAGCGTGCGCTTGGTGCCGTCGTCGCCGGCGGTCTTTTTGATGATGGCGTCGATGGAGAAATTCTTGTAGAGCGTAACGCCGCCGGCATCGTCAGCTGCGCCCTCGGCTGCTTTGAGTTGATTGTCGGTAGCCTCGAAGGAGGTGGTCACGCGGCCGTCTTCGATGATGTACTCGTCGCGCATGCCGTCGATGAGGCAGCCGATGGAGTGGGCCGCGAGCAAAAAGCCCGAGGTAAGGGCGATGCTTCCGCACATAAGCAAAAAGATGCCCAGGTACTTGCCGATATTGCGGCGCAGCTCGCGCGGGAGACGTTTTGCGAGAGGTGTCATGGTGCCGCCTACCAATCGAGCTCGGCGGCCGCGACGGGCGACTCGTTGAGCCCATCCTCGACGATGCGCCCGTCGCGCAGGCGCAGCACGCGATTGGCCATGCGCGCGATGGCGGCGTTGTGGGTGACGATGATGATGGTGCAGCCGTACTCGCGGTTGACGTCCTCCATGAGCTGCAGGATTTCCTTGGATGTCTTGTAATCGAGCGCGCCCGTGGGCTCGTCGCACAGCAGCAGACCCGGGTTTTTGACGAGCGCACGGCCGATGGCGCAGCGCTGCTGTTGGCCGCCCGAGACCTGGCGCGGGAACTTGTTGCGGTGCTCGTAGAGGCCCAACGAACGCAGCAGGTCGTCGACATTGAGCGGGTTTTTGGACAGGTGCGCCGTGACCTCGATGTTCTCCTTGATGGTGAGATCGGGTACCAGGTTGTAGAACTGAAAGACAAAGCCCAGCTCACGGCGGCGATACTCACCCAGGTCGGTAGGCTTGAGCACCGTGAGGTCGCAGCCGTCCACCATGATGGAACCGCCGTCGGCATCCTCCAGGCCGCCGATCAGGTTGAGAAAGGTCGACTTGCCCGAGCCCGAGGGCCCCAGCATGACGCAGATCTCGCCGCGGTTGATGGACGCGTCGATGCCATCGAGTACCGTCAGGCGCGCATCACCGTCGCCGTAGTGCTTTTTGAGATCCTTAACCTGGACGTAGGCTTCCTGCGTTGCCATGGCATCCCCCATTGTTAGCCTCGTACTACTTTATGAACGTAATAGTAAACCTTGGTGAACTATTTTGGGGCGAGGCCTAGGATTTATTTCAGACTAGGCGCGGGATTTGGCGCGTGAGAGGGCTAGGCCTACGGCGGCGATGGCGGCAGCGAAGAGCACGGTGACGCCCAGGTCGCAGGCGATGTCGCCCAGCACGGTGGACGTCAGGTCCGCGGCGAGCGCCTTGCCGATCGCGTCGTTCACCCAATATGTCGGCACAAAGTGCGCCACGGTCTGCACGGCCGAACCCATGAGCGACAGCGGCATCCAGGCGCCACCCAAAAACGTCATGAGCATGCCAAGCAGGTTGCCCACGCCGTTGAGCAGCTCCTCGCGCGCACCCAGGCTCGACAACGCAAAGCCAACGGCCAGAGGCGTGCACGCCAGGGCAAACGTCGCCGCCAGCGCCAGGCACACACGACCCACGCCGACCTCGGCAACCGCGCCGGCAAAGCCCACGACGCCCATCATGCTCGACACAAACCAGATGCAGACGGTGAGCACTGCGGCAGCCGCGAACACGGCAAGCGAGCGCTGGCGCTCGGAGACCGGGCCGGCATCCATACGACGCACGCGCTCGGGCTCGTTCATGCCCGAGAACACCAACCCCACCGATACGATGACCGACGAGATAATCGCGTACGCGCCAAAGTTGAAATACGACTCGAGCGTGGCGGCAGCCGTCGAGTCGACCTTGACCTGCTCGATCTGGACCTCCGCGCGCTTTGCAGCGGCATGCTCGGCGGCCTTGGCAACGTCGCCGTTAGAAGCAGCGGGCTCAAGCGCCGCCGCAGCGCCCGCGAGCGAGATCCAGCGCGAGGCCTCGGCAGACGAAAGCGCCGCCGCCATGGTGCCGGAACCGTAGGTCACGTCGAGCTTGGGCAGGGCCTCCCCCGCGCGGGCAGCCGCAACGAGGTCGTCCTCAAACTCCTCCGGGATAAAGAACACGCAGTCGGCGCTGCCCTTGGCGCTGTTGCTCTTGGAGAGCGCGTCCGCAAGGTCGTACGTATCGTCGCCGATGCCCGTGACCAGCTCAAAACGCGAACCCAGATGCTTGGTAAGCGCACGCGAAAGGTCGCTGTCGTCGCGGTCGACCACGATCACGTTAGCATCGTAGGGCTTGTACTCGGTGAGCTGCGACGAGTTCCAGCTCACCGAGGCCGTGATGAATACGCCCATGAGCGAAATGAACACCGTGTAGATGATCAGGTAGAATGGGTGCGCCAGCGCCATGCGAAGCGCGGTCTTAAAGGTGCTCATAGCGACTCCTTCCAAAGATCAGCGTAGCGGCGGCGACAAACACCAGGGCCATCAGGACGAGCGCGCCCGCGCGAACAGCGAAGGGCCCCAGGTCCTCAAAGAAATACAGGCGATTGAACATGTCGCAGATGAGCTTGACGGGGTTGAACCAGCACTCGGCCGGGCAGGCGCGGGCGACGTCGTCGGCAAGCGCCATCGCCGGCTCGCCGTAGAGGCCGGCGAACAGGGCGCACGTGGTAGCAAAGCCCGTGAGGATGCCGGACTTGGACGCCTTGCCGCCCTTAACGGGAAGCGTGCCCACAAAGAGCCCCAGGCCCGTGGCGGCAAGCGCGGAAGCGGCGCCGCCCACCAAACACAGCCCCTCGCGCCCGCCAAAGTCGACGCCCACGACCAGGCGCACGTAGCCGATTGCGATCGTCATCGAGGCAAAGGAGACCAGCCACGAGCCCACAAAGATACCGGCCAGCGACGCCGTCTTGGAAAGACCGCCCACACAGCGACGCGCGCCAAGGCCCGACAGATTGGGCTGCAGATCGACGACGCTCAAGGCGGCAAACTCGGCAGACATCATCGCTACCAGGCCAAAGAGCGCGTAATAGTAGATGACCGTGCCGTCGGGCGTGGTGCGCGTCGGGCTTACGCGGCGGGTGCCACCTTCGAGCGACAGGGCGCGCGCAACCGCCTCCGGGTCGGCGAGCGCCGCCGGGTTGTCCTGGGCAATCTGGGACATGAGCTCGGCATTTTGTGTATACGAGCTTGCCACCGTCTCCAGGATGCTGCGATCGGTGAGCACCGATGATGCGCGCGAGCTGTCGTAGCTCGATAGCAGTGTGAGCTTGGGTGCGCCTGCGTCGTCGACCGTATAGATGCCCGCGACCTCGCCGGCCTTAAGCGCACGGTTCGCATCGGCTGCGTCGTCGCACTCGTGGATCTCGAGCAGCTGATTGTCGCTCTCCTTGGCAAGCGAAGCCGCCGCATCCTTAAAGGTCGAGGCGTCCCAGGCCTCATCCGCTACGACAGCCACTGGCACCGGGTCGATCTTGCCGTCGGAGCTGAGGTTCGCAAACATAAACATAAACATCGTGGAAAGCGCGATGGGAAAGAGAGCGCCCCAAACCCACGTGCTCGGCCGGCGCAGCAGCGTCTTGACCGTAATGATAATGGTGTTGAACATGGCCGCCCCCTAGTCGCGCAGCTCGCGGCCGGTGATCTCGAGGAACACGTCGTTGAGGGTCGGTGGCTCGCTCCACACGCGGCCGAGCGCAACGTCGGCAGCGCGCAGCGTGTCGAGGATGTCGACCAGATTGTGCGGACTCGTCTCGCAGGTGCAGACGAGCTCGCCGCCGGACAGCTCGACGCTGAGCACGTGCTCGAAGGCGCGCAGCCGCTCGACCGTGGCTGGCTCGACGGCGCCCACCTCGACGGTCACGCGCTCGCCCATCTGAATCATGCGTTTGAGCTCGTCGTTGGTGCCCTGCGCCAGCACGCGGCCGCCGTCCATGATCATGATGCGGCTGCAGATCTGCTCGACTTCCTCCATGTAATGGCTGGTATACACCACCGTGGCGCCCTCGTCGCGCAGGCGGCAGATGCCCTCCAGGATGGCGTTGCGGCTCTGCGGGTCGACCGCCACCGTGGGCTCGTCAAAAAAGATGAGCTCGGGCTTGTGCGCGATGCCGCAGGCGATGTTGAGGCGTCGCGCCAGGCCGCCCGAGAGCTTGCCGGGGCGGAACTTGGCAAAGTCGCCCAGGCCGACAAAGTCGATGGCCTCGTCGACCAGCGCGCGGCGGCGCTTGCGGTCGTTGACGTAGAGGCTGCAGAAATAGTCGATGTTCTCGCGCACCGTAAGCTCGTCGAACACCGCCACCTGCTGCGGCACCACGCCGATGCGGCGCTTGAGGTCGTAGCGGGCGGGCGTCATGGGCTCGCCGAACAGTTCGATGGTGCCCTTGTCGTAGGCGAGCAGCTGCAGGATGCAGTTGATGGACGTGGTCTTGCCCGAGCCGTTGGGGCCCAGCAGGCCAAAGATCTCGCCGGGGCGATGCTCAGGTTAAAGTGGTCGAGCGCAATAAGATCGTCGTAGCGCTTGACGAGGTTTTCGACGTGGACGATGTCTGTCATGAGGCGGCCCTTCTGTTGATTGCGGCCCGGTACGATTGCATCATCGCAGGAGCCGCCGACGCGCACCAGTGAGCTTTGTCACGAGTGCGGAGGCTCGGTCGCGTTGCCCGCCGACGCGACCGCTTTGCCGCGCGGGAGGAATGTCACGGTTGCGCAGGCGGCCCCTCCACCACACGCAGCTTCGCGTACAATACCCGTATGAACAGGCTTTTCGACAAATCGATCGTGCTGGCGTGCTGTATTGCGGCCGCCATGGGTCTTGCTGTGGACGCTCGCCTGGTCGCGGCGTTTTGCCTTGGCGTTATTGCCACCTCGCTGGCCGAGGTCGCACAGGGAAACCGCGCCCGCCGTGCGAGCGAGGCCGCGAGCTACACTTACGTCATCGCGGCTGTCTTCGTGCCGCCGTTTGTGCCGTTTGCGCCTCTCGCCCTCTATGACATCGCGCGGCGCGTGCGCCGTGAGCACGCCTGGGTCGCGCTGAGCATTGGCTCCGTCTTTGCCTTTGCGCTCGTCGCGGACCTTCGCACCGACGCGCTTACCGCCCGAACGCTCCTGCTGACCGCCATCCTTTCGGTTGCCGCCACCTTGCTATCGCTACGCACCGCCCAGTTAGAGCGCGAGCAGCAGCGCATGCGCCGTACCCGCGACGAACTGCAGGAACGAGCCCTCGCGCTCGAAGCGCGCAACCGCGACCTCGCCGATCGCCAGGACTATGAGGTCGAACTTGCGACCCTGGCCGAGCGCGCCCGCATCGCGCGCGAAATTCACGACAACGTCGGCCACCAGCTCACGCGTGCTTCGTTGCAGACCGAGGCCCTGCGCGTGGTCCACGCCAACGAGCCCAGGATTGCCGCCGACTTTGCCGACGTCAAACGCACGGTTGACGAGGCGCTCCAGCTCGTACGCACCAGCGTCCACTCCCTCAACGACAACGCCGTCGACCTCTCCGTACAGCTCGATTGCATCGTTGAAGGCGCACGCTCGGACGGCGGCCCGCAGGTTGAGCTTGAAGTTTTGGCCGAGCATGCGCCCGCAAATGTCGCCAACTGCTTTGCGGCGGTCCTGCGCGAGGCGCTTTCCAACGCCATGCGCCACGCCCATGCCAAAACCATTACCGTGCGGTGCATGGAGCATCCGTCGTTTTACCAGCTCATTGTTACCGATGATGGCGTGGACGCGACCCCGGCGAGCAGCAGCAACGTCGCAGAAGGCATGGGGCTCGCCTCCATGCGCGAGCGCGTCGAGGCGCTTGGCGGCACCTTCACCGCCGGTCCGCGTGCCGGCGCCGGCGGCTGGCGCGTGTTTGCCACCGTTCCCAAACCGCAAGGAGATGAGGGCCGATGAGGCTTATTGTTGTCGACGACGACCGCTTGGTGGTCGATTCGCTCAAGATTATCCTGGGCGCCCAGCCGCAGATCGAGGTGGTGGGCACCGGCGCCAACGGCAACGATGCGGTGGCGCTCTACGCCGAGCACGCACCCGATATCGCACTGCTCGACATCCAGATGCCGGGACGCGACGGCCTATCGGCGGTACGCGAGATCCTCGGGCGCGACCCTGCGGCGCGCGTGGTGTTTCTGACGACATTCTCGGATGACGAGTACATTGTGTCGGCGCTCAAGCTGGGTGCCCGCGGCTATCTGATCAAAACCGATGTCGCCGCCATTCCGCCAGCGTTGGCGCAGGTCATGAGCGGCAAACGCGTGCTCGAGGGCAAGGCGATCGAGGATATCAACTTTGATGGGGCGGGCGTCGAGGCCGGCACGGCCCGCCGGCCCGCGGCCTTTGTCAGCCTGACCGACCGCGAGTTCGAAGTCGCCGAGCTCATCGCCCGCGGCCTCGACAACAAGGAGATCGCTGCCACCGCCTATATGGGCGAAGGCACCGTGCGCAACCACATCAGCTCAATCCTAGCCAAAATGGGGCTACGCAACCGCACCCAAATCGCCATCGCCTATCTGCGAGGCTAGCCGCTGGCTGCCGCCAATTTGATGCCATTTCAAAACTATGCCGGTTTACTACGATGAACCGCATATCTCCGACCACGGCAAATTGCGCACTTACAAAACCGCAGGTAGAACACTTGCGATATTTGCAAAAATGCGGGTGTGGTCAGGAATCTCGGATTCATCGTAGTAAACCGGCATAGTTTTGTTCGGGCGGCCCTGCACGAGTGTCTCCGCCAGCCTCGCGGGACCAAAATGAGCCGTTTTCCTCCATCCCCAAGGGATCAGCCGAAACCGCCCGCCACGAAATCGGCCCATCTACTACGTTTGACTCGATACCCCTGACCATACCTTCGTTTTGAACAAAACCGCAGGCGTTCTACCTGCGGTTTCGTTTTTGCGCTTTTCGGCATGGTTGGGGGTAAGGGGCTAAACGTAGTAGATGGGCCGGTTTCGTGGCGCGCCCTCCTCCCCAACGCACAAAAGCGCCACCACGGAGGAGGGAGATGCCTCCGTGGCGGCTGGGGGTAGGAGTAGGTCGGGATTTAGCCCCGCCGCCCGCCCGGGGCCTTTTGGCCCCGGGCGCTGTCGACGTGCCTAGCGCTTACGGATACCCCAGACCAGGGCTCCGACGCCGGCCATGGCGATGACAAATGTCATAAGCAGAGCGGCGGCCTGCTGGTCACCCGTGGTGGGCAGGAAACCCTTGACCGTCTTGACGATGTTCGTCACGGTCTTGGGCGTGCCGGGATCGGGCGTCGGCACGGGCGTCTCGGGCTTCTTGTACGTGTTGTTGAACACGATACCCTCGACGCTCTTGTCGCCCTTGGTAAAGGCGACGTTCGCCTTGAGGTTGCCCTCGCCGTCATCGACCACGTTGACGGTCACGGTAAAGACGGACTTGTCGTAGGTCATACCGACCTCGTCGCCCTTGACCTCGCTGATGGTGTAGACGTGCGTACCGGGCTCGTCGTACTCAAACTTGTCGAAGCTGATCTTACCGTCGGCATCGTTGGTGACGGTGGACTCGATGCCCTCGCCAACGAGCTTAAAGCTGAACTCGTCCTTCTTGAGCTCGCGTCCCTCGAGCACCTTGATGGCGCCGATGGAGACCTGCGTGGGCATGGCGTGATACTTGTTGGTAAAGCCAGCCGACTCGGTGGTTCCCTCGAGCTTGTGCGTCGCGGTCAGCGTGCCGTCGCCGTTGTCGGAAACGGTGGTCACGACGGTGTAGGTCGTGCCGTCATAGGTGACGCCCTTGTACAGGCCGAGCGCGTTGGGGCAAGCCTCGCGCAGCGTGTACGTGTGCGTGCCGGGCGCCTCGTAGCGAATCGGGCTCAGCGTCACGGTGCCGTTAGCGTCGTTGGTGCCGTTAGCGACAACCACGTCGTCCTCGAGCAGCTCAAACGTGAACTCACCTGCTGCAAGGTCGCGTCCAGTCAGGCGCTTGACTGTCTTGACCTGATCGGTCACGGACGAATCGGTAGGTGCCACGCCGTAGGTGTTGGTAAACGTGAAGGCAGCACCGTCGTCGCCTTCGCGCTTGACGCTCAGATGCCCGGCACCGTCGTCAGACACGGTGTAGGAAACCTTGCGCGTGGCGTTGGTGTCATTGGTCACGCCAGGGGCACTACCGGACTCGGTCACCGTGTAAGTAAAGGTGTGCGAGCGCGGAGCGGTGGGGGCTGCGGGCTCGGGCTCGTCGCTGGGCTCGTCGGCGTTGGCATCGGTGTCGGCCTCTTCAGCCTCTGCCTCGTCGGCCTCTGCCTCGTCGGCCTCGGCTTCGTCAGCTTCGTCTGCCTCGGCCTTATCGGTCGCATCGTCCGTCACGCCCAGAGCGCGGTTGAGGTCCTCGAGCGTAAAGTGGATCTTGCCAAAGTCCACGTTGCCAGCCGCGTCGTTGGCTGTGGTCGTGCGCTCGGGCATCGGGGCACCAGCCTCGTCGGCGGTCACGGTAAAGGTGAACTTGCCCGTGATGTCAGCCGGGGTCAGGCCCTCGGCAGCTTGGAGCTTCTTAGTGCCGGTGAGCGCGGCATCGACGGCTTCGGCGCCGTAGACGTTCTCGAACAAGGGCTCGACGCCGCCGTAGTCGACCGTTGCCGTCAGGGTACCGTCACCGTTGTCGACGACGATAACCTTAAAGCCAAAGCTCCACGTT
>CATWCP010000023.1 GCA_958349325.1 uncultured Collinsella sp.
GCGGATAAAGTAGGTTTTACCGGCAAGAATATCGCGTACGGAACGCTGGTCCATGAGCTTACATCCTAACGATGGTGTCGACGGGGCGCATAGGTGCTACAAGCGTGCAGATGGCTCGTTTACGCAACAGGCTTAACGTCGTCCATGACGACGTTATCCATAGCAGCCCGATTAATCTGGTGAACGTAGATAGAGAGACGAATTGCCGTGCGCGACTCTCCGTTAATAAGAATGTCGGAAAACACCGGCGCGCAGGAGACATCAAAGCCGGTCGGAATCAGAAAGCCGCGCGCAATGGCAACGGCCTTGATGGCCTGGTTGACGGCACCGGCACCGACGCATTGAATGTTGACGGGGACGCCATCTTTGACCATGCCGGCAATGGCGCCGGCAACGGACGCGGGCGATGATTTGCTTGATACCTTCAGGCAATCCATGAAGAAACTCCTGCGTTTAAAAGTACGTTTTAACTGCAATAACTGTATCGTACCGAGCGGACTCGGTAAAGATTTTATTCCTCTTTGGCAAGATCGAACGTCACCGTGATGCGATCACGCGAAACGCGAATCTTAGGGTCGCCGCACAGATTGAGGTAATACCGGGCAGCGAGGTCGTTAAAGTCACGCTCGACCGCACGCGAAAACTGCGCCATATCATCCTTGGCAATGCGAAGACCTCGACGGTCCTTGGCAAGATCGACGGGAGCCGGCGCATGCGAGGTGGAATCACGCTCGCGCAGCAGGCGCGCGGTCACGCCGCGAACGGGCTTAATCTGCCCTGCCAAAATGCGATGGGCCGTGCGCTCGGACATCTCAAGGCCCAACCCGGAGCAGATCCGGATAAAGTCCTCGGCATCCGAGGCAAGGCCCAAACGATCGACAACCGGAAGCTCGCACTCGTCATCGATAAAGAGCAGGCGCGACGTATCGAGACGACTCGAAGCCTGAGCGTACAGGGTCGCAGCGATCTCGGACGGAGAGCCCAGATACACATCGCAGCAACGCAGCTCCTCAAGGGCAAACTCACACGCAGCGCGAATGATGTTGTGAGGACCGCGAGCGCATACATAGCGGCCGTCTTCGTCTTTAACCGCCTGAGGCCAGCTAGACTGGTCGGCGCGCTCACCCAAGCGATCGGTGGCAACGCACACCTTAAACGCGGAACCCAAATCAACACCCGATGTAACAACGCGTGCCTCATCCGTGTTCTGCTTGATAGAGAACAGCGCCATACCACGACCGTGAACACCCCAACGGTCCATTTTCATGCTCTCGAGCTTGGAAGTGACACGAGCATCGAAGATACGCTCCTGCATATCCTGCGGCACACCCGAACCGTTATCCAGGAAGAGGAGGGTGCGAACACCCTCCTCCTTGGTCGTGGCAAGATAGACCTTATCGGCTCCGGCATCGCGAGCATTACGCAGCATCTCGATGACAATGTCCTCTACATGCTGAATGTCATGCTTGGCCTGACGGCGCTCGGCCTCCGAAACGCGGAGGCGGACATACCCCTCGCCAAGGTTTTCCTCGACGCGAAGGTTGCCCTCCCCCGACATCGACGCGATAAAAGAGATAAGCCCGTTCGCGTCGTTCATGTTATTTAGCGATATCGACGGCACGGCTCTCGCGAATCACGACAACGCGCACCTGACCGGGATACTCCATCTCTTCCTCGATCTGATGGGCGATATCGTGCGCAAGCACTGTGGACTGGGCATCGGAGATCTTGTCAGGCTGAACCATGACATGAACCTCGCGACCGGCCTGCATGGCATAGGTACGCTCGACGCCGTCGTGAGAGTTGGCAATCTCCTCGAGCTTCTCAAGACGCTTGATGTAGTTCTCGGCCGACTCGCGGCGGGCACCGGGACGAGAAGCAGAAACGGCATCGGCAGCCTGGACCAGAACGTCGAGCACCGTGTTGGGGTCGACATCGGCATGATGGGCTTCGATCGCGTGGACGATAACGGGCTTCTCGCCATAACGGCGGGCAAGCTCGGCGCCAATGACAGCATGCGGACCCTCAACATCATGATCGATGGCCTTGCCCAGGTCGTGCAGAAGACCGGCGCGCTTGGCGGTCATAACATCCAGACCAAGCTCGGAGGCCATAACGCCGCACAGGTCGGAGACCTCAAGCGAGTGCTGCAGAACGTTCTGGCCAAACGAAGTGCGGTAGCGAAGAGCACCCAGGGTCTTGACGATCTCGGGATGCAGGTCGTGGATACCGGTATCGAAGGCGGCCTGCTCGCCGGCCTCGCGCACACGCTGCTGAACCAAATCGGCGGCCTTGTGATACATCTCCTCAATGCGGGCGGGGTGAATACGACCGTCGGCAATGAGGTTCTCGAGCGCCACGCGGGCGGTCTCACGACGGACTGGATCGAAGCTCGAGAGTACAACGGTCTCGGGAGTGTCATCAATCACGAGGTTGACGCCGGACACCTGCTCGAAGGTGCGGATGTTGCGACCCTCGCGACCGATGATGCGACCCTTGAGGTCATCGGAGGGAATATGAACGGAAGTGACGGTGACCTCGGCGGTATGGTCGGCGGCGCAACGCTGAATCGCCAGGGAGAGAATCTCCTGGGCGGTCTTGTGGCACTCGGCGCGGACCTGCTGCTCGGACTCACGGATGATGGTAGCCGCCTCGTGGGTAACCTCGCCGCGGACCTTGTCGAGCAGCTCCTTGTGAGCGTCCTCGCGCGTAAGGTCGGCAATACGCTCGAGCTCGGAGGTCTGCTTGGCGCAGAGCTCCTCAAGCTCGCGAGAGCGCTTCTCGACCTGACCGGCCTGGCTGGACAGCTGGTGCTCGCGTTTATCGAGCGCATCGTTGCGACGATCGAGCGATTCCTCGCGCTGCATCACGCGGTTCTCGAGCGTGCGAATCTCGCTCTTACGCTGCTTGTCCTCGGCCTCGGCGGCCTGCTTGTTCTTGATGATCTCTTCCTTGGCCTCGAGCAGAGCCTCTTTTTTGAGGGTCTCGGCCTGACGCTTTGCATCACCGATCAGGGACTCTGCCTGCGCGTGTGCCGACTGAATCTTTTCGTCGGCCTCGTGAAGACTACCCTGCTTGGCGGTGCGCATGTAGGCAATGGCGGCGATGGCACCCAAAACGAGGCCAACGAGCGCTGCAATGATAGGCATGCTCACTCCTTTTTATGGATTCGTTACACAGCAAAGCGAACCGTCCTTACGAACGGCTCGCGACATTTGAGTAATATGGGCGCAGCTTATGCGGGTCGGATACAGATAAACATATAAACAAACTCATCACAGATGAGCACATATCACAGAGCAAATGACAGTAAATATCCTACGTTGAACCGCAACAACTGTCAAATAAACGCACCCGGCACGGCGCCAATCGAGCGGAGAACGGCAGGGGCGTAACGGGCGAACGCTTATACGGCGCATTCCTCGCTTAAGGCATCGAGGCGCGCCTTAACGGCATCGGCGGCGATGTGATACGAGAAGCCTTTACCCATCAAAAATCTGACGAGCTTTTCGAATGCACGGACCTCGGGGACGCGACGTTTAGCGAGCAAGGCCGAAGCGCGGGCCAAGTCGTCATCCACGGCAAAATATGCCTCGGGATACCCGGGGATATCGTCAAGCACGACATGACGACGCTTGAGCTCAACCTCGATCTTGCGCTGTCCCCAGCCGCGACGTTTGCGCTCTTCGATAAAGTACGAGCAAAAGCGGCTCTCGTCCAAAAACCGATACTCGGTCGCTCGAGCAACCGCAAAATCGATCGCGGGCTGTCGAAAGCCATAGCGCGCCAACTTATCGCGCACCTCGTCCGTGGCATGATCGCGGCGCGAAAGCATCTCGGTCACCATGGTGAGTGCACATTTGCGTTCGATAAGCTGCACCGCCTCGCGAAAGTCATCCCAATCACAGGGAAGATCGGGGCGGTTCTTAACGTACAGGCGCGCCACGCGCACGGGAATCCAAATGGAACGTTCGAAACCGCCCTCAAGATCGCAATCGATATGCGCGCAGGGCTTTTTAGACGCATAACCACTCGAGAACGAAGAGGCCGCCTTCTTATCAGGAAAGACGACCGTAGCCTCGGTCACCGTATACGACATGTCGGCATCCGCTACTCGTCGTCATCGTCGAGCATTGCGGAGCCATCGATGGCGTACAGCTCATCAAACTCCTCGGGGGCGGGCTGATCGGTCAACTCAACCTCAGAGGGGGCATCGTCGTCATACTCAAGACCGCAGGCAAGGCGAACCTTGTGCTCGATCTCGTCGGCGCAATCGGGGTGCTCGCGCAGGAACGTCTTGGCGGCCTCGCGACCATTGCCGAGCTTGTCCTCGCCATAAGCAAACCAGGACCCCATCTTTTTGCAGATGCCGCACTCGACGGCCATATCCAGAATCGAGCCCTCTTTGGAGATGCCGGTGCCATACATGATGTCAAATTCGGCCGAGCGGAACGGAGCGGCCACCTTGTTCTTAACAACCTTGGCACGCACGCGATTGCCGATAACCTCGTCCTTGAGCTTGATGGTATCGATTTTGCGAATATCGATTCGCACGGAAGAGAAGAACTTGAGCGCACGGCCGCCCGTGGTGGTCTCGGGGTTACCGAACATGACGCCGATCTTCTCGCGCAGCTGGTTAATGAAGATGCAGGTCGTGTTGGACTTGGAAAGCGAGCCGGCAAGCTTGCGGAGTGCCTGGCTCATCAAGCGAGCCTGCAGACCCACTGTCGTGTCACCGATCTCGCCCTCAATCTCGGCACGCGGAGTCAAGGCGGCAACGGAGTCGACGACGATGGCGTCGATGGCACCGGAGCGCACAAGCATATCGACAATCTCGAGCGCCTGCTCGCCCGTATCGGGCTGGGAAATGAGGACCTCATCAATATCAACACCGATGCGCGCGGCATAGGTGGGATCAAGCGCGTGCTCGGCATCGATAAATGCCACAACGCCGCCCATGGCCTGTGCCTCTGCAAGAATCTCGAGCGAAAGCGTCGTCTTACCGGAGGACTCGGGGCCATAAATCTCAACGATACGGCCACGCGGAACGCCGCCGATACCCAAGGCGGCATCGAGCGCCAGAGAGCCCGTCGGAATAGCCTCGACCTCGAGCTCGGGACCGCCGTCACCATACCTCATAATAGAGCCCTGGCCGAACTTCTTCTCAATCTCGGCCTTGGTGGTGGCGATCATCTCGTCGCGCTCTTTACCCGTCGTGCGTGCATGAACGGTACGTACGGGACCTGAATTCTTGGCCATGAATAGCCCTCCTCTTAACAACCTGAAACGATAATAAACGAACGGCTGTTCGTGGTCAACCGTTCAGATTCATCATATGCACCCGGCCATTCCAAAACCCGACCAAACGCCGACCAATCACCGACCAAACGCTTGACCACGCCAATCACAATTAGACGCGCTCGAATAAATTGAGGCCTTGTACCAGCGAAAACGTAATTCCCGCCAAAGGTCCCTATCTCCACAATTAAGGGGCCCTAAGGCCCCTTAAACCACGTCTATTCCATAGAATTGAGCACGCGGACAATGCGCTCCAAAGCCTCCGTGACCGCATGGGCCCGAACGCGCGACCGATCGCCCTCGTAATGACAGCGCGCAGACTCGACAACCGGCGCTCCCCCATCGGCCACGCGATACGCCCACCCAATATAGAACGAACCGGCGGGGTCCTGCTCGGTGCCACCACCGGGCCCAGCGTAGCCCGTTGCGCTCACGGCTATATCGCTCTGATAGAGGTCAAGCGAGCTCGCGGCCATCTCACGCGCCGTCTGGTGCGACACGGCGCTAAACCGATCAAGCGTTTCCTGTTTAACGCCGAGCACACGATGTTTGATCTCATCGCAGTAGGTCACCGCGCCGCCACGAAGCACCGCCGAGGCACCCGGGATATCGGCAATCGTCGAGGCGATCATACCCGCCGTCAGCGACTCCGCCGTCGACACCGTCACACCACGGGCACTCGCACGCTCGACAATATCGCGCGCCAGCTCCTCGTTGTTTGCGGCAATCTGCAAATAAGACTCCGTCATACCCACCAGAACCTAGACCGAAAAGACGATCTTGCGGCAGTTCCAGAAGTATTGAGCGCCCGAGATAACGGTCAGGATAACGGCCACGGCGTATAGGAAGCGTGAGACGCCATAGACACCGAGCAACAGCTCCGCAGGCCCCAACTGGAGGCCGGTCATCGCAAAGACGCACAGATAGCCGCAGATGGAGACCATCGTGGTCGCCGTCTTGTACTTGCCGAGCTTATCGGCGGCAATGACCACACCGGCCGCACTCGCGACCATGCGAAGGGCGCTCACCAGCAGCTCACGGAACAGAATGATGAACACGGACCACACGGTCACCGCGCCAAAATCAAGGAACAGCAGCAGGGCCGAAAACACGAGCAGCTTGTCGGCGATGGGGTCCAAGAACTTGCCGAAATCGGTGATCTCGTTGCGCGAGCGCGCCAGATAGCCGTCGACCTTATCGGTGCACGACAGGATCACATACAAAATGAAGGCAGCGGCGGCGAGCGGGCCGTCGAAGGTGCTCCAGTCCGTACCGGCAACGCATGCGTGAGACAGGGCCGAGACGATCATGAACACCGGGATAAAGACGATGCGAACGCACGTCACGATGTTGGCGGGCGTCCAAACACTCGTCAGTTCCTTATTGCTCTCGTTTGCCACGACGCTCTCCTACTCCACAACATGACCGATAAGCTCATAGCAGAAGCTATCGGTAAACTCGACAGTCAGAATATCGCCCACGGACGCCTCGCTGGCATCCAGATGCACCGCGCCATCGGAATCGGGCGCCTGGAACCAGGCGTGACCGATCAGCTCGGCGCCGTCCTCGGTCTCCTCGATGCCGTCGACGATCACCTGGGCGCGCTCGCCCACATGGGCCGCCGTGGCGGCAAAACCGAGCGACTCAGCCAGATCCATGGCCTCCTGGGCTCGCTCGAGCTTGACCTCCTCATCGACCTGGCCCTCCATCTTGGCGGCCAGACTGCCTTCCTCACGCGAGTAGGCAAAGACGCTCGTGTAGTCAAAGCCGACGGTGTCCATAAAGTCGATAAGATCGCGGAACTCGTCATCGGTCTCGGTCGGGAAGCCGACCATGGCCGTGGAACGAATCACGATGCCAGGGATGCGCTCGCGAAGATCACGGAACAGATCCTCGAGCTCCTGGCGCGAGCCGGAGCGGCGCATGGCCTTGAGGATGCGCGCGTCGCAGTGCTGCACGGGGATATCGATATAGGGCAGTACCTCGGGCGTATCGCGAATCGTCTCGATAAGCTCGTCGGTCATGCCCTCGGGCTGCAGATAAAGCACACGGACCCAGACGTTATGCGGACGTACGGCCTCGGCAACGGCGCGCAGCAGCTGCGCCAGATTGCGCGGAGAGCCCTCGGCGACGTCCTCGTCGGCAAAGTCGGTGCCCCAAATGCCCGTGTCCTGCCCGATCAGAACGATCTCGCGCACACCGCCGGCAACCAAGTCGCGCACCTCGGAGATAATGCTCTCGGCATTGCGCGAATGATAGCGACCGCGAATGTAGGGGATCATGCAGAAGCTGCAAAAACGATTACAGCCATCGGAAATCTTGACATAGGCAACGGCACCCTCGACGGTACGCTTGACCTGCGGAATATAGGCAGCGATCTCGCGCTCCACGCCCAGCACGCCATCAATGACAGAGACGATACCGTCTTCCTCATCGGCCTTCACAAAGGCCGCGACCTCGGGAAGCTCGTCGGGCAGGTCATCGCCGTAACGAGACGGCACGCAACCGCACATGACGATGGGGCAGGCGCGAACGCCGTCCTGCACCTCGTTAGCGAGCTCGAGCGTGGTCTCGATGCTCTCGGACGTCGCCGAGGCAAGAAACGAGCACGTGTTGACGATAGCGATATCGGCATCCTGCGGATCGAATGCCTCCTCGTAGCCCGCAGCGGTCAGCAGCGAACGCATGCGGTCGGTATCGACCTCGTTCTTGGCGCAGCCAAGCGTGATATAGAGTACGGAACCCAACGGAGTATCCATGTTGGAGAGCGGTCCTTTCGAGTAAATTAGCGGTAGTTGGTAAACTGCAGCGGCTGACCGTAGTCCTGGTCGCGCAGGAACTGGATCACCGTCTGAAGCGCGTCCTTAGAGGCCGAGGTAACGCGCAGCTTATCGGCCTCGATGGTCACCTTGACCTTGAGCTTTTGATCCTTGATGTCCTTATTGATCTTCTTGGCGGTCGCCTGGTCAATGCCCTCGACGATATGGCCGAGCACACGCACGGTACCGCCCGAAGCCGCCTGCGGCGCGTCCCAAGAGACAGCCTTGAGGTCGATGCCGCGCTTGATGAGCTTGGAGCTCAACACGTCAATGATCTGCTTGGAGACAAAATCGGCCGGGGCATTGATCGTAAAGAGCTTGTCGCCCTTCGAAAGCTCGATGGTGGCGCCGGAGTCCTTGAGGTCATAGCGCTGAGAGATCTCGCGGGTGGTCTGCTGGAAAGCGTTATCGACCTCCTGCATATTGACCTCGGACACAACGTCGAAGCTGGAATCTTTAGCCATGGTTCTTCCTTTCGGTACGGGGAGCCTTAGTAGCTGTCGTACGAATAGCCATCTGAATCGTTCGCTGTCTGGCCGTCGGATGCCGTGTCGGTACCGTCGGTAGACTGGGCGTCGGTACCGTCGGTAGACTGAGGGTCGGTGCCGTCTGCAGTATCGGTGCCGTCGGTACTCTCGCCGTCTTCGGAGTCAGTGGTCTCCTTCTTGGGAACGGTAATGGTCACACGCGCCACGCCCGATGTCTTGGTGTCGTAGCGAACCTTTTCACCGTTCTTGGTAACCGTAACATCGGAGGGCTTGGACGTGGTGATCTCGATCGAGGACTCGGGCGTGTACTCCTGCTCAAAGGGACCGGTTGCCTGGGCGCCAAAGACCGATTTACCGTCGACCTTGACCTCGATCCAGGCGGTCTTGCCCTTGGCAACGGAGACCTTGACCTTGATGACCTCGTCCTCTTTCTTTTTCGCGTTCGCCTTGGCGGCATCGGAATCGGCAGAATCCGTCGCCTCGTCGGTGCCTTCATCCTCGTCAACGGATTCGGTCTTCTTGGAAGACTTCTTGGTCGTCGTCTTGGTGGCCGCGGGCGTCTCGGGCGTCGACTCGGGTGCAGAAGAGCCGCAGCCACGCAGGAGGACCAGGATGAGCAGAATCAACAAAAGCGCCACGGCACCGATGCCGGCGTAGATGATGCGCGGATCGAGTCCATTATTCTGGGGGGCACGTCCACCGCCGCGTCCGCGATTAGAACCACCGCGACCTTTTACCTGCGGCATACGGCCGCGACCGCTATCGGGACGACCACGATAGCCGCCTTGGCTCTGCGAGCCGCGCTGGCCCGAACGCGGCGCAAGCTCACCACGGTTCTGATAGCCACGCTGGTCAGAGCGAGGCGCCGAAGAGCGCTGCCCGTAAGACTGCGATTGCGAACGGAGGCGCGGCGTCACCTGCGTGGTATCGGCGTCGGCATATCCACCGTGGGAACGCCCGGCAGAAACTCCGCGATAACCACGACCGGAGTAGCCACCGTCGCCGTAACCGGCGCGGGGATCGCGACTCAACCCGCGAGCGGCAGGAAGCGCACGGTCATCAGGCATGGGCGTACTGCGAAAGCGATCTCGCTGAGAACGAATCTCCTCGCTGGAGCCCGTCTCGGTGATATAGCCCGCCTGCGGAGGGCGCTGGCCATACCGCGTCGAGCGACCACCCTGAACCATCAGAAAGCGTCCGTTATCGACCGACGAACGCGAGTTAACGTAGCCGGCAGCATCCTGAAAACGACCGCCCCGCTGCGAGGTCTCGCGTTCATATGCCATGAGGTCATCAAAATAAGCGTTGACGACCTCGCGAGGGTTAAGCCCCAAAAAGCGTGCATAGCTCGAAATCATGCCCTGCGCATAGCCGCGCGGGGGCATCGATGCAAAGTTACCGGTCTCGAAAAACTCGATGATCTGCGGCCTGATTTTGATGGTGTTGGCGACCTGCTGGATGGAAAGGCCCATCCGGCGACGCTGCTCGAGCAGCATGTCACCAAAGCGTGCAGCCATCAGAATCCTCCAAACTCACGATCTTCACGTGCCATCTCGGCGTCGACAGACTCCAACGCGGCGAGCCCCTCCTCGTCCAGCAAGACCTCGCGCGGCTTGGAACCATCGGGCGGGCCGACGACACCCTTTTCTTCCAGCATGTCCATAATACGCCCGGCGCGCGCATAGCCAACCTTGAGGCGGCGTTGCAGCCCAGATGTGGAGCCCAGCTGCGATTCCACCACAATATGGGCGGCCTCCCAGATAAGCGGGTCGTCATCTTGCGGTTCGGCAACGCCCGTGCGAACAATGCCGCCACCAGCCATGGACATGGAGGCGGGCGCCACAGCAGACAGAATCTCCTCGTGGTAGTCGGGCTCGCTTTGCGACTTAACGAACTCGACGATCTCGTTAATTTCGTCGTCCGAGACAAAACAGCCCTGGATACGGCGAGGCTTGCCCCAGTCGACCTTGGAGAACAGCATGTCGCCCAAACCGGTGAGCTTTTCGGCGCCCATCTGGTCGATAATGACGCGAGAATCGATGCCCGTAGCCACGTTAAAGGCGATACGGTTGGTGATGTTGGCCTTAATAAGGCCCGTCACCACGTTGGAGCTGGGGCGCTGCGTAGCCACGATAAGGTGGATACCGGCGGCGCGGCCCAGCTGGGCGATACGGACGATCGAGGCCTCGACATCCTTGCCGGCGACCATCATCAGGTCCGAAAGCTCGTCGATGATGATGACCAGATAGGGCATCTTTTGCGGCGGGTTATCGTAGTGTTCAAACTCGCCGGCAGCTTGCTTTTCGTTGTAGGTCGAGATCTTGCGAACGTTGAGGCGCTCGAAGACCTTCAGGCGACGCTCCATCTCGGACACGGCCCACTGCAGCGCACTGGCCGCCTGCTTGGGCTCGGTCACCACGGGCACGTAGAGATGCGGCAGGCCGTTATAGCCCGCAAGCTCGACGCGCTTGGGGTCGACCATGATCAGGCGAACGTCCTCGGGAAGAGCGCGCATGAGCAAGGTCGTGATGATGGAGTTGATCATGACCGACTTACCCGAACCGGTGGTGCCGGCGATCAGCAGATGGGGCATCTTGGCGAGGTCGGCGACAACCGGCGTGCCCTCGGCATCGCGACCGATGGCAAGCTCAAGCGGACCGCCCTTCACATAGGGAAGCACATCGCCCAAGTTGACGTTCTGTCGCTTGCGATTGGGAATCTCGATACCAACGAGCGAGGTGCCAGGGATCGGCGCAAAGATGCGCACCGACTGGGCGGCAAGCGAAAGCGCAATATCGTCCTCGAGGCTCGAGATCTTGCTCACGCGCTCGCCCTCACCGGGCTGCAGCTTAAAGGTCGTGACCGTGGGGCCGGCAATCCAGCCGACAACGCGGGCGCTACGGCCAAACTCAAGCAAGGTGGACTGCAACGACTCGGCAGTCTGTTCCAGCTCCTTATCAGAAGACGCGGAGGACGCCGACTGCGGATTGGCATGAAGGATTTCGAGCGGCGGGAGCTTGAGGCCATCCTCTTGTTCGCCCTCGGCATCGGCAACGGTGCCATCCGCTCCCCCATCGCTAGCCGCAGCCGATCCGACAGCACTCGAGGCAGGCGCATCGGCAACCTTGGGATGCTTCAAGAAGTCGGGAATCTGAGGTGCTGCCGAGACAGGATTCACGGCAAACGGCGGCTCGGACTCGTCAATCTTATCGGGGTCGTCTTCCATCGAAAGCTGACCGGTTACCTGGTCGCGCTTTGCATGGCGACGCGGAAGCAAAGTTGTCTTTGCGGTCTCAATCGGAGCCTCGTCGTCCTCGTCATCGCCCTCAGTGAGCTCAATCTCGCTATCGGACCAAGACGGGTCGGGCTCGCTTGTATTCAACTTGGGTGTGGCCTTGCCCTTCTTGACATGACGGCGCGGCAGCAGCGTCGTCTTAGCACGCTCGGCCTCCACGGCATCGGATACGTCGACAAACGGATCCTCGTCCTCGTCGTCATCGTCCAAAACCGGGTCCACATCGTTGCCCATGACCGTGGTCACGGCAGCATCGGAGCCCTTTTGACGAAGAATGCTCAGGTGCGGACGGGCAACGCCGGGCACCGACAGGGCTTCGTCGTCACCCCACGGGCTCGCGTTGACGTCGGCACGACGGCGCTCGGCAAAATCGGCCGCACGGTCGCGAGCAGAGCGCAAAACGCCGCCCACCGAAAAGCCGATGATGACAAAACCAACGACGGCCAGACCCAACAGGACCACCATCGCGATAGGCTTACCCAGGGCATTCTGCAGCGCACTCGCAATAAACGCACCGATGTAGCCACCCGAGGCGGACAGATTTTGCGGAGTGAACATAAGGTCACACGAGTCGCTCGTACCCGGCACCACCAGCGAAAGAATGGAGATAACGGCGATAAAGACCACGGCTCCGCCCGCGACCGAGCGCACGTTGAGCGGCGAGTCCTCGCCTAAAAAGAGCGTGGCGGCAAACAGCAAAATGACGATCGGCAGCACGTAGGCGCCCAGACCAAAGCCCAGGTGGTAGAAACCGGCAACCGCAGCCGTAACGGGTGCAGTCGCCGGCGAAATCACGGCAATGAAGGACGCAATCGCCAAAACGGCGATGACCACGCCGGCGATATCGCGGTTGGCCGAGGGCTCGACCAAGGGCTCAAAATCGTCGAAGTCCGCCTCGTGGCCCTTATTGGCGCGCAGATGGGAACCGGCACCCTTAGCAGATGCCGGTTGGTTATTGGCCTTATTGCCTTTGGCGTTTTGTGCAGATCCACGCGCCAAACTAAACCTCCATGACGACCGGGATAATCATCGGACGGGTGCGCGTACGGCTCCAGATAAAGTTAGAGAGCGAATCGCGCACGGCCTTACGAATAGCATCGGAACCGCTGCTCGTAAAGCTGAACTTGCCCTTCTCGATCGTCTTCATGATGGACGCGGAGGCATCCTCGGAGAACTGGTCGTCGATGGCAAACGAGACGCCGCGGCCCGAAAACTCGATGGCCTCGATCTTCTTGTGCTTGAGCGAGACGATGGCAACAGCGGTAACCATACCGTCATTGGCGAGCTTCTGACGATCGCGCAGGACGATGGGGTCGGTATCGCCGATACGCAGGCCGTCGACGTAGACGACGCCGGACTCGACGGGCGTACCACGCTTGACGATACCACCGCGCATCTCGAGCGTGTCGCCGTTATCGAGGATAAAGATATGATCGTCCTTGATGCTCATCTTGCGGGCCAGCTGGGCATGGGCGCGCAGATGCACGGCCTCACCGTGAACCGGCATAAAGTACGTGGGCTTGGCCATGGCCATCAGGAGCTTAAGCTCCTCCTGGCTGCCGTGGCCCGAGACGTGGACAAGAGCGCGGTTCTTATCCCACACGTCGCAGCCGAGCTTGGCCAGGCTGTTGACGACCTGCTGGACGGCTTTCTCGTTGCCGGGAACAGGAGTTGCCGAGAGGATGACGGTATCGCCCTCGTGGATAGAGAGCGTCTTGTGCTCGCCATTGGCCATGCGGGACAGGGCCGACAGCGGCTCGCCCTGCGAACCGGTGCACATGACGACGATCTTGTCGTCGGGCAGGTTATCGATATCGAAGGCATCGATGATATCGGCATCGTCGATGTTGAGGTAGCCCAGCTCGCGCGCGACGCGGGTGTTGGTGAGCATGGAGCGACCGGTCACAACGACCTTACGGCCGCACTTGCGGGCGGCATCGCAGATCTGCTGCAAACGATGGATGTGGCTCGAGAACGAAGCGACGAACACGCGACCCGGGGCGTTCTTGATGGCGTGCAGCAAGTTGGGACCGACCTCGGCCTCGGACTTGGTAAAGCCGGGTACCGTGGCATTGGTGGAGTCGGACAGCAACAGGTCGATGCCCTGCTTGGCAAAGCGGCTGATAGCGGCATAGTCGGGCGTGACGCCGTCGATGGGGGTCTGGTCGAGCTTAAAGTCGCCGGTGTGCATAACGGTGCCCTGATTGGTGCGAATGAACACGCCCAGAGCGCCGGGGATGGAGTGCGTCATCGAGAAGAAGTCGAGCGAGATACCGCCAAGGTTGACATGGCTGCCGCCCT
>CATWCP010000024.1 GCA_958349325.1 uncultured Collinsella sp.
GCGCAACGCGTTGCGCTGAGTCCTGAGGCTGTTGCAATGAAAATGAGAATCAAGGTATTTCACCGCAACTTTGGAAAGGCACCATTAGCCATTGGGGGCGCGCCGAGCACTGGGGTATCATGGCTTGGTTGATATATCTGCATTTACGCGCCTTGTAGGAAGGGGCTGCGCCCATGGCTTTTGAGCCCGCTCAACATAGCTTTATCACGCTCGAGGGCGTTGATGGTGCCGGCAAGTCCACGCAGGCGCGCCTGCTTGCCCGTGCGCTCGAGCTCGCTGGCTACCAGGTTGTGAGTCTGCGCGAGCCGGGCGGCACCGCCATCAGCGAAAAGATCCGCGCCCTGCTGCTCGACCCCGCCAATACGGCGATGGGCGACACCTGCGAGTTGCTGCTCTACGAGGCGGCACGCGCTCAGTTGGTGCACGAGGTCATCGCGCCCGCCCTTGCTGCCGGCAAGGTGGTCCTGTGCGATCGCTTCTACGATTCCACGACCTGCTACCAGGCGTTTGCCGATGGCCTCGATCGTCAGATGGTGCGCGATGCCAATAACCTGGCCGTCGCGGGTACGCACCCGGCGCTCACGCTCGTCTATCACATCACGCCCGAGCAGGCGGCGCTGCGCATGGCCGATCGCGGTGCGGCCGACCGCATGGAGGCCAAGGGCATGGCCTTCCAAGAGCGCGTCTACCAGGGATTTTGCGCCATTGCCGCCGAGGAACCAAACCGCGTAAAGCTCATCGACGCGACCGCGACCATCGAGGAAGTCTTCGAGAAGACGGTCGAGCAGGTTCGCGCCTACGGCCTCGACATTCCGCAAGATGCCGTCGCCGCCGCGCTTGCCAAGGAGGCCGAGTAACATGGCCCCCGCCCAGGCAAGCCTGCTGGCCAAGCTCGACACCCAAGAGCGCGTGCGCGACTTTTTGACCAATGCCGTCGCCAGCGGTCGTGCATCGCACGCCTACCTGTTTTTGGGCGCGCCCGGCGCGGGCAAGCTCGACGCCGCGTGGGCGCTCGCCCAAGCCTTCCTGTGCGAGCAGGATGGCTGCGGCTCATGCGATAGCTGCGTGCGCGTCGCCCGCCATACGCACCCCGACGTGCACTATTACACGCCCGAGAGCGCCACGGGCTACCTCATCGCCCAGACGCGCGAGCTACTCGACGACGTACCCCTGGCGCCCATCCGCGCCAAGGCCAAGGTCTACATCATTGACCGTGCCGAGCAGCTGCGCGCCAACACCGCCAACGCGCTGCTCAAAACGCTCGAGGAGCCGCCCGAGGGCGTTATGTTTATCTTGCTGGGCACCTCGGCAGACGTGATGTTGCCCACCATCGTGAGCCGCTGCCAGTGCGTGCCGTTTCGGCTGGTGTCGCCCACTGTGGCCGCGCAGGCCGTGAGCCGCGCCACCGGTCAAGATCCCGCGCGCTGCCGCATGGCCGTCGCCGTGGCGGGCAGCCCCACGCGCGGTATCGAGTTCCTTAAGAGCGCCGAGCGCCAGGACGCCCGTCGCCAGATGGTCCGTGCCATCGACTCGCTCATCGCCGCCGACGAGGCCGATGTGCTCAGTCGCGCCAAGTCGCTCATCGTCGCCGTCAAGGCGCCGCTCGCCGAGGTCAAGTCCACACAGGAAAAGGTGCTCGAGCAAAATGCCGACTACCTGTCGCGTGGAGCATTGAAGCAGCTTGAAGACCGCAACAAGCGCGAACTCAACGCGCGCGAGCGTTCGGGTATCATGGAAGCGCTGGCGAGCGCGCGGACGCTCATGCGCGACGTGCTGCTGACGCTTCAGGATGAGGCGACAGGCGTTGTGAACGAGGACGCGCGTGACACGATCGGGCGGCTTGCCGCGGCGACGAATGTTGCGGGTGCCACCCAGGCGCTCGAGGCGGTTGCCACCGCTGAGCGCAACATCGCCAGAAACGTTACTCCCCAGCTGGCCATCGAGGTCATGCTGTTCGATATCAGGAAGGCACTGAAATGCCGTTAGTCGTACCCGTTAAGTTTACCTACGCCTCGCGCGACCTGTGGTTCGACCCACAGGATCTGGATATCCTCGAGGCCGATTATGCCATTTGCTCTACCGAGCGCGGAACCGAGATCGGCTTGGTTACGGCCGATCCCTTCGAGGTGCCGCTCGACGAAATCGGTCAGCCGCTCAAGCCCGTGTTGCGCGTAGCGAGCGACATCGACCTGCAGCTTGCCGATGACCTGGCTATCCAGGGTGACGAGGCCATGGTCGATTTCCGTCGTCTGGTCAAGGAGCTCGATCTCGAGATGAAGCCGGTCGGCGTCGAGTACCTGTTTGGCGGCGAGAAGGCCGTGTTCTACTTTGCGGCCGAGGAGCGCGTCGATTTCCGTCAGCTCGTCAAGGACCTGTCCTCGACGCTGCACATTCGCGTCGACATGCGCCAGATCGGCGTGCGTGACGAGACCCGCCTGGTGGGCGGCTATGCCCAGTGCGGCCAGGAGCTCTGCTGCACACGCTTTGGCGGACAGTTTGAGCCGGTTTCGATCCGCATGGCAAAAGAGCAGGATCTGCCGCTCAACTCGTCCAAGATTAGCGGCGTCTGCGGCCGCCTGATGTGCTGCCTGCGCTACGAGTTCGAGGCGTACAAGGACTTTAAGAGCCGCGCGCCCAAAAAGAAGACGCTTATCGATACGCCGCTTGGCAAGGCGCGCATCCAGGAATATGACACGCCGCGTGAGCAGCTGGTGTTGCGCCTGGAGAACGGCAAAGTCTTTAAGGTCAACCTGGCCGACATGACCTGCTCTGAGGGCTGCAAAAAGAAGGCCGCCGAGCAGGGCTGCAACTGCCGCCCCGACTGCGTGACGCGCGATGTGCTCGAGCGTATCGAGTCGCCCGAGATGCGCCTGGCGCTTATGGAGCTCGACCGCGAGAACGGCGTCGACGTGGGCGATGGCCTGTCGAGCGCCGACCGTCTGGCGGGGACGACGATGCCCAAGCGCCGCCGTCGCGATGCGGACGCCGATACCCGTGCCGGTCAGAGCCAGGGCGAGGGTCGCGGCCGCGGTAAGGGTCGCGGCAAGGCCGAGGCACCCGAGGCTGAGGAGGCTGCCAGTGGACGTCGCCGCCGCAAGCGCTCGGGTTCGGGCGATGCCGGCGAGGCCGTTCCCGCAGGCAAGAATTCCTCCCGCGAGCGCGAGGCTCAGCAGCCTCAGCAGCAAAACCGCGGCGGTGGCATGAATCCCACGCGCCGTCGCCGCCGCCATTTGTCGAGCGAGGAGCGCGAGGACGCCTTCCGCACCGCAGCCGCTCGCGAGGCCGGTGCCGCTCCCAAGGGCGCTTCGGCCTCCGACGCGCCTGCCGACAAGGGTGGCAAGCAGCGCAACGATGACGAGCGCGCCCCGCGTCCGCGTCGTCGCCATTCCTCGGGCACGCAGCAAAAGCCCTCGGTGCCCTCCGTGGCCGATCAGGTCTCGGATGGCGAGGTTAAGGTCACGCGCCGTCGCCCCGGAGATGGCGGAGGGGCGGCCGCCAAGGCCGCGCGCGGCACTGCTCGCGACGAACACGAGTTGCGCGAAGATCGTGGTGGCGAGGGTTCGGCCGACCAGGGCCAGAAGCGCCGTCGCCGTCGTCGTTCCCGCAAGCCGCGTCAAGATGGTGGCGAGGGTTCGACCCAAAACTCGTCCGCACCGCAACCGCCCACCGGCGAATAGCGCCCGCAAACGGATTTAACCCGCCTGGCCCCAAACGCGCCGGGGTACCATAGCGCTGAATCAACGACCCTCCCTGCGACCGAGCGTAGGGAGGGTTGTGTCGTGAAGAGACATTTGAACGTGTTGGGATGCCTGCAAGGTGCCGACATCCTACCGTTTGCGGATGAATTGCTACCGTTTGCCGAGCGGGCGGCGCACGAGGCGCTTGAGGCGTTGTCGCCCACGCGATGCGCCGGCTGCGAGCGCTCCGGCGCGCTTATTTGCCAAGACTGCTTGGCGGCGCTTGCGCTCATCGACCCGCGGCATAGCTGCACTCGATGCGGCGCCCCGTTTGGAGACTTGCTGTGCACCGAGTGCTCGGTCGAGGGTACGTCCTCGGCGATGGCCGAAGCACTCGACCGGTGCCTGGCATGTGCCGTTTACACGCACCCGCTGCCGCGGATCATTAAAGCGTACAAAGACGCGGGCGAGCGACGCCTGGCGCCGTATCTGGCAGAGCTGCTATACGACACCGCCTTACATGCCCAGGTCGCGGCGCCCGATCGCTATGGCGGTGTGTTGTCCGGCGCCGATGCAGTGGTGTTTGTGCCCGCGACGGCGGCGGCGTTTCGGCGACGCGGCTTCGATCATATGGAAGCCATCGCGCGCCCATTTTGCGAGCTGTCGGGTGTTCCGCTGCTCGACGCCCTCGTTAAGTACGGGCATGGCGACCAGCGTGAACTCGGTCGTGAAGAACGCCGTGAACGCGCCCGAGGCATGTACGAGACCGTTGAGGACGTGCGGGGCCGCCGCCTGCTGCTTATCGACGACGTTATCACCACGGGTGCGACGATGGCAGCGGCTTCGGCGGAACTCAAGCGCGCCGGTGCCACGGCCGTTGATGGCCTCGCTATCGCACGCGTTTGGTAGGGGTGGTTCAGATGGCAATAAAGATCGGGCAGCGTGGCAAGCCTGCAAGCGAGCAGCTGGCTGCTTCCGTAATTCTGACGGGCGCCTCGGCGCTACGCATGATGCGCGCCGAGCGCCGACAAATGGGTTACATCAGCTGGAGGGACCTCAGTCCCGATGAAGAGTGCCGTGTGCTGCGCGCGTCGTCGCCCTCGATCGAGGACATCTATCTTCCCGACTTGGTGCGGATTGGGGCCGCAAGCGGCGAGGTGCAAGAAGATCTTTGCTTGCTGGTGGGATCTGCGGCGCAGCGCCGCCGCATGCCTGGCGTGGGCTGGTCCGTATGCTCTGGGTTGCCCGCCGGCTCGATTCTAGAGGTGGAACCAGGGGTGTACAGTCTATCTCCCGAGGCCCTTTGTGTTGCCGTCGCGCGCGAGGTCGGCTGCATCCAGGCATTTGCCCTGGCCCAGGAGCTGTGCTCTAAGATTTCACTGAGTGACCGCGGGAAGTATCTGCCTCCCTACACCTCGCCTGTCGTGAACAAATTGGCAAAGGACAAAGACCAGCCGCCAGATGTCGGTTACTTTGAGGTCGAGTCCGTGCTGACACCCGATTGCCTGGTAGATTACCTCGCGGCATGCAAGGGGAGCGCGGCCAAGCAGCTGCGGCGGCTGTGTCCCTATCTGTCGGAAAACCTGCGTTCACCCATGGAGTGCATCATGCTTGCCATGTTTTCGCTTCCGTTTTCCTATGGCGGATTTGCCTGTGGTCCCTTTAAGACCGACTACAAGATCGAGTTCAACGACCGTGCACAGGCGATCTCGGGGATGCCGCATGCGGTTTGCGATGCCTTTCAGGAAGCAGCCCGGTTTGACTTGGAATACAACGGTGAGCTGGGCCATTCCTCTCGGAGGGGACGTATCCATGATGAAAAGCGCAACACGGGCTTGATTACTATGGGAATCGAGGTCGCGACGGTCAACAACGAAATGCTCTGTGACATGGAAGCGATGGAAGCACTCGCATGGCGCATCCACCAGCGTATGGGTAAGCGATATCAGAATCGCGTAGAGGCTCGTCGAAAGAGGCAAGATGCTCTGCTGAATACGCTCCGAGCGTGCTTTGGGCTCAAACCAGCGTAAAACTATGGCTTTATAGGGGGTCTGTTTATATGCTCTGTGCAAAAAACGGCAAATATGAGTACTGTTACTAGATTAGTGACAGCAAAAACAAAGAAACTTGGGCCGATAATCTGGATTCAGCGAAGAGATAATAAACGAATGTGGAATATCTTGGCGCCAAGCAGGCTGTGCGGAACTCAAAAAGGGCTCGTGAGGCGGTAATACGCTGCTACTAAATTGGTAACAGTACTCATATTTGCCGTTTTTTGCACACGGCACCCTGAGACGGGTGCCCCGGAGCTCCCCGTAGGGGAGCTCCGGGCTTCATAGGGGCACGAATGGTCCGCTCCGACCCGCAAAATCTGTACTCGAGATGCGAATGACGCCCCTAACCTTAAACTTTAGCTTGAACTTAGTTATAATGCGCTTCGTTCCTACCAGGCTGTGGTTGCGGACGGACGAAATGCCCGTCCTAGTCCAAGACAGACGCGGTCAAAGGGATCCACGTAAGCGACCGCGTGCGCGCGGCGCGATCATGGCGCGTCCTAGATGTAAGCCGCACCGTCCGTTCTACTTTCTTTGGGGCAATACCGCCTCGCGGGCGAGCGGGCCAGTCGTGAAGGTGGCTGCGGCCTCCCGAGCAAACACCCCGGTGCGCAAGTGTGGGGTCAAATACCAGGTCAGCTGGTGGGAACAACCTGATATTCCGCGCAACGCACGGATCGTATACGACACAGAAGGCAGGGTAGTGGACATGGTGAGGGGCAGCTTGATGCACGCGGCTCGGTTAGGTGCTGGGACCGCAGCGGTCATCGCCGTTTTGGGCCTGAGCGGATGCGCGTTCAACCCGCTGTCTACGTTCACGACTCCCACGATCGACCAGATCGAGTACGAGACCGTCACGCCGGCGGTGTCGGACGATGCCCTGGTCACTCCCGGAACCCTGACGGTCGCCCTCGATACTTCCGATGCGCCGCAGGCCATGCAGGACGCCGACGGCGAGCTCACGGGGTATGCGGTTGACGCCGCCCGCGCTCTCGCAAGCCGCATGGGCCTTAAGGTCGCCTTTGTCGATGCGTCCTCGGTAGGTTCCGTGCTCGGCGACAAAAAGGCCGATATCTTTATCGGCGAGATTAACTCCACGGACGGGGACATTAGCTCGCTCGGCACCTGCCTGTACGATGCCACTTCCGTGTTCGGTAAAACTAGCGATGGTGGGTCGCTAATCGTTTCCACCGATACTCTTAACGCGTCTACTCTGGGTGTCCAAATGTCCTCGGCCTCGCAGGAGGCGCTTGCTAAGCAGAGCATCACCGCCAACCAAAAGACCTACTCCAACATCAACGAGTGCTTTGAGGCGCTCGAGTCCGGCGAGGTCGACTATGTGATCTGCGACTCCACGGCCGGCGGCTACCTTGCACGCCTGATGAGCGAGGTCTCCTATGTCGGTGCGCTCGAGGCGCCCTCGACGCTTGATGTTGCGGGCCTCTCGTCCAATGACGAACTGTGCCGTGCCGTGAGCGATGCCCTCGACGGTATTACGGCCGACGGCACGCTCGAGGCGGTCCACTCTGTCTGGTATGGCAGTATGCCCTACGACCTCACCACTAAGACGGTTTCGGGCGCTAACGTGCAGCCGGGCGACTCTGAGTCCAGTGAGACCACGTCCTCCGGCAGCGAGTCCTCCGATTCCAACAATGAGACCGCATCCTCCGAGGACAAATCGTCCAGCCAAGAAGGCGCCATCACCGACGACGACATTAACAAACTCAATAGCTAGTTATTGCTAGGGGTGGTGTCTCCTATACGTTGGAAAGGACACCTCTTCACGGTTTCAACACGCACTGCCGGGCTTCCCCGATGGGGGAGCCCGGCTTTTTCATCCCAATAAAACCAGCAGGTCAAAGCCAATTTTCGGGACCAAATACAAAGCCGCCGACGCCCTCCCATAGCGCACTTTGCCATGGAAAAGTACGAGACTTCGGTATGCGGTATCAAGCAATCGTTATTCGGGTCTTTAGGAATCCGCGTGATTAAATGCACGGCAATGGGTACATAGCCAGTACAGTAAGTCCCCGAGGCAGATTGGAGCCACGTATGGATATCAAGGTTTCTGGACGCAAGACGACGGTAACCGATGCTCTGCGTGCGCATGTGGATGAGAAGATCGGCGAGGCGCTCAAGGTTTTCGATATCGAGCCCATGACGGTCGACGTTGTACTTCGCTATGAGAAGAACCCCTCGAACCCCAACCCGGCAATCGTCGAGGTTACGGTTCGTGCCCGCGGTTCGGTGATTCGCGTTGCCGAGCACGGTGCAGATATGTACGCCGCCATCGACCTCTCCGCCGATAAGGTCACCCGCCAGCTGCGCAAGTTCAAGACCAAGGTCGTGGACAACCGCCAGGGCGGTGCCAGCGCCGCGGATGTTGCGCCGGTCGAGCGCGTCGAGGATCTGGCCGACCTGCTGCTGCCCGAGGAGGAGGACGACCTGCTCGTCCGCGAGAAGGTTATCGACGTCACCCCGATGACTGAGGAGCAGGCGCTGGTGCAGACCGATCTGCTTGGTCATGACTTCTACGTGTTCGAGAACGCGACGACTGGCCTCATCAATGTGGTGTATCACCGTAAGAATGGTGGATATGGCATCATCAAGCCCCGCATCGAAACACTTGACGAGTAAAATACGTTAACTTGCATGAGTTAACGGTTGGCGGCCATCCCATGCGGGTGGTCGCCTTTTTACGTAAGGAGTCGCTTTGATGGACAAGGCTGCATCTACCGGTCATTCGGACCGTTGCCGCATCGTCGTCGATACCTGCTGCGACTTTAGCCCCGAGGTCGCCGCGAACCTCGATGTCGATATCCTGGGTTTCCCCTTCATTATCGATGGCGAGGAGCGCACGGATGACATCTGGTCGAGCATCACACCCAAGGAGTTCTACGACCGCATGCGCGCCGGTGCCCGTGTGTCCACCTCGGCTGTGTCGCTCGGTCGCTATATCGAGTTCTTTACCGAGTGCGCCAAAGAGGGCACGCCCACGGTCTACCTGTGCTTTACCTCGGCGCTGTCGTCGAGCTACAACTCCGCGTGCCAGGCGGCAGGTGTCGTGCGCGCCGAGTATCCCAACTTTGAGCTCTACGTGGTCGACAACGCTCTGCCCTGCGCGACCGGTGCGCTCTTGGCGCTCGAGGCCGTGCGCCAGCGTTCGGCGGGACTGACCGCCAAGCAGCTGGTCGATTGGGCAAACGAGGCAAAGACCTACGTGCACGGCTACTTTACGCTCGAGAGCTTCGACGCACTGGCTGCCGGCGGCCGCATTCCTCCCGCGGCGGCGCAGCTCACGGCAAAGCTCGACGTCAAGCCCGAGCTCTCCTACGACCTGGCCGGCTCGCTGTCGCTGATCGGCGTCAACCGCGGCCGCAAGAAGGCGCTCAAGTCCATCCTCAAGTCGTTCCGCGAGAACTACGTGCCCGATCGCACCATGCCCATCGCCATCATGACGGCCGATGCCGAAAAGGATGGTGACTGGCTCGAAGCCGCCATCCGCAAGGAGGAGGGTTGCGCCGACGTCACGATCATTCGCGGCTCCGTGGGTCCCACCATCGGCTCGCACGTGGGCCCCGGCATGGTGGGCTGCGCGTTTTGGGGTAAGAACCGCGCCGACAAGGCGTCGCTTTCCGACCGTATCGCCCGCCGCGTGCGCGGTCAGTAGGCAAGCGCTGCGTCCGTAATCGCCCTCGACTCACAGCCCAAACGCTGGCACCGAGTATTCAACCTGGTAACAACACCCAACCCAAAAGGAAAGGTTTCATGGCAAACAAGCTCTCCGTCGCATTCATCGGCACCGGAATTATGGGTGCCCCCATCGCCGGCCACATTCTGGACGCTGGCTATCCCGTCACGGTCAACAACCGCACCAAGTCCAAGGCTGCAGCGCTCGTTGAGCGCGGTGCCGTCTGGGCCGATACGCCGGCAGATGCCGCGGCGAACGCCGACGTCGTCTTTACCATGGTGGGCTATCCCTCCGAGGTCGAGGAGCTCTACCTGGCGGGCGACGGCCTGCTCGCGTGCACTAAGCCCGGCGCGGTCCTGATCGACCTCACCACGAGCTCGCCCGAGCTGGCGCGCGACATTGCCGAGGCCGCCCAGGTTTCCGGCCGCATGGCGTTTGACTGCCCCGTCACCGGCGGCGAGTCGGGTGCTATCGCCGGCACGCTTACGGCTATCGTGGGCGCTACCGAGAACGACATTGCCCCGGTCCGCGATATCCTTTCCACCTTTGCGGCAACCATCTGCTGCTTCGACGGCGCCGGCAAGGGCCAGGCTGCCAAGCTCGCCAACCAGGTGTCGCTGGGCGCCTGCATGGTCGGCATGGCAGACGCCATGGCGTTTGCCGAGCTGAGCGGCCTCGATCTGGAGAAGACCCGTCAGATGATTCTGGGCGGTACCGGCAAGTCCGGCGCCATGGAGAGTCTGGCGCCCAAGGCGCTCGACGGCGATTACAAGCCCGGCTTTATGGTCGAGCACTTCATCAAGGACCTGCGCTTGGCGCTCGCCTATGCCGACGACCGCGAGCTTGCGCTGCCCGGCGCCGACGTGGCCTTTACGCTCTACGACATGCTCGATGCCATCGGTGGCGCCAAGCTGGGCACCCAGGCCATCACGGTGCTCTACAAGGAGGAGGCCGACGCCATCGCCGCCGGTCTTGACTGGTCGCAGTATCGTCCCGAGGAGCATGGTGCTCACGAGGAAGGCTGCGGTTGCGGCGAACATGGCGACGACCACGAGTGCGGTTGTGGCCACCACCATGGCGAGGACCACGAGTGCTGCGGCGGCCACGGCCATGACGACGGCCACGAGTGCTGCTGCGGCCACCATCACGGGGAGTAGCGCCCATGAGCTGGACGTTCGTGGTGCTTGCGCTGGTGCTCTTTCTCTTTGCGATCTACATCGGCTTTTTGTGCGGCCAGTGGGCGTGCGAAAAGCGCGTCATCACCAAGCGTGACTACTGGATTGCCAACTTTGCGGGAGCGGCGGCAGTCATCCTGCTGACCTGGGTGTTCTCGCTGTTCCCGCTAGTGCAGTTTGCGCCGATCGGCTGGCTCGGCGGCTTTATCGCCGGCCTTAAAATGAGCTTTGGCGAATCCGTCGGCCCGTGGCGCAAGCACGACGAGGTCTTTAACGTCAACAAGGCTCACCGCGCCGCCGCCGACGCGGGCGACGCCGAGGAGCGCCGCCGCGCGCGTCGCAATGGCGCGGCCGACCGACAGCTCATCTCGGTCACCGATGACAGCAAAGGTGCTGGCAAGCACGCTAAGAAATAGTAAAAAGAGGTAACTATGGCAGAAAACAAAGACGAACAGCTCACCGACGAGGAGCTGGCACAGCTCCAGCTGGCAGAGGAGAACGAGAACGCCGTCGACCGCCTGGTCAAGGAGCTCGGCTGCCCCACGCGCCGTATCCGCCAGTTTGCCGCCCGCGTGCTGCACCTGCTTGCCGAGCGCGATCCGCAGCGCGTCGTGCCCTGTGTGCCCGCGCTGATCGAGGCGCTCGATCGCCCCGAGGCTCAGACCCGCTGGGAGGCCCTCGATGCCCTGACGGCGCTCGCCACCACTTGCCCCGAGCAGCTGGGCGATGCCTTTGAGGGCGCCGAGACCGCGCTGTTCGACGAGATTTCCTCCACGCTGCGCTATGCCGCCTTCCGCCTGCTGTGCGTGTGGGGCGCCACGAGCGTCGAGCGTTCGCGCGAGGCTTGGCCCATCCTGGACGAGGCCATCCAGTGCTACCACGGCGACCTTGAGTATCGCGATATGCTCGGTTGCCTGTACGAGTTTGGCCAGGGCGAGATCGACGCCGAGGTCGCCGAGAAGCTTGCGCTGCGCCTTAAGTTCGACGCCGAGAACGGCAAGGGCAGCTATCTCAAGGCCCGTTCGAGCGAGATTTGCGAAATGCTTGTTAAACGTTTTGGCCTGGATCTCTCCAAAAAGAAGAAGCGTGCTAGCGTTAAAAAATCTGACGACGCCGAAGACGAGGAGTAACAGATTATGGCGCACGATGTAGTCCTGATTCCCGGTGACGGTATCGGTCCCGAGATTACGCAGGCCATGCGCCGCGTGGTCGAGGCCACCGGTGTCCAGATCAACTGGAACGTCCAGGAGGCAGGTGCCGGCGTCATGGACGAGTTTGGCACGCCGCTGCCCCAGCACGTGCTCGATGCGGTCGCCGAGACCAAGGTTGCCATCAAGGGCCCCATCACCACGCCGGTCGGCACGGGTTTCCGCAGCGTTAACGTGGCCCTGCGCAAGCACTTCGACCTGTACGCCTGCGTGCGCCCCTGCCTGTCGCAGCCGGGCGACGGCTCGCGCTTCCGCGACGTCGACCTGGTCATCGTGCGTGAGAACACCGAGGACCTCTACGCCGGGATCGAGTTCGATGAGGGCGCTTCCGAGGTCGAGGAGCTCTCACAGCTTGTCGAGCGCTCGGGTCAGAAGACCTTCGCCGCCGATTCCGCCATCTCAATTAAGCCCATCTCCATCGCCAAGAGCCGCCGCATTGTGGAGTACGCCTTTGAGTACGCCCGCCGCTGCGGCCGTAAAAAGGTGACGGCCGTGCACAAGGCCAACATTATGAAGGCGACCGATGGCCTGTTCCTGCGCGTTGCGCGCGAGGTGGCCGCCAACTATCCCGATATTGAGTTCAACGACAAGATCGTCGACGCCACCTGCATGGGCCTGGTCCAGAACCCCAACGACTTCGATGTCCTGGTGCTGCCCAACCTGTACGGCGATATCGTCAGCGACCTGTGCGCCGGCCTGGTAGGTGGCCTGGGTATGGCCCCCGGCTCCAACATCGGTGCCGACTGCGCCATCTTCGAGGCAACGCATGGCTCCGCGCCCGATATCGCTGGCCAGGATATCGCCAACCCCACGGCCGAGATTCTGTCTGCGGCTATGATGCTCGATCATCTGGGCGAGAACGATGCGGCCAATCGTATCCGCGCCGCCGTGTCCGCCACGCTCGACGAGGGTAAGCAGGTTACCGGCGACGTGCGTCGTGCCCAGACCGGCTCCGTCGAGGGCGCCGTGGGCACGCAGGCCTTTGCCGATGCCGTTATCGCGCACCTGGCCTAAGACATGCAGGCTGCAAACGCCTAAATAGTACTTAAGTGTTTGCGTATAACCTAAGAATCAATACGCCCGGCACTCTGTCGGGCGTATTCTATTGAAGACTATGTTTCCTAACAAGGAGTAACTGATATGGGTCTGATTCAAAAGAAGGACGAGAAGGACGAGATCGACGGCATCCAGATCATCGAGCGCGGCGAAGGCCCCGACGGTGACGAGGACGAGAAGATCGATCTGGTCGCCGGTACGTCTGCCGAGCACATTGCCGCCGGCACGACGGCCGAGGAGGAGGACGCCCGACTGGAGGCTCAGATTGCCGCGGATGCCGCTGACGAGAATCTGATGCCCGAGGCCCAGGATGAGGACGACGATATCCTGGGTTCCGATGAAGACGATCGCGTATCCAAGCACAAGAAGACGATGATTGCCGCCTTTGTGGTTGCCGTCGTGATCGCTGCGGTGGTCGGCTTCTTTATCGGCAATGGCGGCTTTGGCGGCAAGGGTGTCGGCTCGGCGACCCTGACCGAGGACCAGCTCGATTCGACCGTGGCAAGCTATAGCTACAACGGCAAGAAGAGTGATATCACCGCGCGCGAGGCCATCGAGAGCCAGTACAGCCTCGATACCGTCAAGGATAGCGATGGCAACTACACCGCTCCTTCTGCCGACGTCATCCTGTCCTACGTGCGCAACAAGATCCTGCTCGATGCCGCCGAGGACGAGGGCATTACCGTCTCTTCCAAGGAGATGAAGAAGTACGCCGAGGATTCCATCGGCACTTCTGACTACAAGACCATGGCCACGCAGTATGGCGTGTCCAAGGACCAGGCCAAGCAGATCGTCCGCCAGTCCGCGACGCTGCAGAAGCTCTACAAGAAGAAGGTGGGCGATAGCTCCGCAAGCATGCCGACCGCTCCGACCGAGCCTTCTGACGGCAATGAGGACACCGCGAGCAAGGATTACGCCGACTACATCATCAACCTTGCCGGCGACGAGTGGGATAGCGAGAAGGGCACTTGGAAGGACGCCGACAGCACCTACGCTAAGGCCTTTGCCGACGATGCCTTTACGGCCGATAGCGCTACCTATAAGCAGGCCATGACCGCCTACTACACTGCTTACCAGCAGTACTCTTCGCAGGCTTCGAGCGCCAGCTCCAAGTGGACCGAGTATGCTAACGGCCTCTACGCCAAAGCCAACATCAGCATCTACGGCCTGTTTGCGTAAGGTTTGCCTGCACTACTGTGCGCTAGCCGATCTGCCTGATTTAGCCCGCTAGAACGGACAATGAACTGCGCCCCAAATCTTGGACGCCCTAAATAGCGACTAGGCCGCGAGGGCCT
>CATWCP010000025.1 GCA_958349325.1 uncultured Collinsella sp.
ACAAGCGCCCGAGCCAGCTATCGGGCGGACAGATGCAGCGCGTGGCCATCGCCCGTGCTCTGATCAATGATCCCGAGATTGTGCTGGCCGACGAGCCGACCGGCGCTTTGGATTCAACGACGTCCGTACAGGTCATGGACCTGCTCAAGGACGTGGCGCGCGACCGCCTGGTCATCATGGTCACGCACAATCCCGAGCTGGCGTACCAGTACGCCACGCGCATCGTCAACCTGGCGGACGGTAAGATCACCGACGATTCCGACCCTTTCGATGTGGCAAAGGCTACGCGTCGCGAGGCCAAGCCTACGCGCAAAACCTCGATGAGTTTTGTGACGGCGCTGGGGCTTTCTGCCCGCAACCTTATGACCAAAAAAGGCCGTACGGCCATGACGGCCTTTGCGGGGTCGATTGGCATTATAGGTATTGCGGCGATCCTGGCGCTGTCCAATGGCGTAAACGGCTACATCAAAAAGGTCGAGGAGGATACGCTCTCGAGCTACCCACTCACCATTTCCAAGCAGGATTACGACCTGTCGTCCATGATGGGCGGGCAGGGGGCTGCGGATGATGACTCGCCTGAAAACGTGGATTCGTCCGACGACGGAACCGACGGCAAGGCTCAGGGAACCGATAAGATCCCTGTGGTCACGGCCGTAAAGGATATGTTTGCAAGTGTTAAGTCCAACGACATGACGAGCTTTAAGGCATGGCTCGATGCCGGTGGCGATGGTATCGACAAAGAGGTCAACGCCATTCAGTACGGCTACGGTGTATCGCCGGTTGTCTATCGTGCCGGCAAGGGCGATGAGAAGCCCGTTCGGCTGGTGCCCAACGCTATGACTGAGGCCATGAGCGGAGGCGCGAGCTCGGCGGTAACGGTGAGCATGGAATCCATGGGAACCTCTGTCTTTAACGAGATGATCGACGACCAGAGCCTGCTCGACAGCCAGTACGATGTCGTGGCGGGGCATTGGCCTACGTCTGCTAACGAAGCCGTAATGGTGCTTTCGAGCCGCGGCACGGTGGGCGACTATACGCTCTACAGCATCGGTGCGCTGGATATCGATGAGCTCAACGACCTGGTTAACAGTGCTATGACGGCTGATGGTAAGATCGAGACGTCCGAGACCGGTACCGATTTTACCTACGACGATGCGCTGTCCACGACGTTTAAGATGCTGTCGACGGCCGATGCCTATCGCAAAAACGAAGAGACCGGCACGTGGACTGACATGTCTGGCGACGCCGACTTTATGGCCGCCAAGGTTGCCGACGGTATTGACGTGCACATTGTGGGCGTGGTGCGACCTAACGAGACAGCCAATGCGAGTGCGTTGTCTCCGGGCATTGCCTATACGCATGCGCTGACCCGCCAGCTTATGGAGCGCGCCGCCAATTCGCAGATTGTGCAAGAGCAGCTTGCCCACCCCGAGACAGACGTGTTTACCGGCAGGACCTTCGACGAGCTGCAAAGTGAAGCCAAACAGGGCGTGGACCTGGGCAGCATGTTCAGCGTGGACGAAGCGGTGCTCAAGAGCGCGTTCTCGTTTGATGCGTCTGCACTCTCGGGCGCGGCCGGCGGTATCGACCTTTCTGGTATCGACTTGTCCGGGCTGGACATTGACCTTTCGGGTGTTGGGGAGGATATCGACTTTAGTGACATCATCGCCAAAGCGCCAACCCCAGATTTCTCGGGCGTCTTTGACGGTCTGGAGCTCACGCCCGAGCAAATGCAGCAGGTGGGAACGCTTGCCAACCAACTGTTTGAGGGCTTTTTGCAGTCTGATCAGTTTAAGGCGCTGACGCCCGAAGAACTTAAGGATGCCTCAAAGCTTGCTGCTGCATTTTCGATGTATCTTGAGAGTGATGCCACGGCGCAGCAAATCCTGGCCCAGCTCAAGGCGCTCGGCGGCGATGCCCTGGCCGAGCGCCTGCAACAGGCGATGACCGACTATGTGCAAAAGCAGCTGGCTCCGTATCTGCAGCAGGCTATGGATCAGGTGATGAAGTCGATCAGCAATCAGATTGCGGCGACGGTGTCAGCTCAGCTCAAGACAGGCGCGGCAAGGCTCATGGGCCAGGTGGCGACGCAGATGTCTTCGAGTTTTGCCAACCTGGCGAGCGCCATGCACGTGGATGCGAGTGCCTTTGCTCGTGCCATTCATTTCAACATGGACGCCGAGGACCTGAGTTCGCTCATGATGAGCTATGCCAAGGCGTCGAAGCTCACCTACGACAACAATCTGACCACGTTGGGCTATGCGGATGAGGCAGACCCCATCTCGGTTAAGATTTTCCCGCGCGACTTTGAGGCCAAGGAGCGCGTGCTCGATCACATCGACGCGTACAACAAGCAGGTCAAAGCCTCTGGCCACGATGAACAGGCAATCTCATACACCGACTACATGGGCATCATCATGGGCTCGGTGACCGACATCGTGAACACCATCAGCTTGGTGCTCATCGCATTCGTGAGTATCAGCCTGGTGGTGAGCTCCATCATGATCGGCATCATCACCTACATCAGCGTGCTGGAACGCAAAAAGGAGATTGGCATCCTGCGTGCGATCGGCGCGTCGAAGCGCAACGTGGCAAACGTGTTCAACGCCGAGACCTTTATCGAGGGCCTCATTGCCGGCGTCTTTGCCATTGTCGTCGTGGTGCTCGTGAGTTTCCCGGTCAATGCCTGGGCACTTGCGGTCAAACAGGTTCCCAACCTGATGAGCCTGCCCGTGCAGGATGCGCTGGTACTCATCGCGATTTCGGTGCTGTTGACGGTCGTTGCCGGCCTGCTGCCTGCTCGCAGCGCATCCAAGAAGGACCCCGTCGAAGCCCTGCGCTCCGAATAATGCGACAAAGGGACAGTCCCTTTGTCACGTTCGTTGATATGAGAGAAGAGTAGATGATTCTATCGTTGGCCCCTATGGAGGGGATTACCGGGCATGTGTTCCGTCGCGTGCATGCGGAGTGCTTCGGTGCGCTCGATTGCTATTACACGCCGTTTTTGCCGCCGCCGCGGGTGGGAAACCGCTTTGGCGGCAAGGCGTTTAAGGAGATCGATCCTGCCAATAACCAGGGGCTCAACGTAGTGCCTCAGCTGATGTCCAAGAACGCGGACGAGTTTGTGTGGGCGGCACAGGTGCTCGCCGATATGGGCTACCGCGAGGTCAATCTCAACTTGGGTTGCCCTTCGGGAACGGTTGTCGCCAAGGGCAAGGGCTCGGGTTTCTTGCGCAATCTCGACGAGCTCGAGGCGTTCTTAAGCGATGTGTGCGAGCGGTCGCCGTTGCCGGTATCGGTAAAGACCAGGCTGGGGTTGGAACGCGATGACGAGTATGAACGTGTGCTCGATCTGTATTGCCGCATGCCGTTGGCAGAGCTCATTGTGCATCCGCGCGTGCAAAAGGACCGCTATACGGGTTCGCCGCGCAAAGAGTTTTATGGCGAGACGCTGGAGCGTGTGCCGTTCCCCGTGGCCTATAACGGTGACATTTTTGATCTTGAGGATATGGACGCGCTGGTGGAGGCCTATCCCGGCACGCGCCATGTGATGTTGGGGCGTGGCCTGCTCGCGAACCCCGCTCTGGCTCGCATGGTCAAGGGCGGCCCTGCTGCAACGGCTGCTGAGCTGCAGCGCTTCCACGACACGCTGTTTGCGGCATATGCAGAAGAGATTGGCGGCAATGCGGTCTTCCGCATGAAGGAGTGGTGGTTCTACGCCAAGTGCGCTTTCGCTGATCCCGCTACCGTCCACAAGATCGTACGCAAGACCAAAAAGGTCGACGAATACCGCGCTGCCGTCGAGCGCGTCTTTCGCGAACAGCCGCTTGCACCCACAGCTCGCTTCAACGACTAGTTAGTCGTTGGGGACGTTCTTTAACGACTAGTCATTTATGAACGTCCCCAATGACTATGTTGCACTAGAGCAGGTTTTTCTGCACCCATGCGATGATGTCGCTTGACTCGTAGAGCGGCTTGCCGTCGATGAACAAGCAGGGAACCTGGCGTTTTCCGCCGACGGCGATGAGTGCCTGCTCAGCATCGCCGTCGATCGAGATATTGCGCTCGGGGATGGTCACACCGTTATCGGCAAGGAATCGCTTGACCTTTATGCAATACGGGCAGCCGGTCATAACGTAGAGCACGAGCTCGTGATCAGTAGCCATGGGTCTCCAATCGGTTGAGGTTTCGATTGAAATACCCAAAGCCGCCGCGGTCTATGCACGCGCCAAAGACGACTCGATGGCCTGGACCAGAAATGCCGTAGCTCCGGTGCCGCAGGGCTTGTCGTAGTAGTCGATAAAGCGCTGGTCGGCAAGATAGCCGTGGGCGAGGCCCAGGTACGCTTCGTTCTGGGGTTCGCGTCCCCAGTTGAGACCAATCCAACGACGATGCATCGCGACAAGCTTGCGAGCCTCGCTTCCATTCGCATCGCCATCGCCCATGGCAATCGAGAGTTGGCCCAGAATAGCGCGTTCAAGTTCCTTCATGTCGTTCCATGTCTCGGGGTCCATGTCCAGCAGTGCTTCGTTTGCTGCGTCGATCGCCTCGTCGCCGTAGCGCTCCCGGGCTTCGGCGCCGTAGCGCTCCTCGTTTTCCTGCACGGTGCGCCAGCGCTCCAGTTGCGGCAGGACGGCGCCCATGAGCGAGACGGCTTCGTCGAGCGACATGCCGGTGTTTTGTGCCAGGCGCGGGGCACAATCCTCAATCATTGCCTCCATGGTGGTGTCATAGGTGTACTTGCCGTGGTCGTAGCACCACTTGCAGTAATGATCGGTCGCGGTGCCCGTGGCATCGGTGCCGCAGTCGTCGGGCGTGAGTATCATGCCGCAGCTCTGGCAATAGTGCTCAGGCATTTCGAGCAGGTGGGACAGCGGTTCTCCGGTTACGGCGGCGATGAGCTTCATCATGTCGATGCCCGGTGTGACCTCGCCGCGCTCCCACCGGCTGATGGCCTGGCGTGTGACGAAGAGCTTAGCGGCAAGCTGCTCTTGGGTAAGGTGATGGGCGCGACGGACAGCAATGAGCTTTTCTGCAAAGGCCATAGCGGCTCCTTTCTGCTGGTTGATGGCTTAAGCATACGCGGCGGCAGGCGCCCTTCCAAGCAACCGTTGGTTGCACGACGGGGGACCGCGGCGAAGAATTGCGCGCAACGCCCCACGCCTCCATGCCGTACAATGACCGGCATGGAACCTATCGCACGCATACATACCGACCTGCCGCAGAAGTTCGGCATTCCGCGCAACAGCTTTTTGGCGCCCCATCTGCAGGGACGAATCTTTTTTGAGCCGGAATTTGCCTCCAATGCAGCGGTTGAGGGCCTGGACTCCTTCTCTCACCTGTGGCTGCTGTGGCGCTTCGAAAACGGAACGCCCGGCGGCACGGCTAAGGATATTGCCGTCGACGCTAAAACGCAGGACAGGTCCGGCACCAACGCAAAATGGTCGAAAACCGTGCGCCCGCCGCGTCTGGGCGGAGCCGAACGTGTGGGAGTGTTTGCCACGCGCAGTCCGTTTCGCCCTAATCCCATCGGGCTCACCTGCGTCAAGCTTGATCGTGTCGAGCTCACCGACGATGGCCCCATCATCCATGTGTTGGGGGCCGACCTGCGCGACGGTACGCCCATCTACGACATCAAGCCCTACATTCCGTTTGCGGACTGCCACCCGGATGCGACCGGAGGCTGGATCGAGGATGCTCCGTGGCAAGAGCTCGATGTTGAGTTTCCGCAAGCACTGCAGGATATGGTCCCGCCCGCAAAGCTCCTCGGCTTGGTCGAGGTCCTTCGCCAAGACCCGCGCCGCGCGGGCAGCAAGCACGAGCCACACCGCGTCTATCATCTGGCTTACGCCGGGCTCGACATATCGTTTACGGTCGATGAAACCCAGCTAACCGTAGTTGCCGTCAACGACGCGCAAGACTAACCAGCCATTCGTCCGCACCCGTCAAATTAAGCGCCAAACCCCGCGCCAAAACCGCCCACGCTGGTGGACAATAACGCCTACCAAAACAATCAACTTTGCACGGGAGTCCAGCATGAAATACGACTTCACTTCAATCATCGACCGCCACGGCATGGACGCCATCGCCGTTGACTCTTGGGGTGAGATCCCCGGTATGGCCCCGAACGCACCCGACGAGGGCTTCGACCGCATTCCCATGTGGGTGGCCGACATGAACTTTGCCACGGTGCCCACGGTCCAGGAACACATCATTCAGCGCGCCCAGCACCCCATGTTTGGCTATTTCAATCCGCGCTCCGAGTATTTCGACCGCATCATCGAATGGCAGAGCCGCCGCAATGGCGTCGAGGGCCTGCGCCCTGAACATATCGGTTACGAAAACGGCGTGCTGGGCGGTGTCGTGTCGACGCTGCGCGCGTATGTCCAGCCGGGCGATGCGGTGCTGGTCCACAGCCCCACCTACATCGGCTTTACCAAGTCCATTGAGGCCGCGGGCTATCGTATTGTCCATAGCCCGCTTAAGCTCGACGATCAGGGCGTGTGGCGTATGGACTTTGAGGACATGGAGCACAAGCTCGCCCAAAACCACATCCATGCCGCGGTGTTCTGCTCGCCGCACAATCCCTGCGGCCGCGTATGGGAGCGCGACGAGATTGAGCGCGCCATGGACATCTATTGCCAGCACGATTGCGTGGTGATTTCGGACGAGATTTGGTCCGATATCATCCTGCCGGGGCACAAGCACACCCCGACGCAGTCGGTGAGCGAGGATGCCCGCATGCGCACGGTTGCCCTCTATGCGCCGAGCAAGACGTTTAACCTGGCGGGCCTTGTCGGCAGCTACCACATTGTCTACAACGAGACGCTGCGTGACCGCATCTGCGCCGTGTCCAACAAGACCCACTACAACGAGATGAACGTCCTCTCCATGCATGCGCTTATCGGTGCCTACCAGCCGCAGGGCTATGAGTGGGTGGACGAGCTCAATCAGGTGCTTGCCGGCAATATCGAGTACTTCTGCAATTACGTGGACGAGCATTTTGAGGGCGTGTCCTATTCGCGTCCGCAGGGCACGTACATGGTGTTTCTGGACTGCACCGAGTGGTGTCGCGAGCATGGCCGCGATATTCAGTGGCTGCTCGACGAGGGGGCGCGCGTGGGCGTGGGATATCAGGACGGCCGCCCGTTCCACGGGCCCTGCCACATTCGCGTGAATCTGGCGCTGCCGCTTTCGCGCGTAAAGGAAGCGTGCGACCGCCTGGACCGCTACGTTTTTAATGCACGGTAAGTGAGCACTGCATGCGGGGCCTTCTGCCAAGTCGGCTGGAAGGCCCCGCATGGTAAAACGTCTGTAGCCATTGGGCACTCGTGTGGTTTTGTTTGCTATTATTTTTTACCATTTCAGTCTGTAAACAGGATCGTATGGAGCTCGATGAAAAGGTCCCGTCGCTCGGTTGCCATTTCGTTGTTTGTTGCGCTTGCGGTAGCGTGCGCCTTTGTCGTAGCGATAGCCGGCTGTTCCGGGTCGAATGGCAGAGCCTCGACGTCTGCATTAGAAGGCCTGGATGCCTCGCAGGCCAAAGACGACAACCTTAAGACGCTCAACGTCGGCAGCGACCTCTATCCACCGTTTGTGTATACCGACGAGTACGGCGATATCGTTGGCCTGGATGTCGAGATATTGACCGAGGCTTTGGCCCGCATTGGTTACAAACCAAAGTACCAGCTGATCGATTGGGAAAAGAAGAACGAGCTGCTGGCGAGCGGCGAGCTCGATTGTGTCATGGGCAGCTTTAGCATGACGGGTCGCGAAAACGAGTATCGTTGGGCCGGCCCGTACCTTGCGAGCCGCCAGGTGGTCGCGGTCGATCCCCAGAGCGATATCTACACGCTTGCGGATCTTGAGGATAAGGTCGTGGCGGTCCAGTCCACCACCAAGCCCGAGGACATTTTGCTCAATCGTACAAATGAAAACGTTCCGCAGATCAAGGAACTCTACAGCTTTTCGGACGGTTCATACCTGAACCCGGCGCTCGTCGAGGGCCTGGTCGACGCTATCGCCGCGCATGAGTCCTCGCTGCTCACCTACGAAAAGGACTATGGTGTGACGTATCGTATTCTGGATGAGCCGCTGCTAGAGGTCGGTTTGGGCACCGCTTTCGATATCAACGATACGCGCGGCATCGACGTCAAGCTCACTCATGCCTACCAAGAAATGCTTGCCGATGGCACCATGGAACGCCTGGTGTCAAAGTACTTCGATGACCCTTCGCCATTTTTGAATGTGGAGGGTCTGTCATGATCGATGCGCCTGACCACGCCGTAGAGGAGCGGGGCAATCGTTCGGCAGGGGTATGGCTCCTTGTCGCTCTGCTGGGGATAGCACTCTCGGTTGTTGCCGGCATGATGAGCTACGGTTACGCGACGGCCCAAGCCGAGCAGCGCTTTGCCGACGTTGTCGATTACGTGGCGACGCAGAGCCTTTCCTACGATGCATTCAATAGCGCCTATACGACCAAAAACCTGATTCGCGTTATGGAGATCGCAGGAGAGACGGCGCGCGATATGGAGCGCGACGGTTCGGTGGATAACGCCATGTTGGAGCAATATGCTGACCAGTTCAACGTGAGTGCACTGATCGTGACGGACGCATCGGGCAATTTGGTGTCTGAGTCCTCGACGGATGGCGTGGGCTACGAGTCGCTCGCTACGTATCTCAAGGAAGCACCCGTGCTGGAGGTGGCAACTCATCCGCTTAAGTCCTATACCGCCCGCATCACGCTTGCGGATGATTCGGTCGCAGACATTGGCTGCGTGACTCGGCAGGATGGCGAGGGCATCGTTATCGCGGTAAGGCATCAGAGCGCGAAAGCGGTTGCAAGCAATACACTCAAACTGCAGAGCTTGCTTGATGGCTATGAAACCATCGATAGCGGCAATATCGTGATCGAAAGCGACGGCAAGGTCGTTGCGACCAATGCCGTTGAACCCACCGTATTGGGCGTGTTCGATCTGCCTGCGACGGATGTCTTTATTGTCGACGGTATTAAGGATCGATGCCTGGCTGGTAAGGTCAGATTGGTTAACGCCGACGGCGAGTGGTATTTGGGCACATTTGGAAAAGCGCACAAATTCTATGTGTACACCTATGCCTCGGCGCAGCGCTACTTTGAGGTCGCCGCGGCTGTTGCCGCCGGCGTGCTGGTGCTCTACGGCGGTGTTATAGCCGTTGTTGTGACGGTGCGTCGCCGCGCTGATCGTCGACGTTTGACGGACTTGCTGCAGCAGGAGCGCGACTATGGCGACAAGCTGGCAAAGGCGGCGCGTGAGGCCTCGTCTGCCAACTCGGCAAAGACGGAGTTTCTGCGTCGCATGAGCCACGATCTGCGCACGCCCATCAACGGCATTCGCGGCATGGTCGAGGTTGGCAATGCCAATGCGGACGATCTGCAAAAGCAGACTGAGTGCCGCTCAAAAATCTGGACGGCATCGGGACTGCTGCTCGACCTTGCCAACGAGGCGCTCGATATGAGTCGCCTGGAGAGCGGGCAGGTCGACCTGAACCTCGTGCCCATAAATTTGGTGGCCCTCAACTGTGAAGTGCGCGATATTCTGGAGCGCCAGGCCGAGGAGCGTCTGGTGACAATTATCTCCGACCAGCAGACGCTTAATCATCCCTATGCGCGGGTGAGCGTGACGCACCTCAAGCGTTTGTTGCTCAATATTGCCGGCAATGCCGTCAAGTACAACCGCCAGGGCGGCTATGTCCGCCTGGTGTGCCGCGAGGTGGAGCCAGCGGATGGCGTCCCCGTCTATGAATACACGATCGCCGACAACGGTATTGGCATGAGCGAGGAGTTCCAAAAGCACCTCTACGAGCCGTTTTGCCGCGAGGAGCAGCAGGTGGAAGGCGCTTCGTCGGGAACTGGCCTGGGCGCGCCTATCGCAAAACAGCTGGTCGAGCTTATGGGCGGAACCATGAGCTTTACGAGTGTCTTGGGGCAGGGGACGACGTTTACCATTCGCCTGCCGTTCGAGAAGTGCAAGCGCTCCGAGATTCCTCGGGCAGTTCGCGCGGATGCGGGCGATGGCGATGCGCTTCAGGGCTTGCGCGTTTTGCTCGTAGAGGATAACGATCTGAATGCCGAGATCGCGCAGTTTACGCTCAGCCGTGCCGGTGCCATCGTGACGCATGCTAAGGATGGTGAGTCTGCCGTCGAGATGTTTACCGCGAGCGCACCGCACGAGTACGACGTGGTGTTGATGGACATCATGATGCCTGGCATCGATGGCCTTGAGGCCACGCGTCAGATTCGAGCACTCGATCGCGAGGATGCCGCGACCACGCCGATTGTTGCCGTGAGCGCCAACGCCTTTGCCGACGACCGCAGGCTTTCGCGTGAGGCGGGCATGGACGCGCACCTGAGTAAACCCGTGAGCTCGCAGGAGCTCGTTGAGGCGCTAGCGCACATAGCCGCCGATGCTTCATAAGCATATGGCCCGGTTCCAAGGTGGGTTGGAACCGGGCCATATTGTTATTGATGAGGCCTGCTGAGGGGCTTACTTTTCTTGAATCTGCTTGCCGCAAAGATGCTCAATCGAAATCTCGTAGAGCTGGACGCCCTTGATGTCCTTGGCGATTTCCTCTTCGACTTCTTCGGCAGAAGGGTAGTACTTAAGGGCGAGCTGGCGGACTTTGTCCTCGATAAACGCGGGGGTGTCATTCGCCAGGCGACAACGGCCAAAGACGACGGTGCTCATAACGTAGGGAGCCCAGTCACCGTCCTGGTACCACTCGTTGCCGTATACGGTAAAGCAGACCTTGTCATCGCGCTTGAGTGCGTCGACCTTGTGGCCGGCTTTGGCGCCATGGAAATAGATCTTGTCGTGCTCGGCGTCAAAGAAGTAGTTGACGGGAATGGCGTACGGGTAGCCATCGTCGCCGTTGACGGCAAAGACGCCGCGCTTGCAGGTGGCAAGCAGTTCGCGCGCTTCCTCGTCGGTGATAGCGCGTTTCTTTCGACGTAAGGGCCTAAACATCGTTGGCTTCCTTTCTGGTCGTGCGTAGTGGTTGAGCACAAACTATAGCGAAATGGATCCGTTTTTCTTGATGCGGGCGAGTATGTTTTTGAGCTTGTTAAAGTCGAGCGGTTTGGACAGATGGGCGTTCATGCCGGCGTCATGTGCCGCCTTGGCGTCCTCGGCAAAGGCGTTGGCGGTGAGCGCGATGATGGGGATATCGGCTGCATCGACCTTCTCGCTCAGACGAATCGTGCGGGTTGCCTCATAGCCGTCCATGTCCGGCATCATAATGTCCATCAGGATCGCATCGAAGCTGCCGGCGGGATGCGACAGGTACAGATCGACGACTTCGTTGCCGTTGGCGGCGCGGGTGACCACGATGCCCTCGGATTCTAGCAGCGCCTGGGCAATCTCGGCATTCAATTCGTTGTCTTCGGCGAGCAGCACGTTCATGTTGGCAAGCGAGCAGTCGAGCGCCTTCTCGACCGTATCCGTCCGCGCCCGGGGGTTCTTGTCGATATCGAGCGGAATTTCCACGTAGAACGTGGTGCCCACATGGAGTTCGCTGGTGACTTCGATGGTGCCGCCCATCAGTTCAATAAGCGACTTGACGATTGGCATGCCCATGCCGGTTCCTTGGAACTTGCTGCGCGCATCGTCACCTTCTTGGGCAAACGGCTCATAGATATGCTTTAAAAACTCGGGAGCCATGCCAATGCCGGTATCCGAAACGCTAAAGCAAAAGAGCGCGCGCCCGTTGTCGAGTGGCTTGGTCTTTGAGCTAAAGGTGACGGAGCCGCCGTGCTTGTTGTGCTTAATGCTGTTGTCTAACAGGTTGATCATGATCTGTCGGATATGGGTGGGACTGCCGATCGTGTATGGCCCCGTGGCGTACGGCAGACTATTGTCCTGCATTGTGATGCCGTTACTGGACGCGCGGAGCTTGCACAGCACTAGCGTATCGTCACAGAGCTCTTTGAGGTTAAAAGGCGCATGCTCCAGTGTTAGCTTGCGGTCTTCGATTTTGCCCATCTCGAGGATGTCGTTGATCAGCGAGAGCAGGTGATTGGCGGCAACGCGCGCCTTGGCACGGCTCTCGCGGGCGACTTGCATATCGCCTTCCTTCAATTCCTCGATCTCGATAAGGCCCAGGATACCGTTGAGCGGCGTACGGATGTCGTGGCTCATGCGCGTGAGGAATGCCGTCTTAGCGGCGTTGGCAGCATCGGCTTTTTGCGCTCGGTTCGAGCGCGTACGAGCGCCCAGATGAGCAGGACGATGCCGACCGACAACATACCGATGAGGGTAGCTGCAATGGCGGTGCGGTTGCGATAAAGGAATTGAAGCGTGTTGGATTCCTGGGCCGTGTACGACGTGGAGGAGAAATTGCTTGCGGAGAGCGATTCTCCGGCATTGATGATGCCCTTGTTGATGATTCCCAACAGCTCGGGTTTTCCGCGCGAAATCCAGCACGAGAGCTCACAGGTGTCAGGGAGCTCGGTCGTCTCGCAGTCCTCGAGATCGTAACGGTCACCGATGGTTTTTACGCGTGAACTGGGAGCGACGATGCAGTGCGCCGTTCCCTTCCTGAGGGCGTCGAACGCTTCATCGTCGGATTGGTATTCGGTTACGGTCGCTGTGGGGAACAGACTTTCAAGTGCATTTTTGTTGACAAACGATGATTTGGTACAGGCGATGTTCTGAAGGTCTTTGTTCAGGTTGCTGCCGGTATGGATGGCGGTGAGGGATATGGTCCCCAACGATATCGACTGCACAACGCCTGTTTGCTCGGCAAACCAGTAATCTCGGTATACCGGCAGCGCAACGTCTATGCTTTCCTTTGACAGGGCCTTTGACATCATCTTGTAGCTATCAAAGGCGACGGTTTTGACCGTAATGCCAAATTTATCGTGCAGCGTCGTCGCAAGCGATGCGAGCGAACCTTCCATTTCGCCGTCTTCGTCCTCGTTGCAGTAGGGGAGTTTGCCCGTAATGTAGCCGAGCGTGATGGTGTTGTTGTTTGCTTTGAGCCAGGAACATTCGGGGCCGTTGAGCGATGATGAACCGCTGTTTTGGGTCGAGTAGCTAGATTTGACTTCGTCGTTATAGCGTGGGTTGACGCGGGCGATTGCCGTCATGGCAGCATTGATGTCGTTCATCAGGTCGGGGCGGCTTTTGGGAACGGCAAAGTAGTAATCGCTCGAACCAATGTAGAACATGGGGGAGGCGTTGGGCGACGAGGTCGTGTCGTTCATGATGATGGCGTCGACCTCGCCGTTTGCGAGCGCATCGAAAAGGTCGCCGTTACTGCTGATTTCCTTATAGGTACAGGTAATGCCCTCGTTGGCGAGCCATTGCTGGCCAACGATAGTTTGCATGACGCCGGGGTTGAAACCGATAGTGAGACCCTGGAGTGCCTGGGGGTCACCCTTGGCCAGGTCGTCGCGATCGGGCTTGGCGTAGATGTAGTAGCGTTCGGTGCCCTCGGGGTTCGACGAGAAGAGCAGTTTTTGGGCGCGTTCTTCGGAGTAGGAGATGTTTGGCATGAGGTCAATCTCGCCGGCTTCGAGCTTCTCCATAAGCTCGGTGAAGGTGCCGGAGACGTATTCGTACTGCCAGCCGGGTGTGTAGTACGAGAGGGTTTGGAGGTACTCGTAACCCCATCCCGAGAGACGCTCGCCGGGGGTGCCGTCCTGGAAGCCCTCGTTGTTGACGAGCCAACCAACGCGGACCGTTTTGACCTGCTGATCGGTATTGGCGGCATAGGCGGGGGCGGGCATGATGGTGCTCAGTACCGCGAGCGCGGCAAGCGCGACGGCCAGGGTGCGATATATAGCTGAACGAAGGACAGCGGAAGCTCTCACATGCAATCCTAACGAATCGAGACATTACCGCATAAGGATACCAGCTCAGCCTGCCCAGTCGGCAGCTGTACCGCTAAACGCTCCCGCCCGGCAGTTGGGGACAGTCCCTTTCTGCCGGCACAGACGATATGAGCAGGACATAAAAACATTGAGAGCCCCTGCTGCAT
>CATWCP010000026.1 GCA_958349325.1 uncultured Collinsella sp.
GAAGATAATACGATGCCACCTTGGGGGCTGTCAACGAAAACCTCTAGATACACGGTGCCGGGCGTATCTATATAGCCATGACCTGCGGTTTTATTGAGTTTGGATATGAAGGACGGTGGTTTTGGATACTGAGGTGACGTTTCCCGAGGTAACACTTTGGTGTAGTAGAGTACACCTTCAGGATCGAGCTTCGATAACGGCTTATTTGCACTTATATATAGGTCGAGATCGGGGCTTCCCAGACAGAAGATTGCTCTTCCCAGGCAAAATCGAGCGTGGATAATCCACGCTCGATCAGGAGGACTGGGACCGGTCCGCCCTTTGTCTCGATCTCTAACATTTAGAGAATATTTTCTCCCCTATCTGTTACAGGTTGAGATATTACGCAGAGACCCCAGCTTACGTCTCATTCTGTAACAGTACGAATGGTTTTCCGCCCCTTCGTGTTACAGATCGAGACAAATCTGAAGCTTGGCCGGTGCCAAACCCGCTGACTTATCGACATAAATAGAAACGGGCCCTGTCCCACAAGGGAACAGAGCCCGAAACTCTCATGGAGCCAGTGACAGGAATCGAACCTGCAACCCACTGATTACAAATCAGTTGCGCTACCGTTGCGCCACACTGGCACACTTGGCGCTTTCGCGCGAAGCCTGTTAAGAATAATGGAATTGCGGACGGGGCGCAACAGGCCGCACGGCGTTATATAAATATGCAAAATCCAGCAACAGCGCGTACCAGGCCCGTTCATTTCTGTCAGTGCGCCCTCAATCTTAAAACCATTCGCCAGAACGAATAGTTTTAATTACAATTGGCTATATAAAACTATTCGTTCTGGCGAAGGGTTTCGCGATGTTGACTACCAAAGAAGCCGCCGAGCTGCTCGGCATCACTCCGCGCAGGGTGCAGGAGCTCATTAAGAACGGCGCGCTGACCGCCCGCAAGGCTTCTGGCGTGTGGCTCATCGACAAAGACAGCGTAGACGCGCGACTCCGCTCCGCAACCAAAAGAGGGGGACGGCCTCGTCGTGGGCATGGGAAAAGCGAAGTCGCATTTACCCTCATGAACCGCACGCACGAAGTAGCCCAACTGGTCTACAGCACATCGCGAAAAGACTTCACCCACATCGGCGCCGACGTCGATTACGCCCACGCCCCTATTGGAGTATTTGGCCCTAATAGCCCCATATCGCTCGACTCCTTCCGCATCTGGTGGCGCGGCCGCGGTATCCCGCTCGCACGCATTGGGCTAGCCTCCCTGCTTGCAGAAGCCGCAGTCGATGTTCCCGATGAACTCGTACAGCGAAATCTTGGTCTCTCCTTATCCGACCAGTATTGGATCAGGCCCCAAGACTCCGGTCTCGCGTGGGAAGATATCAATTTCTTCAATAATGCTTTTGACGACGTCTCTCTCAGCATCGCGCCCTTCGCCCCAGAGGGCAAGGCAGCTGCCGCAAAGCCCGATAACACCTCGGACGGCAATCTTCAAAAGTACTGGACATGCGAGGATGACCGTCGAATCCTCCACAAGGCAGGTGCACATCTAAACCAGGAACCTTATAACGAGCTGGTGGCGACTGCACTTCACCGTCGCATCCTAAACGCTTGCGATTATGTGCCTTACTCGCTCGAGGGCACGGGCACTTCCGCCCTGAGCATATGCGATGTCTTCTTAACTGATGAAGAAGAGTATGTCCCTGCGTTCTATGTAAACCAGCATGCAAATGCAGACGAGCGACTAACCGATTACGAACGGTATGTAGCAAACTGCGAGGAGCTTGGAGCGACGGATATAAAAGACGCCCTTGACCGCATGATCGTATGCGATGACATCATTGCCAACTATGATCGCCATTGGCGCAACTTTGGCCTTGTGCGAAACGTAAACACGCTAGCCTGCAGACCTGCCCCTATCTTCGATTCGGGCTCATCACTCTGGTGCAACATATCACTAGAGGAGCTTAGGGCGGGAGAGCACAGTTTTACCAGCGCACAATTTCATTCAAGCCCCGCCAAACAAATGTTGCTCGTCGAGGACATGGGCTGGTTTGACGGCGACAAACTCGAGGGTTTCGTTGACGAGGCAATCGAAATCCTATCCAAAAACGACGCTCTTACAGCGAGACTACCTTATCTAAAAGAGGCGCTAACATGGCGCCTCGAAAGAATGATCGACATCGCTGAATGGAGTTAGCGAGACAGCATCGCCCCGCCAACTCCCCTACCTCCCGCGCAGAGCTTTGAGCTTGGCCAGGGCCTCGGGGCTTAGACGGCTGCCCAGGGTCATCTTGATCTGCGGGGCCTCCTCGGCCTCGTGCACGTCGTTGTCGATCTGTTTGATCTCGTCCACCAGCATACGGCTCGAGATGCGCGTGACGCCCTTGCCCATGACGACGGCCTGGATCGTGCCGTCGCTCGATACCACGGAGCACGCGCGGCCTTCCTCGCGCGCCTCGATGCAGAGCTTTTGCACCACGGTATCGGCAGAAACGCCCGTCGGCGAAAACTCGATGCGCACGCCGCGGGCCGGCAGGTTGGGGCGCTCGTTGGAGATATTGCCCGCGCCGTCGAACACGATCACGGCCTCGTAGCGGCCCTGGGCAAAGGCGGCGACGTCGTTGATGAGGGCGGTGCGTGCCATATCGTGAACGTCGCTGGAATACGGATCGTCTGAATGGTCGTACACGAGCTTTTCGTAGCGCGGCGTGCAGTGGATCACGTTGTAGCCGTCGACCACCAGCAGCTCGGGCTTATTGGAGTGCACCGTCGAGACCGGGTCGGCGATGGCCTGCGCAAACGCATTGCCGCCCACGCCGTAGGTCGCGGCCGAAACAATCGGCTTGGCCGAGCCCTCGCCAAAGCGCTTGGCCTTGGACTTGGCACGGTTCTTTTTGGACATGCGCTACTCCTCCCCCATGAGCTCGCCGACGTTGCGGCGCAGCCACTCAAAGCACAGCGCCGTGGTCGCCTGGGCAACATTGAGGCTCTCGGTCATGCCGCGCTGGGGAAGCTTGGTCAAAAAGTCGCATTTCTCGAGCACCAGGCGCGAGATGCCGTCGCCCTCGGAGCCCATGACGAGCGCCACGCGGCCCTCGAAGGGAGCATCCCAGCAACTGCCTTCGGCGTGCTCGGAGGCACCGCCCACCCAAAAGCCAGCGGCCTTAAGATCGTCGAGCGCACGGGCGATGTTGGGCACTTGCGCGATAGGCAGATGCATGACGGCGCCGGCTGAAGTCTTGTAGCTGCCCACGGTCACGCCGGCGGCACGCTTGTTGGCAATGATGACGCCGGCCGCGCCCACAACCTCGGCGGAGCGCACGATGGCACCAAAGTTGCCGTCGTCAGTCACATGGTCGAGCACCACGACAAGTGCCGGGCCCTCGCCTGCGCGGTCGAGAATATCGACGACATCGGCATAGGGGAAGTTGCCAACCTCGAGCGCGATGCCCTGGTGAGCGCCATGACTCGACAGCGCATCGAGCTGCGCGCGCGGCACATACTTAATGCGGACGCCCGCGGCGTTGAGGTCATCGACTAGACGCGACAGGGCGGCATCGCGCTCCCCGCCCTCGGCGATGAGCGCACACTTGACTGGAAAACCCGTGCGCAGCGCCTCGGCGGCAGCACGGCGACCTTCGATAAACTCGCCCTTGGGAGCCTGAACGTTGTCGCGGTTGCGATCGCGCTGCGGACGCGCAGCCTGGGCTTGGGAGCGCTCGCGCTGGCCCCTGGGAGCGGCAGCGCGGTCATTGCGGCGAATCGGACGCGAGCCAGAAGCAGCCTGCTTGCCGCCACGAGGCGCACGTTTGCGATTGTCGGCCATAGGACGGCCTCCTTAAATAGATAACGAACAAGAATCGACCGTCCGAGCCACGGCACCTTGCCTTTCAATCGTCGGGCATGACCACAAGGTCTATGCCCTCCTCTTTCAAGGCAATCTGCCGCACCTCGAACGGTCGACAAATACTAGAGACTCTTAATACGGGTGCCGGCGGCGGTATCCTCAATCGTCAGGCCCAGGTCCTTGAGCTGGTCGCGGATGGCGTCGGCCAGATCCCAGTTCTTGGCGGCACGGGCCTCGGCACGGGCCTCGAGAATCTTGGCAGCGGCCTCGTCCACGTCGTCACCCGTGTAGGCAACCAAACCGGCGGCAACGCCCAGCAGGCCCAGCGGCAGCTCCACCTTGGGCTCGGGAAGCTCGACGCCAAACGTATCGAGCAACTCGACCAGCGTATCGGCGGCAGCCAGGACTGAAGCCTTGTCGGCAGCGTCGCCCGCCTGCTCCAGGTACTGGTTGCACTCGGTCACAAAGCCAAAGACGGCACCCATGGCACCGGCGGTGTTAAAGTCGTCGTCCATGCACTCCTTAAAGGTGGCACGGGTCTCGGCGGCCTTGGCGGCAAACGCCTCGGATGCTGCCTCATCGGCATCGGCCGTCGCATGGTTCGCGGCCCAGCGCAGGTTCTCGACCGTACCAGCAATACGCGTGAGCGAATTCTCGGCACCCTCCAGGCGCTCCCAAGAAAAGTCGAGCGGCGAGCGATAGCTCGTCTGCAGCATCAGCAGGCGCAGGGCGGCAGCGGAGTGCTGCTCGAGGACCTCGGCCAGCGTAAAGAAGTTGCCGAGCGACTTGGACATCTTCTCGCCGTCTACCAGCAGCATGCCCGTGTGCATCCAGGTGTTGGAGAAGCCCTGGTGCCAGGCGCAGGTGGCCTGGGCGCACTCGTTCTCGTGATGCGGGAAGGCAAGGTCGGAGCCGCCGCCGTGGATGTCGATCGGAGTGCCCAGGTAGCGATGCACCATGGCGGCGCACTCGGTGTGCCAACCGGGACGGCCCTCGCCCCAGGGGCTCGGCCAGCTGGGCTCGCCGGGCTTGGCGGCCTTCCACAGGGCAAAGTCGAGCGGGTCGTTCTTGTCCTCGTTCTCCTCAATGCGTGCGCCAACCATAAGGTCGTCGATGTTGCGGCCCGAGACCTGACCATAGTTGGGATCGCTGCGCACGGCAAAGTACACGTCGCCGTTATCGGCGGCGTAAGCGTGGCCCTGCTCGATAAGCGTCTTGATCATGGCGATCATGGGGCCGATCTCCTTGGTGGCGCGGGGGCGCACATCGGGATCGAGCACGTTGGCGGCGCGCATGACGCCGATGAACTTGTCGGAGAACTCCGTCGCGACCTCGGCGGCCGTACGGCCCTGCTCGTTGGCGCGCTTGATGATCTTGTCGTCGACATCGGTGAGGTTCTGGGCGAACGTGACCTCGTAGCCGCTCGCGATGAGCCAGCGGCGAATCACGTCAAAGCTGATGAACGTGCGGGCGTTGCCGATGTGGATGTTGTCGTAGACCGTGGGGCCGCACACGTACATGCGGACCTTGCCGGACTCGATGGGCTGGAACTCTTCCTTTTTATGGGTAGCGCTGTTGTAGATACGCATTCGTTACTCCTTAACGGTTTTCTGTAGCAGGCAGACGGCCCAGGCGCCGATTCCCTCGCCCTGGCCTTCCCAACCGAGCTTTTCGGTCGTAGTGGCGGCGACGCCCACGTTTTCGACGTCAACGCCCAGGGCATGGGCAAGGTTGGCGCGCATGGCATCGCGGTGCGGGGTGATCTTGGGTTGCTGGCAGGCAATGGTGCAATCGGCATCGACAAACTCGAAGCCCAGCTCGCGCGCATAGTCCATCACGCGAGCGAGCAGCACCATCGAATCGGCGCCCTCATAGGCGGGGTCGGTATCGGGGAATAGCTTGCCGATGTCTCCCCCGCGGCAGGCGCCCAGAATGGCGTCGGCCAAGGCGTGCGCGAGCACATCGGCATCCGAGTGGCCCAGCAGGCCGCGCTCGTAGGGAATATCGACACCGCCGATGATACATCGACGCCCCTCCACCAGACGGTGAACGTCGTAGCCATGGCCAATGCGCAGGTTACTGAACATGGGGAAGGTCCTCTCCCTCGGCCATGCGACCGAGCAGAATCGCGGTTACGGGACGCAGGTCCTCGGGCACCGTCACCTTAAGGTTATCGCGCGGGCTCTGGACGCAGCGGACGCGCCCACCCATGCGCTCGACCAGCGACGAATCATCGGTACCGATAAAGCTCTCGGCAATGGCTGCAGCGTGGGCGCGCTTCATAGCATCGACGCTAAAGATCTGCGGCGTCTGCGCTGCCCAGTAGAGCTCACGCGGCGGCGTCTCGACGATATTATCGCCGTCAACGATCTTGAGCGTGTCGATCGCGGGCTGACCGCACACGACACCGTCGAGCGAGCGGTCGCTCACGAGCACGTCGATAGCGTGGTCGATGGCCTCGGTCGTAATGAGCGGACGAGCACCATCGTGAATGGCGACGTATTCAAAGCCCGCCGGCACCGCGTGCACGCCGGCGCGGGTGGAATCCTGGCGGGTATCGCCGGCATCGGCAAAGCTGATGGGCGTGTCATAGTCAAACGGGTCGATGGCAAGGCGGCGCATCTCGGCACGGCGCTCGGCAGGACACACCACCACGATGTGGCCGACCTTGTCGCTCCGATCGAACGCGCGGATGGACCAGCTCATGAGCGGACGGCCCGCCACGTTAACGAGCTGCTTGCCGCCGGGATTTCCAAAGCGCTGACCGCTGCCGCCGGCAACGACCACGGCGCATACGGGCGCCATTATGCGTTCCCCTGTTTGGTGCCCTTCATGCGGTACAGCGAGTCCGCAAGAATGGCAGGGTTGTTGACGCCAAAGTCGCCCAGGCGCTCCGGGTCCTCGCTGATGTCATCCATGAGCTCCTGCAACGAGCCGTACTCGTCGACGATCTTCTCGGCCACGCCGTCGCGCACGACGGACACGCGCGAAAGCGTGCGCAGGCCCAGCGGCGTCATGACGGAGTCCTCGTCCAGGTCGTCGTAACCCAGAACCGCCGCCACATGCTGTGGGTCGGACAGGTCCTTGGGCGTCATGCGAGCGAGCTCTGCACGAATCTTCTCGGCGTTGGCCTCGGAGGAATCGCTCGCATAGTCGCGAATCATCAGGTCGTACTCGGTATCCATGCTGGAGCCGGCGAGCTGCTCGAGCTGCATCTGCACGAGCTTGCCCTGGTTGCCCAGCTTGACAATGCAATCCTTAAGCTCGGTCTTTGCCTGCTGCATAATCTCAAAGCTCGAGAAAATACCGGTAATGTCGGCGAGCGTAACGTAGTCGTCGAGCTCGAGGGCCGTCAGGCGCAGCAGAGAGCGATCGAGCGACTGGCGGGTGGTCTGGAGCGTGGCGACGAGCTGGTTGACCGAGCTCATGATGGTGGTGACGGGCTGAATCTCGTAGCTCTTGCCGTGGACGTACACGTTGACGACGGCACGACGAGCCGAAACCGAGATCACGATGGCATCGGTGAGCACCGACATGCGAGCGGCGGTGCGGTGACGCATGCCCGTCTCGCTCGTGGCAAGCGAGGGATCGGGATTGAGGTGGAAGTTGGCGCGCAGGATCTGGGTGAGGTCGCCATCGATAACGATGGCGCCGTCCATCTTGGAAAGCTCGAACAGGCGGTTCGAGGTAAACGAAATGTTGAGCGGGAAGCCGTCGTTACCGGCGGCGAGCACGTTTTCGGTGTCGCCGACACAGATAAGGGCGCCCAGGTGACCAGCAATGATCATGTCGAGGGCGGTGCGGATCGGCTGGCCAGGTGCCGTCAGGCGAATGGCCTGTTCCATACGCTTTTGCAGCTCGTTCTTATCCAAGGCATCGCTCCCATCGTATACGCTCCATAAACGTCAATAAGTTTCTCACGGTTTGCCCCTGTGACGCCCGCAAAATCCGATGCTTACAGAATGAGCGAACACAGCTGAGAGCCCCAATCCAAATGAGCTGCTTATGTGGTAGCATCGGGATTCGCATAAATGAGGGAGTAGTCGCGTGATCGGGTTCGCCTCCGGTGGCGCGGCAAGTCAACACACTGGCCGATGCGGCCTGGCTTGCCTTAATGAACGAGACTCGTGGCTGTGCGCGCAACGCGTACGCCACGGGTCTTTTTTGTTACTCCCCCAAGAGGTACACGCGGGCCCGCCCGCAGAGAGGGAGCCAGACTATGGGACTCGCAGAGCTCGTATTGCTCGCCGTTGGCCTTTCGATGGACGCCTTTGCCGTTTCCATCTGCAAGGGCCTTGGCATGAAGAAGATCAACCTTAAAGTTGCCGTGGTGCTCGGCTTGTTCTTTGGCGGCTTCCAGGCAGGCATGCCCGTAATCGGATGGGCGCTCGGCAGTCAATTCATGGGCATCATCGGACCCATCGACCATTGGATCGCCTTTATCCTGCTCGCCTTTATCGGCGGCAAAATGTTGTGGGAGGCCTTTACCGAAGACGAGGATGAAGGCGACGGCAAGGATGCCGAAAAGATTGACCTGGGCGAGTACCTGATCCTCGCCATCGCCACCTCGATTGACGCCCTGGCCGTGGGCATCTCGTTCGCCGCGCTTTCCGTCGACATCGTTCCCGCCGTGTCGCTCATAGGCATCACGACCTTCATCTTCTCCGTTGCCGGCGTGGCGATTGGCCGCATCTTTGGCGCGCGCTACGAAAAGCCCGCCACCATCGTGGGCGGCGTTGTGCTCATCCTCATCGGCCTCAAGATTTTGCTGGAGCACCTAGGGATTTTAGTGCTGTAAAACACCCTTCAAAACTAAACGTCCGTATAAGGCCTCATGCAGAGTTTTGCATGAGGCCTTTTCATGCAGACTTTTGCATGTCATACTAGGATGCAAAAGTCTGCACGTTAGGAGATTGCCATGGATACCCTTCCCATCACCACGCCGCGCCAAGCCGGCATCTACGTGCGTCAGGCGCGCGAGGCGCAGGGGATCACCCGTGCCGCCCTCGCTAAAAAAGCCGGTGTTTCGGAACGCCTGCTCGCATCGCTCGAGCTGGGAGATGCCACGGGCATTCGGCTCGACAAGCTGCTGGCAGTTTTCGGTGCTCTTGGACTGGCGCTCGCCGCTCAAGGGGATATAGGCGAAACGAAAAATGAGCAACCAGTCGACGCCCCGCATGCTGATCAACCTTGCAGCACCTCCAGACGCCATCACGCCCAACGTCTTCATCATCGCAACCGTCGCAGCACAACCATTCCGGCTCTTGCAGATGCCCCCTTTACATCCGCACTCTACGACGAGGTCTTCGCCGATTTCGCCATGTCCAATCTCGGAGTCTCGATTGCCACAAACGCATCTAGCCAAACCATGCCCGAAGGGAAATAGCCAATGGCCAGAACATCACTTCGGACCATTATTTGCGGCGTGCCTGCTGGAACGCTCACGCAAGATGAGAACGGTCTTATCAGCTTTGCCTACGATCATGACTATGACGGGCCAGCCCTATCGACCAACATACCCGTATCGAATCGCACATACGGACAACAGGTCATGAATCCGTACCTGTTTGGCCTTCTACCCGACAGCGAGGACCAACGAAAAGCGATTGCCGCCGAATTCGACGTTAGGCCCAACAATCCCGTTGCGTTGCTCAGCCATATCGGACTCGACTGTCCGGGCGGCGTGCAGTTTTGTGCCGAAGAAGATACCGACGCCGTCCTGCATCGCGCTGGCGAATACCGCCCTATAGACAACCACGAAATTGCTCTTCGTCTCATGTCGATCAGAGATGACCGCGATGCATCGTGGATGGGTCTAGATGAAAGTTGGTCACTTGGAGGCAACCAGGGCAAGTTCGCGCTCGCGTTCATAAACGGCCGCTGGTGCGAATGCATGGGCTCCTCGCCCACGACGCATATTTTCAAAAATGGCGTTATCGGATTTAAACTCGAGGCTCTCAATGAGTTTGTCTGCATGAAAAGCGCCCAGCGCGTCGGCATCGCAACGGCAAACGTCGAATATCGTATGTTTGAGGACGAACCTGCCCTCATTGTTGAGCGCTATGACCGCGTGAAAGTCAAAGACGGAACGATCAGGCGCCTACATCAAGAAGACCTCTGTCAGGCACTTGGGGTGATGCCCGCCCAAAAGTACACGGCAGACGGCGGCCCGACCGCACGCGATATTCAGGAACTCCTCGTCAATACGAGCCATCATCAACTTAACCTGTATCTGTTTACGCAGATACTTTTCTTTAACGCCATCATCGGCGCACCGGACGCGCATGCGAAGAACTATTCCCTGCTTCTTGGAAACGGCGGCACAGCTATGATGGCCCGAATGTACGATGTCGCGTCGGGTTTGGCGTATGAGCGCATGCGCCGCCGGGCGCGCCTTGCCATGAGCGTTGGCGGCGAAAACCGTGTGGGACGCATCGGTCCAGGCGCTATCCGCCGATACCACGGTATGGGCGACCCCGCGCTGGAGGCGGCACTCACCGATGCCGGGCTATCCGAGAAGTTTTGCTTTGCGACCATGATGGACCTCGCCTACGAGGTACCCATTTGCATGGAAGAGGTCATGGACGAATACGCCGACCTGCCCGGCATGGCGGACCTACGCGAGCATATGCTCGGCCCCGTCCGCGAAAACTGCCAGCGCACCCTCGACCTCATCAGGGCAGAAATGGACTAGGTGACCGTAATTTCGCAATTATCAAACAAAAGAGGGGGGGCACCCGTCGCAAACGCTCGAAAGCCCCCTCTCGTAATGTCATTTGCAATCCGCTAGCACGTGACTCGGACTGCTGCTAGCGCAACCTTTACGCGGCAAGGCGCTTGAGGACGTCGATGAGCAGCTCGTAGAAGCGCTCGGCAGAAGCGAGCTCCATGCTCTCGTCCGGGGTGTGGACATCGGAGAGCGTCGGGCCCACGGCGATGGCGTCCAGGCCGTGCAGGGCCTCGGCAAACAGGCCGCACTCAAGGCCGGCGTGAATGGACTCGATGCGCAGCTCGGAGCCAAAGAGCTCTCGATAGCTCTCGACAAAGACTTCGCGGACCGGCGAATGCTCGGCATAGCTCCAGCCGGGATACTCAAACTCAAACTTGGCGTCGAAGCCCAGGACATCGGCCAGCGTCTGCAGACGGTCCTTGAACTCGTTCTGCAGCGAGGTGATCGAGGAGCGCGGGGACAGCATGATCTTGACCTCGTCGTCAGAAGTGGCAACCACACCGATGTTGGAGGAAACCTCGACGGAGCCGTCGGTGGCGACGTTGCGGCGAATCACGCCGTTAGGGGCAAGACGCAGGGCGCGGATGAGGGCAAGCGCGGACTTCTGGTCCATGGCCTCGACCTCGGCGTTGTCGGCAATCTCGACAGTGCAGGTAAAGCCGGGGTCGAAGACCTCGAGCTCGGCAGTGACGTCGGCGATGATGCCCTTTGCGATCTGGGCCGCGGCCTCGGCGGCAGCGTGGTCGGCGTAGACCAGAACAGCCTTGCACTCACGGTTGATGGCGTTGTCCTTGGTGCCGCCGTTGAAGCTGACGATGGCGGGCTCGCCGGCAACCATCAGGCGGTCGATGATGCGAGCCATGATGAGGTTGCCGTTGCCGCGCTCCAGGTGGATATCGCTGCCGGAGTGACCGCCCAGCAGGCCCGAGATGTCGAGCGTGAGGGTGCTACCGGTCTTGTGCTCGCGCGCGATCGGGCAGGTGTAGGTAACGACGACGCCGCCGGCGCAGCTGACGGTGGCAACGCCCTCTTCCTCGGAGTCAAGGTTGATCATGGTGCGGGCGCTAATCTGGGACTTGTCGAGCGTCTCGGCGCCGACCAGGCCAGTCTCCTCGTCGGTGGTGAACACGCACTCGAGGGCCGGATGGGTAATCGAATCGTCGTTGAGCACGGTAAGCATAAGCGCGACGGCAATACCGTTGTCGGCGCCCAGAGTGGTGCCGTTAGCGGTGAGGACGCCGTCCTTGACGACCAGGTCGATACCATCGGTCGTAAAGTCGTGCTCAACGGAGCCCAACTTGTCGCACACCATATCGATGTGGCCCTGCAGCATCACGGTCGGGGCATTCTCGGCACCGGCAGATGCGGGCTTGCGAATGATGACGTTGTAGACCTCGTCCTGGTACACATCGAGACCGCGCTCCTTGGCAAACGCAACCAGGAAATCGCTGATGCCCTTCTCGTTGCCAGACCCACGGGGGATCGCGCTGACCTCCTCAAAGAAATGGAACAGCTGGGCGGGCTCGTAGCCGGTAATCTTGTAGTCCATGGTGCCTCCTTGGCGCAACTGGTTAGACAGTAAGACATGCGACTTGTATATTCCCAGACTTTGCGTGCATAAACCAGTCGAAAACGCCGAGCGCCCTCGCATCATCGGCTAACGGTGGACCGTATAGCGTAACGGTCACAACTTCCGCAGCTCTACAAATCGAGGCGCCCTTTCCGGAGCGCCTCGATTGCGCGTATCAAATTGTCGCCACGCCCTACAGCGCGCCGGAACCGGCTTGCATCATGCCGCCGGGGCCCGAGGTCACGCCGCCGCTCACGGGCGCGGCGTTGCCGGTGTGCGGTACCGCCGGGGCGGTATCGCCACCAAGCGTGCCCGCCGGACGCGGTGCCGGGATCTCGCCCGTGCCGCGGCTAAAGACAAACTTGCCATCGGCCACGTCGCACAGGACGGTATCGCCCTCGCCCCACTCGCCAGCCAGCAGTTCCTCGGACAGCGGATCCTCGATGAGCTTTTGGATGGCACGACGCAGCGGACGCGCGCCGTTGGTGAGGTCGGTACCCTCCGCCACAATCTTGTCGTAGGCCGCATCGGTAAGCTTGATGTTCATGCCGTTTGCGATCAGGCGCTGGCGCAGATCGTCCACCAGCAGGTGCGCAATCTTGGTCAGGTTCTCGCCCGAGAGCTTCTGGAACACCACGATGTCGTCGATACGGTTGAGCAGCTCGGGGCGGAACAGGCGCTTGAGCTCGCCCATCGCGCGGCCGCGGATCTCACTCGAGGTGAGGCCCTGCTCGCCGGTGGTGCCAAAGCCAACGCTCGCATCCTGCGCGATCTCGCGGGCGCCCACGTTGGACGTCATGATGATCACCGTATTGCGGAAGTCGACCGTCTTGCCCTGGCTATCGGTCAGACGGCCCTCCTCCAACACCTGCAGCAGGATATTGAAGATGTCGGGATGCGCCTTCTCGATCTCGTCGAACAGCACGACCGAGTACGGGTGACGGCGAACAGCCTTGGTGAGCTGGCCGCCCTCGTCGTGGCCCACATAGCCCGGGGGGCTACCGATGAGCTTGGAGACCTCGAACTCACTGCCAAACTCCGACATATCGAAGCTGATGAGCGCGTCCTTGCTGCCAAAGAGATACTCGGCGAGCGTCTTGGCGAGCTCGGTTTTGCCCGTGCCGGTGGGGCCCAGGAAGATAAAGCTGCCGCCGGGGCGACGCGGGTCCTTGAGCGGCGAGCGGCTGCGGCGCACGGCCTTGGCAACGGCCTCGACGGCCTCGTCCTGACCGATGATGCGCGTCTTGAGCACGCTTTCGGCCTGCAGCAGGCGGCGGCTCTCGCTCTCGGTGAGCGAGGACACCGGCACGCCCGAGGTCACGGACACGATGTCGGCAATCTGGGAGACATCGATGGTGAGCGGGCTGGCGTCGAGCTCGGCCGTCCAGGCAGCCTTGGCCTCGGCGAGCTCAATCTCGGCAGCCTTTTGCTGCTCGGTGATCTCGGCGGCCTTGTTCATGTCGTCGCTCTCGGTGGCCTCCTGCGCGGCGGCCTTAAGCTCCTCCACGCGATGCTCGGCCTCGCGCACCGGCTCGGGCGCGCGGTTGGCGGCGATGCGGGCGCGGGCGCCGGCCTCGTCAATGAGGTCGATGGCCTTATCGGGCAGGAAGCGATCCTGGATGTAGCGGTCGGAGAGGTTCGCGGCGGCCTCGATAGCACCCTGCGTATAGCGCACATGGTGGTGCTCCTCGTAGCGCGGCTTGAGCGCGGTCAGGATCTTGACCGTGTCCTCGACGCTCGGCTCCTCGACATCGATGGTCT
>CATWCP010000027.1 GCA_958349325.1 uncultured Collinsella sp.
GCGGTCGGCGGGGCCATTGTGGCTCTTGACAGCGGATTGGGTCATATGAGCGAAAGCCCGCCAGAGCGAGCAAGGTGCCTTGAAATGAGGCGGCATTGACCTTCTGGGCATGCCGCCGAAGTTGAAAGGCAGATTGCCGCTCTGGCGGGCTTGCAGCGTCGAGTAGTTACGCGGTTCGTAGAACCGCGTAACTAACCAATTACATTAGTTCGCAGATGGCTGCCGCGAAGGCAACGGGGTCCTCGGGCAGAATACCCTCGACCAGCAGGGCCTGATCGTAGAGAAGACCGGAGTACTGCTTGATCTTATCGGCGTCGCCGGCCTTCTGGGCAGCGACAAGCTTGGCGAAGACCGGGTGCTTGGCGTTGAGCTCGAGTACGCGCTGGCTCTTGGGCATACCGTCGGGCGTACCCTCGGGACCCTTCTGGAGCACCTTCTCCATCTCGAGCGAAAGCGGGCCCTCGGTGGTAATGCAGGCGGGGGCATCGGTCAGGCGCGCGGAGACGGCAACCTTCTCGACCTTGTCGCCGAGCGCCTCCTTCATGGCGTTAAAGAGGTCCTCGTTCTCCTTAGTGGCGTCCTCGGCCTCCTTCTTCTCGTCATCGGTCGCCAAGTCAAGATCGCCGGTCGCGACGTTCTTGAGCTCCAGGTGACGATCTTCGACCTCAGGCTCGGCACCATCGGCAACTGCCTTCTCGGCAGCCTCGCGAGCAGTGTCATCCTCGTAGACCTTGGGCATATCGGCAGCCACGTACTCACGCATGGCCTGGAAGGTGAACTCATCCACGTCCTGCGTCAACAGCAGTACATCGTAGCCGCGGTCGAGCACGCCCTTCACGACGGGCATCTTGGCCAGACGCTCGCGCGAATCGCCGGCGGCATAGTAGATTGCCTTCTGGCCCTCGGGCATGCCCTTGGCATACTCGGCAAGGGTGATCATCTTCTGCTCCTTGGCAGACCAGAACAGCAACAGGTCGGCGAGCTCGTCGGCCTTCATGCCGTAGCTCGAGTAGATGCCGTACTTAAGACCGCGACCAAAGTTCTCAAAGAACTTCTCGTATGCCTCGCGGTCGTTGTCGCGCATGTCCTCGAGATCGGCGGTAATTTTCTTCTCCACGCGCTTGGCAATGGCCTTGAGCTGTCGGTTCTGCTGCAGCGTCTCGCGCGAGATGTTGAGCGACACGTCGGCGGAATCAACGACACCGCGCACGAAGTTGTAGTAATCGGGCAGCAGGTCGTCGCACTTCTCCATAATCAACACGTTGGAGCTGTAGAGCGCCAGACCCTTCTCGTAGTCCTTGCTGTACAGATCGAACGGGGCGCGGCCCGGCACAAACAGCAGGGCGTCGTACTCGAGCGTGCCCTCGGCGTGGAAGCTGATGGTGCGCGCAGGATCGTCAAAGTCGTGGAACGTGGACTTGTAGAACTCGTCGTAGTCCTTCTGCTCGACATCGGAGCTGTGCTTCTTCCAGATCGGTGTCATGGAATTGACGGTCTCGAGCTCCTGGTAGTCCTCGTACTCGGGCTTGTAATCGTCGCCGGCGTCCTCGGGCTTGGGTTTCTGGCGGCTCTTGGACACCATCATCTGGATCGGGTAACGCACATAGTTACTGTACTGCTGAATCAGGCTCTTGAGACCCCACTCGGTCAGGAAGCGATCGTAGGTCTCGGCCTCGCCGTCGGCATCGAGCTTCTCGTTCTCGCGCAGCGTCAGGATGACATCGGTACCGTGCTCGGCGCGCTCGCCGTCCTCGATGGTGTAGCCCTCAAGACCGTCGGATTCCCACACATGGGCGACATCCTCGCCGTAGGCGCGGCTGACGACCTTCACATGGCTGGCGACCATAAAAGCCGAGTAGAAGCCCACGCCAAACTGACCGATGATGTCGACATCGGAGCCCTGCTGCTCGGCGTTCTCGGTCTTAAACTCCTCGGAGCCGGAATGGGCGATGGTGCCCAGATTGCGCTCCAGCTCCTCGGCGGTCATGCCAATGCCGTTATCCGAGATGGTAATGGTGCGGGCGTCTTTATCAAAGGAGACGCGAATGGCCAGGTCGCCCTGGTCGATCTTGACGCTCGGGTCCTGCAGGCTCTTAAAGTTGAGCTTGTCGACGGCGTCGCTCGCGTTAGAGATAAGCTCGCGCAGGAAGATTTCTTTATTGGTGTAGATGGAGTTGATCATGAGGTCGAGCAGTTTTTTGCTCTCGGTCTTAAATTGACGCATGTGCAGTCCTTTCGCGCTACCCCTGTCCGCAAAAACGGCCCGGTTGCCCGAGCCGCATCGCAGACCTGCTATGTTCAGACTTAGATTTTATAACCCATTAACGCGCATATATACATACGGAATCGAAAAACTGTATGTCCGAGCGCTCTGATGCGCCAATTGCCAAGGAGTGTCCCCAACTGCCGGCAGGAAAGGAACGTTCCTATCTGCCATCTACGCGCTTGGCCATCCAGGCATGAGGCTGGCCCTCGTCTTCGTAGTCCACCGGGGCAATCTGCGTGTAGCCCGCCTTGGCATAGAGCGGCAGCACGTATTCCTGAGCATGCAGCTTAATGAGCTTGGCGCCGGCATCACGCGCGCACGTATCACTGGCCTCGACAATCTTGCTCGCCAAACCGCGACGGCGCATGCTCGGCAGCACGGCCACGCGCCCCATAATGTAGGTCTCCCCCGCCGCGACACCTTCGTCCAAGTCGCACGCCGGCGACACCGGAGCCTCTGCGTCAGCCGCGTGCTCAAGCTCTTCGGGAAACACGCGCGAGCAACCGGCAAGCTCGCCGTCTACATAGAGCGTCACATGAATGCAGTTCGGATCCTCGTCGATAGCGTCGAACTCATTCTCGTAGCCCTGCTCGTCCATAAAAATGACGCGGCGCACCAACGCCGCGTCATCAAAGCATCCCGTCTTAAGTTGGATATCCATGGCTGCCCTTTCATTCAATGCGAACGTTAGGGACAGATTTTAGCGAAAATGAGCTCCGCGCACGCTAAACTTCGCGCGAGCCTTCGCCAGGCAATCGTAATGACCCACGTTATGGGCATCGCTCGCGATGAAGCTGTACAGGTTCTGATCGAACAGGCGCTGTGCCGGCTTTTTCTCGCGACCAAAGCGACCGCCGGCAATAAAGTCCGCCGAAGCCTGCAGCTTGCAGCCCATATCGACCAGGCGCTCCGCCACGCTTACATCCTTTTGAACCGCACGATAGCGCTCAGGATGAGCGATGATCACCTGGTAGCCACGGCACTGCAAATCGTAAATCGTGTTCTCGTACTCTCTAAACGCATACGCATCGGCATGCGTCGAAAGCTCGAGCAGAAACTCGTTGGTCCCATCGAAATGCAAGTGCTCCGCGGCATCGATACCAAGCTCAACGAGCTTTCGATGGTTGACCTCGAAGCCCATCTGGAGCGGAAAACCGTCAGCGTTATCGCGCAGCAGCTCAAAGGCATCCCACATCTTGTCGTAATCAAAATAGGGATCACGGCAGTGAGGAGTGCAAACAATTCTGGTTACACCAGCCCGCTTGGCAGCCTCGAGCATCGCCAAGCTCTCATCGAGATCGGCGGCGCCGTCGTCTACACCCGGCAAGATATGGCAATGAATGTCACGCATAGGTCAGCCTTAATCAACTAAACGTTTGCTCGGTTGGTGAAGATGCCCTTTTTGGAAGTCCCCTGATCGTCGGAGCCCTTCTTCACCTTCTTACCGTCCTTGGTGTAGTAGGAGTAGTAGTACTCGCTGGTCTCGGTCTCGCAGTAGTTCATAACGGTACCGATGAGCTTGACCTTCTCGGACTTTTTAAGCTGACCGATGGCGTTGAGCGCCTCCTCGCGCTTGGTGAAATCCTCACGCACCACGAACAGCGTGCCGTCGGTCAGGCTGGCAATCTCGGCAGCATCGATGAAGGTGCCGACCGGGGGAGCATCAAAGATGACGTACTGGAACTTGGCGGACAGCGCCTTTACCAGCTTGGCAAAGCGGTGAGAGACGATGATGTCGGCAGGATTGGGAATATGCGGCTCGGCATCGAGGAAGTAGAAGTTCTTCTGACCCGTCTCGACAATTGCCTGGTCAATGGAGATCTGCTCGGAAAGGACCGCATAGAGTCCGCCGCGCGAACGAACGCCGAGCATATCGGAAAGGGACCTGCGGCGCATATCGGCCTCGACCAGAAGCACGGACTTGCCGCTCGTGGCGATTGCCTGAGCAAGGTTAATGGAAACCGTAGACTTGCCCTCGTTGGGAATCGAGGAGGTAACGGTGATGGTGCGGATGGGGTCGTCCACGCTCGCAAAGCGGATGTTGGCCAGAAGGGTCTTGGCGGCATTCTGTACAACGAGCTTGTCGGTGTTCTTTGCCTTAGCCATGCCTATTTACCACCTTTCATAGCCGGAATTCGGCCAACAACGGGAATGCCCAGGAGCTCTTCTGCCTCTTCGGCACCGCGGATGCGGGTATTGAGCATGTCTGCCAAAACGACATAGGCGACTGCGATAAAGATACCGGCGAGGAACGCGACGGCAATATACAGCGTGCGCTTGGGGCCGCTGGGGGCTTCGGGGGTCTTAGCCTCGTCGATAACGTTGATGCTCTGGGCAGCGCCGACGTTCTGAGCGACCGTACTCACCGAGCTGGCCATGGCCTTTGCGACCTTAGCCGTCTCCTTGGCATCGGTGCCGGTAACCGAAAGCGTAATGACACGCGTGGTGGTCTCGGAGGAAACAGACACCTTGTAGTCATCCAGATCAGTGAGGCCCAGTTCATTGGCTGCGCCGCTCTTAACGCTATCGCTATCCAGCAGCGTGGCGATATCGTTGGAAAGCATCTGACTCGCCGAGAGATCGTTGTAGCTCATCTGACCGCTATCGTCGGTCTTGGCGAGAATGTACATGCTCGTCGTCGCGGTATAGGTGTTGTCCATCGCAACGAAGGACACGATGCCCATGGCGATCGCGCAGACCACCGGAAGGGTGATGACCAGCTGAAGGTGCTTCTTCAGCAGCTGGAACAGTTCGAGAAGGGTCATGCAGCTTGCCTTTCATTTCCCCAGTTCGGATTGACAAAACTGTTCGTATGTTATCGCATCTTTTTACCGAGACCAAACTCTATACATAAGAAACAGGCTCTCCTGTAAAAATGTCGGAAGCAATCGTAAAATTGCACAACAACGCCGCACCCGAAAGTCAAATGCGGCGTCTGCATCAATATCTATGTTGTATCGCTATGCGAATGGCTCGTCCTGCCGTATGGGAAACGTCACCGTAATGGTGGTTCCCACGCCCAACTCGCTCGACAGATCGAGCGTGGCGTGATGATACAGGGCCGCATGCTTGACAATTGCAAGCCCCAGACCGGTTCCGCCGCGCGCCTTGGACCTACTCTTGTCCACGCGATAGAACCGCTCAAATACCTTGCCCTGTTCTTCAGGCGCGATACCGATTCCCGTGTCGGCGACCGCAAGGAACGGATGGCCTTCGTCGTTGGTGCCGCACTGCAGCGTAACCGCACCGCCGGGTCGATTGTAGCGGATGGCGTTGCTCGCCAGATTATAGATGAGCTCGTCAATCAAGCGCGACACGCCTTCGATGACCACAGGCTTGGTCTCATGACTTATCGTCACATTCGCTTGACGGGCGACCTGTTCAAGACGCTGCTCAACCGCGTAGATGGCACGCGAGAGCTCAATAGGCTCCGTGGAACCAATGGGCACCGCCTCGCCCTCAGTTGCACGCTCGGCCTCGTCCAAGTTAGACAGCGTAAGGATATCGTTGACAAGCGCTGCCAAGCGGCCCGCCTCACGATAGATGCGACCGCCAAAGTTGCGCAGGTCGCCCTCGCCCTCGACCATGCCGTTTGCGATGAGCTCGGCATAGCCCGAAATCGCCGTAAGCGGCGTCTTGAGCTCATGGGTGATATTCGCCGTGAACTCGCGGCGCATACGGTCGTTGTCCGCTAGCACCGCCATTTGGCGCTTGAGTTCCTGGCGCTGCGACTCGATACGCTCAAGCATGGGGACCATCTCGGCATAGGCGTGCTCATAGCTACGGCGTGGGTGGTCCAAATCCACCTCTTGCAACGGCGCGATGATGGCACGGGACTCGCGGCGCGCCATAAAAAACGAGAGTACCGCACCCGCTGCTGCGATAAGCAGCATCGGCGCCACCATCGACAGCAAAATCGCCGTAACGCCAGGCTGGGCCTGCGCCAAGCGGACAACCTGGCCGTTATCAAGGGCGACGGCGCGATACAGCATAATCTCGTCGAGCGTAGAGCTTGCGCGCTCCGCGGAACCCAAACCACTCTCAAAGGCCTCGATGACCTCGGGGCGATCGCCATGGTTGGGCAGTGCGGAAGGCGACGCCTCGTTGTCGTAGGCAACCGATCCATCCTTGTTAATCAGCGTGATTCGCAAGTCCTCGCGATCAAGGCTACGCAAGAACGGGATGGGCTCCTGCTGTTCGTCGAGAGCGGCAGCAATGAGCTCGGTTTCCTGCGCCAGATTGGTACTCGTGGCATCCGCCAAGGTGTTTTGCACAAAGAACGCACCCAGCACCGTAAACGCCACGATAACCGCCATGGCGCAGACAAAGATCGTCACAAAAACGCGGTGCGACAGCGTATGTTTTCCCTGGGGGGCGAAGACCACGGGTTACTCCTCCGATGCGGTGGCCGCGGTGTCGTCACCTTCGGCACCATCACCGGCAGAAGGCTCGGCCATGCGGTAGCCCACGCCGCGCACGGTCTCGATGGCGCTGGCATGCTCGCCCAGTTTTTGGCGAAGCGTCTGCACGTGCACGTCAACGGTGCGCGAACCGCCGTCGAAGTCCCAGCCCCACACGCTCTGCAGCAACGACTCGCGGGTAAAAACCACGCCGGGCTTGCGCATGAGGTACTCGAGCAGGTCGAACTCGCGCAGGGTGAGCTTAAGCGGCTCGCCGGCAACGGTCACCTCGCGATGGCTGGGCGAGAGCACGATGTCGCCCACGCTGAGCACATCGCTCGCCTGCTTGACCATGCCGCCGCGACGCAGCAGTGCGCGGCAGCGGCTCGCAAGCTCCATGAGCGAAAACGGCTTAGTCAGGTAATCGTCGGCACCGCCATCGAGCGCCATCACCTTGTCGAGCTCGGTATCCTTGGCGGTAAGCATCATGATGGGCACCGTCGCCGTCAGGCGATCGGCACGCAGTCGACGCATAATCGCCAAGCCATCGGTATCGGGCAGCATGATGTCGAGCAGGACGGCATCGGGTACCCGTCGCGCCACGGCAGCCTTAAACTCACCGTCGCACGAAAAGCCTTCGGCCTCAATCCCCTGCTTGCGCAGTGCATAGACCGTCAAATCCCTGATGTTGTCATCGTCCTCGACGTAATAGATCATGTTGAACCCCTTTGCGGCCGGCATGACCGCATCTTAACCCTAAAGGTACCTTTACTAGATGGTATCAGCCAAAACGTCCCGTCAAATAATCCGCCGTGCGCGGATCGGTCGGATTCTTGAAGAGTTGCGCGGTGGGCGCGTGCTCCACCAGCTCACCCAGCAAAAAGAATGCGACCGAATCGGAGATACGCGCCGCCTGCTGCATATTGTGCGTAACGACCACGAGCGTGCAGGTCTCTTTGAGCTCGCAGGCCAGCTGCTCCACCACCAGCGTCGACACAGGGTCGAGTGCCGAGGTCGGCTCGTCCATCAGCAGAATGTCGGGCTGCACGGCAAGTGCGCGGGCGATGCACAGACGCTGCTGCTGGCCGCCCGAAAGACCCAGACCCGACTCTTTGAGCTTGTCCTTGACCTCATCCCATAGCGCAGCGCGACGAAGGGAGTCCTCGACCAGCTCATCCAGCGCAGCGCGATCGCGCACACCCATACCGCGCGGACCATACGCGACGTTGTCGTAGATGCTCATGGGAAACGGGTTGGGGCGCTGGAACACCATGCCCACGCGCTGGCGAAGGCGGCAGATGTCGTAGTCGCCCAGGATATCTTGACCATCGAGCGCAATCTTGCCCTCGATGCGGCAATCCTTGATGCCGTCGTTCATGCGGTTAAAGCAGCGCAGCAACGTGGACTTTCCGCAGCCCGAAGGCCCGATGAACGAGGTGATCTGCTTGTCGCGGATCTTGATATTCACGTCCTTGAGCGCATGGTGGTCGCCATAGAACAGGTCGAGGCCCTCGACATCGATACGCGTCGGCGAGGCGGCAAGATCCTCTGCCGTGGGGCGAGTCGCATCCCCAACCTCGCGCTCGCGCGCGGCCTCGGCCTGCGCTTTCATGAGTTCTTCAAGCTCCGTGGGCTCCACAGCCGCAGCAGCCGTCATACCGCATACCTCCACATCGATATCAATTCAGCAGTATCGATAGTAGGAATCGCGGCTCATATGCACGTGAGCGCATTGTCAAGTGTTTGTAAGGGCACACTGGCTATGCGGCGGGCAGCTCGATGGTGAATATCGTGTGTTCGGGCGTCGATTCACATGCAACGGTACCGCCGTGCGCGCATACGATCTCCTTGGCGATGGCAAGCCCCAGTCCAGCGCCGCCGCGATTGGTCGCACGCGCCGCATCCAGGCGATAGAACTTCTCAAAGATCACCTTGAGCTTTGCCTCAGGGATGGGATCGCCCTGATTGATAAAGCGCACGCGCACGCCACCGCCGTCCCGGCGTCTGGCCTCGATCGTGATGGTCGAGCCCTCATAGCTATAGGCAATAGCGTTTTTCATGATGTTGTTGAACACGCGAGCCATTTTGTCGCCATCCACGAGCACCGTCAGGTCCTCGCGAATATCAACTTGGACTTCCTTATGCTGCTCGTTGAGGATGGGATAGAACTCGTCAGCCACCTGAGCCAGCAGCAACCCCAGATCAACATAGCCGCGCGTGAGCACGATATCGTGGAAGTCAAAGCGCGTGATATCGAAGAACTCTTCGATGAGCGCATCGAGCCGGTGCGCCTTGTCGAGAGCCACGCCCGTAAAGTGCGCACGTTGCTCAACCGGCAGCTCAGGAGCCTCTTGCAGCAGCGAAAGATAGCCCACTACGCTCGCAAGCGGGGTGCGTAGGTCATGTGCCAAGTACGTAACCAGATCGTCCTTGCGATGCGACTCGTCACGCAGAGCTTGCTGCACCTTGCGCTCACGGTCACGCACGCGGTTAAGGGCGCCCTCGATCTCCAAGAAGTCGCCGTCGATGTTGTCCCAGATGTCGGGGTGATCGATCAGGCGATCTTGAATACGAGCGGCCAGCACACAATCGGCATGCTACTCGCCCTGCTCGTAGCCCTGGTAGTACAGGGCGCGGCCAAACAAGAACAGCACGCACGCGGCAAGCGCCAGCACAAAGCCAAGCATGTTGAATACAAAGCCGGCATCGAACAGCACCGGCCCTTCGATGCCGCCGAGCGCCATGGCGCCAATCGCCAACGTCATGGCCCACGCGGCGCCGCCAATCACCACGCAGCGGCACACGATCTCAAATCGATCGATCAGCAAAAAGCCGACAAGCAGCACCGCCAAGATTCCGACGATGTTGTCGATGCCAATCAGCAGCAGGCTCAGCAAAAAGAGCAGCACCGTTGCAAGCGCGCGGTTGTCGACGACTGACCTCACGTATTCAAAGAGTCGATCGGGCACCTCGAACGCTTGCCTATCGTCTTTTGTCATATCAAGATCCTCACAAGCGAAAAGCGTTATTCGATGATGTAGCCGACGCCCCAGACGTTTTTGATAAAGCGCGGCTTTTGTGCGTCGTCGCCGATCTTTTCGCGCAGGTGGCGAATGTGCACCATCACCGTATTGTTGGAGCCGGGCATAAAGTCCTCGTTCCACACTGCGCGGAACAGGTCCTCCACGGCCACCACGCTGCCGCGATGCTCGACCAGATACAGCAAGATTGAATACTCGGTGGGTGTGAGGCGTACCGGTGCACCGTCCACCGTTACGGAACGAGCATCGCGGTTGATCTCCAAGCCGTCGAGCTGGAGGGTCGGCGACTCGGCCGCCTGTGCGCGGCTACCGTAGCTGGTGTAGCGGCGAAGCTGAGCGTGCACGCGCGCGATGAGCTCCAGAGGACGAAACGGCTTAACCACGTAATCGTCCGCGCCAAGCGAAAGGCCCTCGATCTTGTCTTGCTGGGCATCGCGCGCCGTCAGCATGATCACGGGATAGGTATGGCTGGAACGGATCGTACGCAGCAGCTCAAAGCCGTCGATATCGGACAGCATGACGTCCAGCAGCGCCAGATCGAACTCCTGCTCCAAAATCGCCTTGGCAGCATCGGCCCCGCTATAGGCAATCTGGACATCAAAGCCCTCTTTTGTAAGGTAGATGCCAACCAAGTCGGCGATGGCCTTCTCGTCATCAACTACCAAAATGCGCTCGTTCATGCGTGCTCCTCTCGCGCTCCATTATGCCTGAGGCGACGCACGCCACACACAACAAGCGTGGGTGATTAAGTCGGCCTTAAGCACCCTTGTGCCCGTTCGGGTGCGGATGTGGGCCAAGCGCGCACGCGATGATCGCCGACGCCGGCAAACGATATACTCTAGTTTCAGAAGAGACCATCCCGTCGAAAGCGAAATCTGTGAAGTCCCTCACCTCTTTTGCAAAGCGCTCAGCCCAGCTTGCCGCCGGCTTTGTCTGCGCTATCGCCCTTGCCGCTGGCGCGCCCACCGTCGCCGGCGCCCAAGTGCTCACGACCGACAATGTTTGCGGCAAAACCGCCGATGCGCGCGGCATCACGGCCGAAAACCTGCCCGATATCGATGCGACCAATGCCCTCGTCATGGGCAAAGACGGCACCGTCTACTATGGGCGCGGCGCCGATGAGCAGGTCAAGATTGCCTCGATCACCAAGGTCATGACCGCAATCCTAACCGTCGAGAATTGCAAGATGGACGAGAAGGTCACGGTGAGCAACGCCGCAGCCACCGTGGGTAATTCGACCGCCGGCTTGCTCGAAGGCGACGAGCTTACCGTGGAGCAGGCACTGCGCGGCCTGATGATTCCCTCGGGCAACGACGCCGCCATCGTGCTCGCCGAATATGTGGGCAAGAAAATCGACCCTAAGACCAAAGACGCCGAGGCCACATTTGTGAAGGCCATAAACGAGCGCGCTAAGAAGCTCGGCTGCACCGGTACGCTTTTTGAAAACCCGCATGGTCTGGACTTTGATGAGTGGGCTGGCAATATGCACTCAACCGCACACGACGTAGCGCTGATGATGCAGGAGGCCATGAAAAACGACACGATCCGCGAGGTCGTAGCGAGCGAGGATTCCTGGATCGAAGTCACGGGCGCCGACGGCACCGACCATTCGCATTCCATGGACACGCATAACTATTTGCTGGGCCAAGATGGCAACATCGGCGGCAAGACCGGCACCACCGACGACGCGGGCTATTGCTTTACGAGCGCCTACAACCGCGACGGCGACGAGATCTACACCGTTATTTTGAACTCCACCACCACCGATCAGCGCTTTACCGATACCGCCACCCTTGCCAACTGGTACTACGACCACAAGGTGACGGTCGCAATCGCCAACACGCAAGAAAAGACCGTCAACGGCAACCCGCTTATGGCGCGCATTAGTCAAACCGACTGGACGGATAAGACAATCGACGCCACGCTCGCCGATCCCACGGCGCAAGCGACCGTGTTTTCTCTTGCCGGCGAGGTGACCGAAAAGGTTAGCTACGACGATCTTTCGGGCACGGTGCATGTGGGCGACAAGGTGGGCAGCGTTACACTCAAGCAGGACGGCACCAAGATTGCCGTCGTGGATTTGGTTGCCGACGAGGAAGGCTCGGGGCCGAATCCCATTGAATGGCTGCTCGTGAAGCTCGATCGCTTGGGCCGCCGCATCGACAACCGCCCACTCACGGCAGAAAGCGAGACCGTAGCCAAGGCGCCCGAGGTGTAGGGCTGGGGGAACATTACATTTGAGATTGGAGAGGCGTCCAACGGGGCGCCTCTTTTTGAATACCTCTTAAACGGGATGCGTCAGAATCACCAAAGCGACATTGCTAGCCGTTTACCTTCGCTGTGTCTTTTCGGACCTTGAAAACGGGTCCACCGGGCATGCTAGTAGATCCTTTCGACCTCCTTGGTCAAGGCCCTGAAAAGATCCCCAGCTGAGGGGTCTGCCCCAGGACACAGCGATTGCCAGGCACCCGTTTCTCCGATGGTGCCCGCACTCGTCATAACAAGATCGTCGCTCCGCCTGCGAATGGAGACACTAACGGAGCGGCCATTATGGAACCCATGGATATCGACTTTATTTATGCGCCCATCAGCTAGATAACTAATCATGACATTGATGCTGTCACCATACTCCGGCAATTCGAAGCCGTGGGAATCCATCAATAGCTTCACGTCCTGATGGTAAATGCGGGCCTCGACGACATTCTTGGGCATTTTCCCCGTCTTTGTTGGAGAGCAAAAGCTGATGCTTGGCTCCTCTTCGCTCATGCCTCGGTCAAACCTAAGCATGCACGGGCATACCGACTCAATGGTTCGCAAGGCGTCCGCCGCGACCTTTTCCTCGGTAAACATCTCCACGTCGATGCCGTTTTCTTCCATATAGGCACGGTTTTTACGTTGAAGCTCTAGCCGAACCGCAGCCTCCCCATCTCCACGCTGTTCCCAATTTCCGGAGTCGGCGACATTTCGATCGAATGTAGAATCAACAGAACATGGCGCTTGCTGTTGAGTCGGATCACTGTCGCCGAGACGCCTTAGCTCGGAGCGTCTCATCAGTAGTGTCACAATATCAAACAGCCAACCAAATCCAAAAAGGCCAAAGGTAAAGAGATATAGAAAGAAGCTACCCCACATCCGTGCATACGCCCTATGAGCGCCCGACCACCCAAGAAGGAAGCATAGCAAAAGCGCCTTGTTCGCCCTGTCAACCGACGTAATCTCTCGAGTGAGAGATTTCTGTTCAGGCTTCGTCAAAGGTGTAATTTCATGCGATGAAACAGTAATTGAGGACGTCCTTGACGCCGAGCTCCGAGCGCCTGATTTAGCAACGGCGCGAGCGACATCCCCAACTCCGACGGTCGTTCTGCTGTATACGGCATTGTAAGCAGCCTTCTTCGGATTTTTGATCCACCCCATGCCCTTCTTACCATAGCCGGGGATTATCGCCCGCTTTACCGCGCGCTTCGCTCTGCCGGTCGTTCTTGCCTCGAGTGATGTCTTTAGATTCGGCTTACGCAGCCCGACCTTTACCATATTTCTACTCCATCCCCTAGGAACCCCACACCGGGGTGCACGAGCACGCCTGGGTCTCCCCGTTTTCAAGCGCCCCGTGTTTGGGCTTATAGGACAAAATGTGTGTCCCGATAGAACATCCGTTTCCATCCATTAA
>CATWCP010000028.1 GCA_958349325.1 uncultured Collinsella sp.
GGGATGGTAATATCGTTACGTTTGAACTGTTTCGATGTGAAACCGAGGAGATTCCCTCTATGAGTGCTGACTACCCGTCAATGACTACGGCCGAGATCCGCTCCAAGTTCCTCAACTTCTTTGAGGAGCGCGGTCTTAAGCTCTATCCTTCTTCGTCCCTCGTTCCCGACGATCCTTCGCTGCTGCTTGCCAACGCCGGCATGAATCAGTTTAAGGAGTACTACCAGGGCAAGAAGACCATGAAGGAGATCGGCGCGATTTCCTGCCAGAAGTGCGTCCGCACCAACGACATCGATTGCATCGGCGAGGACGGCCGTCACCTGTCCTTCTTCGAGATGCTCGGCGACTTCTCTTTTGGCGGCGTCTCCAAGGAGCAGGCTTGCGCCTGGGCCTTTGAGCTCATCACCAAGGAGTTCAAGCTGCCGCTCGACCGCCTGTACTTTACCGTTTTTACCGAGGACGACGAGACCCACGACGTGTGGCGTTCTCTGGGCGTTGCCGAGGACCACATCTCCCGCCTGGGCGAGGACGACAACTTCTGGGCCGCTGGCCCCACCGGCCCCTGCGGTCCGTGCTCCGAGATCTACTTTGACATGGGCGAGGAGGTCGGCTGCGGCAGCCCCGACTGCAAGCCTGGCTGCGACTGCGACCGCTTCCTTGAGTTCTGGAACCTCGTCTTTACCCAGTACGACCGTCAGGAGGACGGCTCCATGCCGGAGCTGCCGCACCGCAACCTCGATACGGGCATGGGCCTGGAGCGCATGGCCGCTATCATGCAGCACAAGACTGCTAACTACGACGGTGATCTGATGCAGCACCTCATCAAGCTGGGCGAGGAGATCAGCGGCAAGACCTATGACGCCGACGATTACTCCGGCGCCAGCCGTTCTCTTCGCATCATCGCCGACCACTCCCGTGCCGTCGACTTCATGATCTCTGACGGCATCCTGCCCGGTAACGAGGGTCGCGAGTACGTCCTTCGCCGCCTGCTCCGCCGCGCCGTGTTCCACGGTCGCCTGCTGGGCATCGAGGGCGCCTTCCTGACTAAGTTCATCGACGAGGTCAACGCTCAGATGGGCGAGGCCTATCCTGAGCTGCTCAAGAACGTCGCGCTCGTCAAGGGTATCGTCGCCTCCGAGGAGGAGCGCTTCTCCACGACGCTCGACTACGGTCGCGTCTACCTGGATGAGGCCCTGGCAGCGCTTGCCGAGGGTGCTGCGCTTCCGGGCGATGTTGCCTTTAAGCTGCACGACACCTTTGGTTTCCCCATCGACCTGACCGTCGAGATCGCCGGCACCGCTGGTCACGACGTCGACATGGACGGCTTCACTGCCTGCATGGAGGACCAGAAGGCCCGCGCCCGCGCCAATGCCAAGGGCGACGCCTGGGGCAGCTTCAACGACGTGTGGGTCGAGCTTTCCGACAAGGTCGCAGCGACCGAGTTCGACGGCTATGACAACGATGTGATCGAGGGCGCCAAGGTTGTCGCCATCGTGCGCAACGGCGAGTCCGTCGAGTCCGCTGCCGCCGGCGAGGACGTCGAGGTCGTGCTTGACCGCACCCCGTTCTATGCCGAGATGGGTGGCCAGCAGGGCGATGCCGGCGAGCTTTCCGCCGAGGGCGTTTCGCTGACCGTTTCCGATACCAAGAACCACAACGGCCTGTATGCTCACGTCGCCCACGTTGCCAAGGGCACGCTGACTGTCGGTGCCGCTGTTACCGCCGCGCTCGACGCCGAGCGCCGTGGCTTCTTGCGCCGCAACCACACCGCCACGCACCTGCTCGACGCCGCCCTTAAGCAGGTCCTGGGCGAGCACGTCTCCCAGGCCGGCTCGCTGGTGACGTCCGAGCACCTGCGCTTTGACTTCACGCACTTCGAGGCTCTGTCCTCTGAGCAGCTCAAGGCTGTCGAGGACCTGGTCAACCAGCAGATCTTCGCTTCCAAGCCGGTCGTGACCCGTGTCATGGGCATCGACGAGGCTAAGGCCGCCGGCGCTGTCGCTCTGTTTGGCGAGAAGTACGGCGATGTCGTCCGCGTCGTCTCCGTGGGCGCCGAGGACCAGCCGTTCTCCCGCGAGCTCTGCGGTGGCACGCACGCTGCCAACACTGCTGAGATTGGCCTGTTCAAGATCATTTCCGAGTCCTCTACGGGCTCGAATGTCCGTCGTATCGAGGCCGTGACCTCTAAGGGTGCTCTCGACTATATGGCCGACCGCCTGGCGCTCGTCGACGCCGCCGCCGCTGCGCTCAAGTGCCGCGTAGACGAGGTTCCCGCCCGCGTGGAGAACCTGCAGGCCGAGCTGCGCGAGACGTCCAATAAGCTCAAGAAGGCTCTGACCGGTGGCTCCTCCGACGCTATCTCCAGCGCCATCGAGGGCGCCGTCGAGCTCGACGGCTATAAGCTCGTTGTCGCTGAGCTCCAGGGCCTTGAGGCTGCCGACCTGCGCAACGTATGGGATACCGTGCATCAGAAGGTCGCCGGCCCTGTCGCTTGTGTCGTCGCCAGCGTGACTGAGAAGGGCACTCCGGCCCTGCTCGCTGCCGGCTCCGATGACGCCGTCAAGGCCGGTTTCCACGCCGGTAACGTGATCAAGCAGATCGCGGGTCTGGTCGACGGTCGCGGTGGCGGTCGTCCCAACATGGCCCAGGCTGGTGGCAAGAATGCTGCCGGCATCGCCGATGCCCTTGCGGCCGCTAAGACCGCGCTCGGCGCCTAAGAATCTAAGAAGTCGCTGTGGTTGCGCTCGCGCTGGACATAGGGGAGACCAGGATTGGCATCGCCGTCTCGAGCCGTGATGGCAAGATGGCGATGCCTGTCAAGGTGCTTCCGGCTGCCGAGGTCACCGGTATGGCCAAGACGTTCCGCTACCTGGTTGAGGACTATGAGCCCGACATCCTGGTAAGCGGACGTCCCCTGACCATGGCCGGTGAGCCCGGCCCTCAGGCCGAGCGCGTTGCCGCTGTGGCGCAAAAGATTGCCGACGAGCTCGATCTTCCTTTGGAGTTTGAGGACGAGCGTCTGTCCTCGCAAGAGGCCAAGCGTATCCTGCGCGAGCAGGGACTCAACGAAAAGCAGATGAGGGGCAAGATCGACATGATTGCCGCCAGCCTGTTTTTGCAGACGTGGCTCGATCGTAAAAACGAGGAGGTTTCGCATGCCTAGTGCTTCCGATCCGCGCCAGCCGAATCGTACACAGCAGCCGGCGTCGCGCCCTGCCCAGCCTGGCCAGCGTCCGGCACAGCCGACGCAGCGCGCAGCTCAGCCTGCCGCGCGCCCGGCGCAGTCCTTCTCTCGTTCGGCCCAACCTGTTCAACGGACGGGTCAGCAGCCTTCTGCTCGTTCGGTTCAGCATTCGGCTTCTCACGCGGCTCAGCAGCCCACTGCTCGTACGGCCCAGCCTGCAGGCGGCACCCGCTTTAAGCAGCAGGCACCTACCCAGCGAACGCAGGCCCCCCAATCGCATTCGCATCACGCTCGTGGTTCGCATGGCGTTGCTCCGGCGACCCGCTCGAGCTACAACACGCATGCTCGTCGCGGTGCTCAAAAGAAAAGCTCCCCGGTGCCTATGATTATCGGTGGCGTCGTCGCCGTGTTGGCGCTTGCCGCGATCGCTTTCTTTGTCGTGCCGGCCGTCAAGGGTTTCTTTGCCGGTGAGGATACGAAGGTTACGGCTGGTCAGCAGGTTACGGTGACCATTCCCGATGGTGCTTCGGGCGATACGATCGCCTCGATTCTCTCCGAGAACCATATCGTAGAAAATCCCAAGGATTACTATGCGGCGGTGAAAAAGCTCAACGCCGATATGTCGCTCAAGCCTGGTGATTATTCGTTCACCACACTCATGGATGCGACCAAGGTTGTTCAGCAGCTCATGGAAGGCCCCAACGCGGGCTCCAATACGCTGACTATCCCTGAGGGCCTGACGGTCGATCAAGTCGCCGACCGTGTGGCCCAGGCCTACGACAGCATCTCTAAGGAAGACTTCCTCAACCAGGCCAAGGCCTCCAACTACGTGGACGACTATAGCTTCCTTAAGGGCGCCGCCAACGATTCGCTCGAGGGTTTCTTGTTCCCCAAGACCTATTCGCTGGGCGATTCGCCGACGGCCGATGACGTGATTCGCGCTATGCTCGATCAGTTTAAGACCGAGTACAAGTCGCTTGACTTTGCGAGCTGCGAAGCCAAGATCAAGGAACGCTACGGTGTGGAGATGTCCGACTACGACATCGTCAACTTGGCCTCTATCGTTGAGCGCGAGGGCCTCAACGCCGATCAACGTGCGCATGTGGCCTCGGTTTTCTACAACCGCCTTGCCGGCAAGCTCGACGGTCTGCGCTATCTCAATAGCGATGCGACTATGATGTATGTCACCGGTGGCGAGGTTACCGCCGACGACCTGCAGAGCGATAGTCCGTATAACACCTATAAGCATGAGGGTCTGCCGCCCACGCCCATCTGCTCTCCGTCGCTCGAGGCACTCAAGGCCACGCTTGAGCCGACCGACTCCGATGACCTGTATTTCTACATTACGCAGGACGAGGAGTACTTCTCGCAAACCTACGAAGAGCATCAACAGTCTTGGAATTAGCATGAGGATTTTTAGCCCCAAACGTTACGTTGCCTCGGTCGATCGCATCGACCTTAATACCCTGTGGGCCGACGGCAAACGCGCCATTCTGCTCGATCGCGATAACACCTTGGTGCCGCGCGACACCGAGCAGGTTCCCGCCGCGGTTTCCGCTTGGCTCGATGCCGCCCGCGCCAAAGGCTTTAAGCTGTGCATGGTGTCCAACAACTGGCATCGCGACCAGGTCATGAGCTCTGCACGCGAGCTGGGACTCGAGGCCATCAGCCACGCCATGAAGCCGGCGCCGTTTGCCCTCAAGGCGGGTCTTAAGCGCCTCGGCGCCACGGCCGACGAGGCGGTGCTGATCGGTGATCAGCTCTACACGGACGTGTGGAGCGGCAACTTCGCCGGCGTCGATACCATCCTGGTAAAGCCGCAGGCGACGCAGGACCTGTGGTATACGCAGATCTTCCGTATCTTTGAGCGCCGGGCCCTTCGCGACCTTCCCTGCGAGGAATAGGTCTCGCTATGTCCCAGCACACCAAACACGGCTGCGACCATATCTTCTTTATCGGCTTTTTGGGCGCGGGCAAATCGACGCTCGCGCGCAACGTCGGCACTATGTTCAAGCGGCGTTTTATCGATACCGACCGTCTGGTCGTGCGCCGTTGCGGCAAGTCGGTAACCGAGATTTTTCAGACCGAGGGCGAGGATCGTTTTCGCGAGCTCGAGACCTCGGCGCTCCGTTCGCTCCAAAGTGAGCGCAGCCTGTTGGTTTCGTGCGGGGGCGGCATTGTCGAGACGCCGGTGAATATTGAGCTGATGCACGAAATGGGTACGTGCGTGTACCTCGAGGGTGACTTCGAGGATTCGATTCGCCAGATTCGTCGGTCCGACACGCGCCCCGATTTTCGCTCTCCCGAGCATGCCGCGCGCCTGTTTGAGCATCGCCGTCCGCTGTATCGCCAGGCCGCCGACCTTACCCTTGATATTCGCAACAAGTCCTTCGAGGACGTTTCCTACCTTTGTGCCGAGATGCTTTTGGAGCGTGGGCTGCTATGATTCGCCGTCAACTGATCAATTTCCAAAACCGCAGCGTCGATGTCCGCGTCGGATTGGGCGCGTTCGATGAACTGTCGCGTATGTTTGCCTCGGCCGTGGGCAAGCCTAAGCGCGCGATGGTCGTTTGGAACACCGCCACATCTGAGCGTTTTGGTGAAGTCGTCGAGCATGCGCTGGTCGACGCCGGTTTTGCCGTGTCGCTGCTAGTCCTTGAGGCTTCGCCTGCTGGTGCCACGCTGGCCGATGCTGATGCTATCTTTGGCGCCCTGTCTGCCAACGGCGTTACCTGCGACGATCTGGTTGTCGCCGTTGGCGATGCCGCAACCTGCTCGGTTGTTAGCTGGTGCGCCAACCAGTGGTGCGGCCGAACCGAGTGCGCGCTGTTGCCGACGACCTTTGACGCCATGCTCACGGTCGCGACGACCATGAAGCCGCTCGTCGCCTCGTCGGCCAATGCGCTTCCCGCTATCGCGTTCCGTCCCGAACCGGGCTTGGTCGTGTGTGACCTCGACCTTGTTCGTGAGGCGGACCCCGAGGACCTCAAGCTCGGCTTTGTGGTGCTTGTTGGCACCATGCTTTCGAGCAGTAAGTCCCGCTGGAATCAGTTTACTGAGACCGTCCCCGAGATTCTCGCGGGCGAGGAGGTCGCGCTCGTCAATGCCGTTCAATGGTCTCAGACTGCCCGTAAGGACGTACTGATGGCCACGAACCCGAGCGCTCGCCATGCGCTCGATTTTGGCAAGACGGGGGAGCGTACCCTGCGCGCCTGCTTGGGCGATGCCGCCTCGCAGGTCCCTGCCTATCAGCTGTTATCCGAGGGCATGCGCTTTGAGGCGCGCCTAGCACATGATGCCTGCGACTTTGATATCGATTACGTCTTTGAGGTCGATGACTGCCTGGAGGACTTTGGCATCGAGGAACTTGCCTTCGATCTGGAGCCTGCCGCATATATCGAGGAGTTCCGCAGGCAGCAGTTTGTCCGCTCGAACCGCAGTATGTTGCCGCTGCCCGCGGCACTCGGCGCTATTCGTCTAACGTGCGTTGAGGACGAGGTTCTTGAGCGCCATGCTCACGCCTACTTGGCTTCTCGCAAAGAACTTCTCTAAGTTTTATTGACATCCATCGTCTTTCGTATCATGTTGAGGGGCGGGTTTCCAATCGGTTGCGGATCGCATGCGATTCCGTCGTTCGGTTGAGACCCGTCCCGTCTTTATAGAGACAACAAGAAAGGAATCTGCATGTCTGAGTTTGCTGCCGGTCCTGCCGGTCGTATCGAGCGTGTCCGTGCCCTGATGGCCGAGCGTGGCTACGACGCCATCGTGGTGCGCGACGAGGCCAACCTTCGTTGGCTTACGGGCGTGAAGGGCGTTTTCGATTACACCTTTGAATTCCCGCACGCGGCGTTTATTACGGCCGACCAGTGCCTGTTCCATACCGACTCGCGCTACCTCAACAGCTTTGAGGAGAACACGCCCGCCGGCAGCCCCTGGGTTTACGACATGGACGAGGGTACCATTCCCGGCTGGGTCGCCGGCAAGATCGCAGCCAACAAGTGCCGTGTCTGCGCTGTCGAAGACGATATGCAGATTAACTTCTACCAGGGTATTCAGCGCGGCCTGGAGGACCGTTCCGTCGCCTGCATGCTAACGCTGATGCACGACGACATCCGCAAGATGCGCGCCATCAAGGATGCCGAGGAGATCGAGCTCATGCGCCATGCGCAGTCGATCACCGATGCCGCCTTCCAGCATATGCTCGGCTTTATTAAGCCTGGTATGACCGAGAAGCAGGTTCGCAACGAGCTCGAGAACTTTATGTTCGCCAACGGCGCCGACAGCCTGGCCTTCGGCTCCATCGTGGCGAGCGGTCCCAACACCGCCAACCCGCATGCCGTGCCGAGCGACCGCGTGATCGAGAAGGGCGATTTCGTTCTTATGGATTACGGCGCGGGCTACTGCGATTACCGCTCCGACATGACACGCACCGTCGTGATGGGCGAGCCCACGCAGGAGCAGCTCGACCTGTACGCGCTCGTGCGCCGTACACACGAGGAGTGCGTCGCCGCCATCCATCCGGGCGTCGAGGGCAACGACATCTTCAAGCTCTCTAAGAAGATCATCGGCGATGCCGGCTATGGCGATTACTACAACCATGGTCTGGGCCACGGCGTTGGTATCGACATCCACGAGCTGCCCAACTTCAACCGCAGTAAGAACACCATCGAGATCGGCTCGGTTGTCACCATGGAGCCCGGCGTCTACCTGCCCGGCGTGGGCGGCGTGCGCCTGGAGGACTACGGCGTGGTCACCGAGAACGGCTACGAGCCCTTCACCAAGACCCCGCACGACCTGCACATTATCGACTGCTAGTCTACTTCGGTAGATAGTTTGGGGCGGGGCGTCCGGATCGATTCGGACGCCCCGCGTTCTCTTTTTATGCGCTCGCCGCAGGCGCCGCCTGCAAGTGTATAATTTCTATCGTATGTAATTTGGACGCTTGTGCGTTCTGCCCATAACAAGAAAGGTCGCTATGCCTACCATTTCTACCGCCGACTTCAAGAACGGCCTCGGTCTCCGCATCAAGGACAAGGTCTACACCATCGTCGAGTTCCAGCATGTCAAGCCGGGCAAGGGCGGCGCGTTTGTGCGCTACAAGACCCGCGACATCAAGAGCGGCCGCGTCGTCGAGAACACCTGCAACGCCGGCACCAAGTTCGAGAGCGTCATGCTCACCACCCGTGAGTTCCAGTACCTCTACAACGATGGCACCGACTACATCTTCATGGACAACGAGTCCTATGAGCAGGTTCCCGTTCCCGAGGACATGGTGGGCGAGAACTCCAAGTGGCTGCGCGAGAACGACATCTGCCAGCTGCTCTTCGCCGACGATGAGCTCATGGGCGTGACCCCGCCGATGTTCATCGAGACCACCATTGTCCAAACCGACCCGGGCTTTAAGGGCGACACCGTCCAGGGTTCCACCAAGCCGGCCACGATCGACACCGGCGCTGTCATCCAGGTCCCCATGTACCTCAACGAGGGCGAGGTCATCAAGGTTGACACCCGTGACGGCAAGTTCGTCTCCCGCGTCTAGCAACCAACTTCTCTAGGAGGACTCATGCCCCAGGAAATCAAGATTGACGGCATCGGCATTTCGCCCGATGTTCTGACCGCCATCGTCTCGCGCGCCGTGTCCGATGTCGAGGGCATCGCCTCCGTTGGCGTCAAGGACCTTGCCACTAATCTTGTCTCCATGATGCTCTCGTCCAAGGCCCCGGCTTCCGAGCCGGCGGTCGAGGCCGAGGTCGTTGGCGACAAGCTCGCACTCACCGTGCGTGTCGTGGTGTTCTTTGGCTATCCGTTCAAGAAACTCGCCGAGGCCGTTCGCGCCGCCGTGGTCGCCGCCATCGATGCTCAGGTGGGCGTCGAGGTCGAGCGCGTCGACGTTTGCATTGACGGCCTCGTTTTCCCCAAGGAGTAACCTTTGAGCCTTAAGGTTTATCGCGGGCGCACGCTTGCCCGCAGTCAGGCGCTGCAGCTGCTGTTTCAGGCCGAGGCCACGGACAGCCCGCTCGAGCGCGTCCTCGAGGGCGATTTCCTGATCTCGAAGGGCCCCCTCGACCCCTATGCGCTCGAGCTTTGCCGTGGTGCCTACGAGCATATCGAACGCATCGACTGTGCCCTGCGCGCCGTCGCCAAGAACTGGGATCTTATGCGCATGCCCGGCGCCGACCGCAACCTGCTGCGTATCGCCGTCTACGAGATGCGCTTCCTCACCGACGAGGAGGTCTCGGACGCCATCGTGATCAACGAGGCCGTCGAGCTTGCCAAGGCCTATGGCACCGATCAGTCCGCGTCGTTTGTCAACGGCGTGCTGGGCAAGATCGCTCGTAGCGAGGAGCTGCCGGGTGAGGATCTGTACCAGGAGCTGCTGGCCGAAGATCGCGCTCGCGAGGAGGCGCAGGCTGCCGAGGCGGCCGCCAAGGTCGCTGCCGCTCAGGCTGCCGCCGGTGTACTTGCCGAGGATGCGGACGCTGCTGAGGCCGTCGAGGCCGACTCCGTCGAGGAGTAGCCATGCCAGAGGGTTCCGTCCGCAACTTCGATGAGATCTCGGATCGCCTGGACCAGATCATCGCTACCGTTCGCTCCAAGGATACGTCCTTGGAGCGTTCGCTCGATCTGTTTGACGAGGCGATTGAGCTGGGCTCCCGCGCGGTCGATATGGTCGACAAGTTTGAGTTGACGCCGCGTGAGGCCGATAAGCTCGAACAGGAATACGATGAGGATGCGGCAAACGAATCCCAGGATAGCTAGGCCGCATCTCTGGATACGAATGGTTGATGGCATTCATGAAACGCGTGCGTCTTGATGACGAACTGATTTCACAGGGCATCTGCGCCGATCGCGCGGATGCCCTTCGCACTCTTATGGCCGGCTTGGTCTCGAGTGGCGGCGAGCGCTTGACTTCGCCGGGTCTTAAGGTGATGCCGGGGCTGCCGCTGCACGTGAAGGGGCGTATTCCCTATGTTGGCCGCGGCGGTCTTAAGCTCGAAGGCGCGCTTGATGCGTTTGGCATCAATCCGACGGGCCTTGCCTGTTTGGATGTGGGCTGCTCTACCGGCGGTTTTACCGATTGCCTGCTCAAGCGCGGAGCTGCGACTGTTGTCTCTGTGGACGTGGGTCGCGCCCAGTTCGATTGGTCGTTGCGTCAGGACGATCGCGTGACGCTGCATGAGCGCACAAACGTGACGCAGCTGCCTGAGCTTGGCTATGCCGGCGCCATCGACCTGGCTGTGTGTGATGTCTCGTTTACCAGCATCGCGAACATTATCGATGCGGTACTGGCGTGCCTGGCGCCTACGGGTGCATTCTGCACGCTCGTAAAGCCGCAGTTTGAAGCTCCGGCGGCGCTGGTGGGCGAGGGCGGCATTGTGACCGATCCCGCCGTGCGCCGCGATACGCTCGTGGCGGCGGTTGAGCTCTTTGCTGCCAAGGGGCTGTTCCCGGTCGATGTGTGCGTGTCGCCCATTCATGGTGCCAAGGGCAACGTTGAGTTTTTCCTGTACGGCACGAGATTTGAATCTGGCGACCGCTCGCAAGACGTGCTGCAATCCCAGGTATCGGTTTTGAGCGAGAAAGCTGCAACGCTATGAAGGTCTTTCTGGTTCCCAATTACTACAAGCAAGAGGCGGTCGAGAGCGGCCTGATGCTCGAGCTTTGGCTGACGCGCCAGGGCTATGAGGTCGCATGGGCTGCCGACCAGCGATCGAAGATTCAGAGCACGCCTGATATTGACGGCTCCGATCTGGTCATTACGCTCGGCGGTGACGGTACGTTGCTGCGCGCTGCCCGCATCCTCAACCATCGCGAGATTCCTATCCTCGGTCTTTCCTATGGTCACCTGGGCTTTTTAACTGCTGCGAGCCCCGAGGAGCGCGACATTCTGCAGGTCGTGAGCGACGCCCTTTCCGGCGAGCTGCACGTGAGCCGTCGCGCCACCATCGCCGCGGATATCGTGTCCGTGCGCGAAGACGGTACGAAGGATGTCGTGCGCACCTTCGCCCTCAACGACATGGCGCTTACCCGCGGTCCGCTGTCCGATATGGTCGAGTTCGACATCACGGTGTCGGGCCACCATATCGACCGACTGCGTGGCGACGGCGTGGTCGTGTCCACGGCGACTGGTTCTACGGGGTACGCGCTCAGTGCCGGTGGCCCCATCGTGAGCCCCGACTATACGGGTATGGTCTGCGTACCTATTGCGCCGCACACCATTCAGGCTCGTGCCTTCTTGACTTCGCCGAGTGATGTCGTCGAAATCTTTATGTCTGATGACCGTCCGAGCGTTCCGGCGATCGCTATCGATGGACAATTTATTACTTGCGATGGCACCGTTGAGAGCGTGGCGGTGCGTCGCGGGCCCGGTGATGTGCTGCTGCTGGATTACGGCCCCGAGAGCTTCTATAACTCGGTGAGCCGCGTATTCTACGGAGTCCGTCATGATCGATGAGCTGCAGGTTTCTAACATTGCGCTCATTCGCGAGGCGACGCTGCTGCCGAGTGCCGGCCTGACTGTCCTGACCGGCGAGACCGGTGCCGGCAAGACCGCGCTGCTCTCGGCCCTCAAGCTTATTTTGGGTGAGCGCGCGGATTCGTCTATGGTGCGCGAGGGCGAGGCGCTGGCGAGCGTCGAGGCGCGCCTGTTTGACGGCCCGCACGACACGGAGGGCTTTATCGTGCAGCGCAGTCTTTCTGCCGAGGGCCGCAGCCGAGTGAAGATTGACGGACGCATCGCCAGTGTGCGCGAGCTTTCGGAGCGCGTTGGCGTGATGATGGATCTGTGCGGCCAACACGAGCACCAGCGCTTGCTCGATCCGGCGCATCATGTTGCGATGGTCGATGCCTGGGCAGGGCGCCCTGCACTCGAGGCGCTCGAGCACTACCGCGCCTGCTTTAAGGCTTCGCGCGCTGCCGCTAAGGAGGTTCGACGTGTCGAAGAGACCTCGCGTGCGCAGGGGAGCCGCGTCGAGGAAGCGCGCTTTGCGCTCGAGCGTATCGGCGAGGTCGACCCCAAACCGGGCGAGTATGAGGAACTCGAGGAACTGCTGCCGCGCTCCGAACATGCCGAGGTGCTGGTTGCCACAGCTAATGATGCCCATGCATCGCTTGCCTCTGAAGGGGGAGCGCTCGATGCCGTGAACAGCGCCGTGGCAGAACTTTCCCGTATGGCTTCCGTCGATCGCAAACTTGGCGACATTGCCGATTTGCTTTCGGATGCCTGTATCTCCCTTGAGGATTGCGCGAACGAACTTCGTGCCTATCGCGATGGCGTCGCCTTCGATCCGCGCGAGCTCGCTCGCATGCGTGAGCGGTATTCCGACCTCAAGGGCCTGCTGCGTCAGTGGGGTCCTACCATGGACGATGTTTTTGCCATGCGCGATCGCTCGCAAGAGCTGCTGTCCCTGGTCGATGATGGCGATGAACAGATCAGAAAGGCGCGTGAGGCACTCGGGAGCGCCGAGCACGAGTTGTTTGCCGCTGCCAAGGCACTTAAGCGCGCTCGCAATGTGGCGGCCCCGCGCTTCTGCCACGAGGTTTGCCGCCAGATGGCTCGCCTGGAGATGGGCGGCGCCGAGCTCGTCTGGGAGTCGCGTGATCTTCCCCGTGCTGAGTGGACGCCCGTTGGTCCTTCGAGCTACGAGCTGCTAT
>CATWCP010000029.1 GCA_958349325.1 uncultured Collinsella sp.
GGCGCGGCCTGGTGGCACACGCTGCGAAGGTGCGTCGAAGGAACGGCGAAGATGATGGCCTCGGCGCCGTCGAGCGCCTGTACCAGGTCCGTGGTGGCGACGACGTTGCCGGGCAGCTCGTAGCCCACCAAATACCGGGGGTTGCGGTGCTCGCCATTGATGCCGGCGGCCGTCTGCTCGCTGTGGGCCCACATGGTCACGCGCTCGGCTCGCGCGGCGGCAAGGCCGGCGACGGCGGTTCCCCAGGAGCCGGAGCCAATCAGCGCAACATTCATGACTCTCTCCTACTTATCGTCGGGCTCGGTGACGCGCTTGGTAAACGAGAGCTTGGATTCCTTGCCGGTCATGAGCTTTTTGATGTTCGCACGATGGGCCCACACCACGGTGATGCCGATCATCGCCATGCAAAACTTAAGTCCCAGGCTGCTGTACGGAAAGACCGCGCAGGCAGCGATGGGAAGACCGATGGCAGCGGCAAGCGAGCCCACCGACACAAACTTGGTGATGGCGACGGCCACGATAAACATGCCCAGCAACGACAGGCCAATAGGCCAGTACCAGGCGAGGATGACGCCCAGACCAACCGCGATACCCTTGCCGCCATGGAAATTGAGGTAGGGCGAGAAGATATGGCCCCACACAGCTGCCAGGCAGATGACGCCGAGCATCCAGTCGCCGGCGGCGCCGGGGGCCATAATGCTCACGGGGAAGCCATAGCCCAAGTCGGCGATAAGCGGACGCGCGATAAGGACGCAGATGGCACCCTTAAGGCAGTCGAGCAGCAGCGTGAGCGCGGCCACCTTGGGGCCGGCCACGCGCAGCGCGTTGGTGGTGCCGATGTTGCCGGAGCCCGCCTTGCGAATGTCCGTGTGGTTGAACACGCGGCCCAAGATCAGGCCAAACGGAATCGCTCCGATAAAGAACGAGACCACGGCGCAGACGGCGGTCAGCAGAATCGGATTATGCATCCTTTTGCTCCTTCTTTCTAAAGAAGAGTCGAATGGGCGTGCCGGCAAAGTCGAAGCTCGAGCGCATGCGGTTCTCCACATAGCGCTGGTAGGTGTCGTTGACCAAGTCGCTGTGGTTGACGAAGAACGTGAACGTCGGCGGGTTGACGCCCGTCTGAGTCACGTAGTGCATGCGCAGGCGGCGCTTGCCGTCCACCACGGTATGACCGAACTCGCGCAGGTCGGTGAGGAACGTGTTGAGGCGCGAGGTGCTGATCTTTTGCGAGCGCGTCTTTTCGGCGGCGTCGACCATTGCCCAGATCTTCTCGACGCTGCGGCCGGTCAGGGCAGAGATGCGCAGGTACTGGGCCCAGGGAGCCATAACGCCCAGACGGCGGTCGATGGTCTCCATGCAGGCCTCGCGCTTACGGTCGTCGTCGAGCAGATCCCACTTGTTGAGCAGCACCACGATGGCGCAGCCGCGCTCGATGGCAAGACCCATGACCTTCTGGTCCTGCTCAGTGACGCCCACGGAGGCATCGACGACGAGCAGCGCCACGTCGGCGCGGTCGATGGCACGCAGGCCGCGGACCATGGAGTAGTACTCGATGTTCTCGTACACAGTGCTCTTCTTGCGGATGCCCGCGGTATCGACCATGCGGTAGTGCTTACCGTTGCGCTCCACGACGGTGTCGATGGCGTCGCGCGTCGTGCCGGCGATGTTGGACACGATAGAGCGGTCGGCGCCCAGGATGCGGTTGAACAACGAGGACTTACCGGCGTTGGGGCGGCCGATGATGGCGACGTTCAGCGCGTCGGGGAACTCGTCGGCGATCTCGTCCTCCTCCTCGGGCAACAGGGCCACGATGTCGTCGAGCAGGTCGCCCGTGCCGTGGCCGTGCAGGGCCGAGAGCGGCGTGGGCTCACCGATGCCGAGCGAATAGAACTCCCAGATGCTGTCGTTCTCGCGATCGGGGTTGTCGAGCTTGTTCACCAGCAGAAAGACCGGCTTGTCGCAGCGCTTGAGCATGCGAGCGACCGACTCGTCCTCCTCGGTGACGCCGGTGCGGCCGTCGACCACAAACAGGATGACGGCGGCTTCCTCGGCGGCGGCGAGGGCCTGGTCGCGAATGGACGTGGCGAAGACGTCATCGCTCTTGAGCGGTTCGATGCCGCCCGTGTCGACGATGGTGAACTCGCGGCCGTTCCAATCGGCCGTGTGGTACGAGCGGTCGCGCGTGACGCCGCGGGACTCATGGACGATGGCGTCCGAGGTCTGGGCCAGGCGGTTAACGAGCGTGGACTTGCCCACGTTGGGGCGTCCGACGACGGCGACGATAGGTTTCATCTGCTCTCCTTTAATGGGTAGGGTCAGCGGAATTAGTAGAGTCGGCAGGCACAATGCCAAGGAAGTGCTCCAGGGTATCGAGCAGCTCATGCGGCATGGTTGACACCACATGAACCTCGGCGCCGCGACTGGTAAGGCTTGCGAGTAAATCGTCACGATGATACTCGTCAAGCGTCATGCCGTCAGCGTTGAACATGAGCTTAGGCACAAAGAGCATAACCCCCGAGAGGTCCTGCGGCAGCTGTTCCAGAATGTCGCAGGCGACGATGAGGCCGGTCACGTCCACGTTGCCGCCAAAGTAGCGATTCTTGATGGCCGTGACGGTGCCGGCGAGCCCCTGCGGCGATTCCACGAAACGTGCCACGGTGTCGCGTGCGCTGGCGCCCGAGAGGCACAGCAGGTGCTGGCTGCGAGCGGCGATGGCCTCGCGGACGCGGGCCAGTCGCTCGGCAGCGGCGGCAAGCACATCGTCCGTCTCGTCTAGGTATGAGCGGATCATGCCGATACCGTCGTAGTACTGCGGATAGCCGTCGTAAAAGTCCGCCTCGGGCGGATCGATGCCGGCGTCCAGGTAGAACTCGTCGCTCATCTGGAAGGTGTGGCGGCCAAAACGCTCGAAGGCGCGGTCCTGGTAGGGACGGATCATGGCAATGGTCTCGCGAGCCAGTTCGGGCTTGTCGCTGTATGACCAGCTAAAGCGGTTCTGATGCTTGGTAAAACCGAGCGGCACAATGCCCAGGCTTGTGATTTGCTCGTGCTCCTCGCAAAAGCGCAGGGTCTTTTCCAGCTCCTCGCCGTCGTTCATGCCGGGGCACAACACGATCTGCGCGTGAATCTCGATGCCGGCGGCCATGATGGCCTCGAGTACGTCCATGCCGCGCTGGGCGTTGCGGCCCATCATACGACGGCGGACGTCGGGGCTCACGGCATGGACCGACACGTTCATAGGGCTCATGTTGCGTTGGATGACGTTTTGCACGTCCTCGTCGGTGAGGTTCGTGAGCGTGACGAAGTTGCCCTGCAAAAAGCTCAGGCGGTAGTCGTCGTCGCGAATATAGAGCGTGGAGCGGCCGCCCTTGGGCAACATGGTCATAAAGCAGAACACGCAGGCGTTTACGCAGGTACGCATGCCGTCGAAGATGGGGCCATCGAACTCCAAACCCCAGTCCTCGCCCGGGAAGCGGTCGAGCTCGACGGGGGTGACGGTGCCGTCGCGCGGGTCGAAAACCTCGAGGTCGACGGTGTCGTCGTCGGCCTCCCAGAGCCACACGATCATGTCGGTGAGCGCCTCACCGTTGACCGTGAGCACGCGCATGCCCGGCTCGATACCCACATCCCACGCGGGCGATTCGGGACGCACGTTCTTTACGAGCGCGCCCTCACCCGGCTCGGGGTCGCGGCTGCGCCCGTAATCGGCCACCTCGGCGGCGTATGCGGGTACGGTCTGGTCCATGATTAGCGGCAAAGCTCCTTGATGCGCTCGACGGCGCGCTCGATGTGTTCTTGCGGGGTGGAGGCTCCGGCGGTGATGCCGATGTGGTGAGCGTCGGTAAACCAAGCGGTCTCAAGCTCTGAAGCTTCCTCGATGTGATGCGTGCGCTCGCAGGCGTCTGCGCAAATCTGCGCCAGGCGGCGGGTGTTGCCCGAGTTCTTGCCGCCCACGACGACCATGCAGTCGCAGCGGTTGGCAAGTGTGGCTGCTGCCTGTTGACGCTCACTCGTGGCGGCGCAGATGGTGTTGATCACACGCAGCTCCTGCACGCGCGGGGTGATAGCTGCCACGACCTCGGCGAGGTTCTGCGCGGTCTGGGTGGTCTGCACGACGAGGCCTACCTTGCCCTTGAACGACAAGGCGTTGGCGTCGGCGGCACAGCTCACGACCAGCGCATCAGTGCCGGCGTGGCCCAGGATGCCCTCCACCTCAGGGTGACCTGGCTCGCCTACGACCACCACGCGGTAGCCCTCGCGCACCAGGCGCTCGGCTGCCATATGGACCTTCTTCACGTAAGGGCAGGTGGCGTCGACGACGTTAAGGCCACGCTCGCGAGCGGCATCGATCACCTGCGGCACCACTCCGTGCGCGCGAATGATTACGGTGCCCGATGCGGCGTCGTCCAGGTTCTCGGCCAGGCCAACGCCTGCCTCAGCAAGCTCGCGCACCACGATGGGGTTATGGATGAGCGGACCCAAGGTATGAACCTGAGTGCACTCCCCTGCCTGCGGCGCGGCGGCTAGCGCCATATCGAGCGCACGCTGTACGCCGTAGCAAGTACCGGCGTGGGCGGCGATCTCGATGGTAGGCGCGGTTGCCTGGTCGGACGCAGTCGCGGCGGTGTTCGTCACATTCTCGCTCATGGCTAGAACCTGCCCGGATGCTCGGCGCACAGCTCGTCTCGCATAGCGTAGACGCGGTTCATGGCCTCGGACTCAAACCATTCCAGGCGCTCCGTGCGTTTAAGCCCGGCCGGTGCGTCGGAAAGCGAGACGGCCTTGCCGGCGCGGATCCAGCACTTCTTGGGGCGCATGAGCTTTTTGCCCGCAGGCGTAATATCGGACCAGCCGCAGATGGCGAGCGGGTTGACGGGCGCCTTGCCCATCTGGGCGATGAGCACAAAGCCGCCGTGGACCTCGGGCTTGATATCGCGCGAGCGGATGCGCGTGCCCTCGGGGAAAATCAGGACGTCCTCGCCGCGCTGCAGCGCATGCTGGGCGGCGCGCAGGCACTTCATATCGGCAGTACCACGCTCCACGGGGATGCCGCCAACGCGGCTGAAGGCCCAGCGCACAATCTTGCTCTTGGCGAACTCGGACTTAAAGATGGGACGAATGCGGCGGCCCCCAAAGAACAGCGCCGTCTCCACGGCCAAGAGCTCGGCCATCGAGGTGTGGTTGCAGATGACCACGCTGCCGCGGCCTTCCTGGCGCTCAAACAGAAGATCGGCGTCCTCGACCTTCCAGCGCCACATGAGCTTGGAGAAGGCCCAAAGGATGGCCATGACTACGACGACGGTGCCGCGGATGAGCGCTGGAAACTCGGCGTAGGGGGCGTTGTAATAGTCCTCGGGCGTCTGCTGAAACAGGCGCATGGGCTACCTCCTTTGGTTGATAAGGTCCTCGATTATCGAGACGACCTCGTCGATGGTGTGGGCGGTGGAGTCGACGTGCACGGCGTCCTCGGCGGGCACGAGCGGGGCGACCTCGCGGCTGCTGTCAAGCTTATCGCGCTGCTTGAGGGCGTCGAGGGTCTCGTCGACCTCGGCTTCGAGCTGCTCGGACGTGAGCGGCTGGGCGTCGTTTTGGTGACGCTGCAGCACGCGGCGGCGGGCGCGCTCACGCGGGTCGGCGGTCAGGAAGACCTTGACCTGCGCGTTAGGGAACACGACGGTGCCGATGTCGCGACCCTCGGCCACGATATCGCGGTCCTCGGCGGCGCGGCGCTGGTGGATGAGCATGGCGGCGCGCACGCCCGGATAGGCCGAGACCTTGGACACGTTGGCGTCGACCTGCGGGGTGCGGATGGCGGCCGAAGCGTCTTGGCCGTCGATGGTCAGGCGCGTGTCCTCGCCGGTGCCGTTGGTAAAGCGGATCTCAATCTGCTCGGCGAGAGCGTCGATGGCCGCCTCGTTATCCAGATCGATGCCGCGGTCGAGCGCGGCGAAGGTGACGGCGCGATACATGGCGCCCGTGTCGAGCTTGTTAAAGCCAAGCTGACGGGCGATCTCCTTGGCGATGGTGGACTTGCCGGATCCGGCGGGGCCGTCGATGGCGACGATCATGCAATGCTTCCTTTCAATGGTTGACGTGCTGGTATGGTTCGCGGGCGTTGGGGCGCGGCGGGTTTGCCTAGCCCGTGTAGCGCTCGCGGTAGGTGTTGCGCTTGGGTGCTGAGCCATGGCTGCCGTGGTGACGCGTGCGGCTGGCAGGCGTGTCTTGGGGCTTGCCGCCGTTGCGCTTGGAGCTCGCCTGCTTGGGCGGGATGCCGCCGGCCTTGAGGATCTGCACCTCGCGGTCGGTGAGCTCGCGCCACGAGCCCTTGGCCACGTCCTTGAGCTCCAGGCCGGCAAAGTTGCAGCGGTGCAGGCGGATCACCGGGTGGTGGATCTTGCTCAGCATGCGCTTGACCTGGTTCTTGCGGCCTTCGCGGATGATGACCTCCACGGCGGTGGTACCGGGCTTCACACCCTGCGGGGCCACGGCTTCAGCCTCGCGCGCGTTGATGATGCGACAGATTGCCGGCTGGCACGGGCCGTCGTCGAGCTCGATGCCGCGGCGGAGTGGTTCCAGATCGCGGTCGGTCAGCTGCCCGTCCACGAGTGCCTGGTAAGTTTTATAGACATGCTTGCTGGGGTGCAGCAGGTCCTGTGACAGGTCGCCGTCGGTGGTAAAGAGCAAAAGGCCCGTGGTGTCACGGTCCAGGCGGCCCACCGGGAACAGTCCCGGAAAGCGGTCGCGGGGGACCAGATCGGCCACACAAGGGCGCTCCTGCGGGTCGCTCATGGTGGTGAGGTAGCCGGTCGGCTTGTAGAGCATCAAGTACACGGCGCCCTGGTTGAGTTTGACGGGCATGCCGTCGACCTCAATGTGATCGTGGTCGACATCGACCTTGGTGCCCAGCTCGGTCGCGACCTGGCCGTTGACGGTCACGCGGCCAGCGGTCATCAGGTCCTCTGAGCCGCGACGGCTCGCCACGCCCGCGCGTGCCAAAAAGCGCTGCAGGCGCATGGTGTGCGGATAGACGGGCTGGGCGTCGGTTGCGGGTGCTTCGTTGCCCACGGCGCGCGTCTCCCCTACTTCGTTAGTCCTCGTCATGCAAATCCTCCGAGGTCTCGTCGACGTCCAGGGTTTCCAAGTCCTCGACTGCATCAACATCTTCAAAATCGGTATCGAGCAGTTCGCACTCTTCGTCCAGGTCCTCGGCCTGCTCCTCGAGTGTGGACTGAATACTGCGGCCGCTCAGACGCTCGCGGATAAACTGGCGCGACTGCTCGTCGGGGGCAAACTGCTCCAGGTCGGGCAGATCGCGGGTGGAGCGCAGACCGAACTTTTCCAAGAAGGCGTTGGTCGTGCCGTAGATGATGGCCTGACCACGCTGGGGGTCGCGGCCGAGCTCGCGCACCAGACCCTTGTCCACGAGCGAGGCGATGACGCCGTCGGAATTGACGCCGCGGATGCCCTTGACCACCTCGCGCGTCACGGGCTGGTGGTATGCGATGACGGCCAAGGTCTCGAGCGCCGCCTGCGACAGCTTTTGCGTGTCCCAGCTCAACACATAGGCCTCGACCACGTCGTGGTAGGCGGGGTGTGTAAACAGGCGCCAGCCGCCGGCGACCTCGCGCAGCTGAAAGCCGCGGTTGGCCTCCTCGTACTCAACCTTGAGCTCGGCGAGCAGCGACGCGCACTCGCCGGGGGCGATATCCAGTGCGCCGGCCAGCGCGGGCGCACTCACCGGGTCGCTCGATACCAGCAGCAGCGCCTCGAGGGCACCTTTGAGGCTGTTTGCCTCCAGCGTGGAAAGGGTTGACATGGTTGCGGCTCCTATTCGGTGAGCTCGGGGCCCTCGCCGGGCACGTATGCCTCGGCTCCCTCGACTCGGTTGATGCAGATGGTTCCGAAGATCTCGTCCTGGCTCAGCGTGAGCGAGCCGCGCTTGGCAAGCTCAAGCATGGCCAGGAAGGTGACGACGAGCTGCTCGGTCGTGGCATCGCCGTCCAGCAGCTCGCGGAAGGTGCAGGTTTGGTGTGCCATGGTAAAGCGGTCGACTGAGGCCACGGTCAGGTCGAGCGGTACGCGATGCGGCGCCACATGCTCGGCCTCCAGCAGGAAGGTCTGGCGCTTGCCGTCCAGGTCGGCGCAGATGACGGCGAGACCGCGCAGGGTGATGCCGGCCAGGTAGTCGGGCATGAGCCCCAGGAACTCGGGGTCGGGGCCGGCCACACGCGGATGCATGCGGCTTTCGGCCTGCATCCGCGCGCCAAGGGCCGCAGCCGCGCCCTTAAACTGCTTGTAGGCAATCAGGCGCTGGATCAGGACCTCGCGCAGGGCGTCGCCGTCGAGTGTGCTGAGCTCCTCGAGGTCTTCGTCGAACTCGTCATCGTCGTCATCGGCTTTGCGCGGTGTCTCCTGGGGGACCAGCGAGGCGGCCTTGATGTCCAAAAGGGTTGCCGCGACCAGCAAAAAGTCGCTCGCCACGTCCAGGTCCAGCGCCTCGATGCGCTCGGCCTCGGCAAGGTACTGCTCGGCCACCTCGCTGATAGAGATGGCGCCGATATCAACTTTTTGGCGGGTTACCAGCTGCAGCAGCAGGTCGAACGGTCCGCTGTAGACCTGCGTCGACACGCGATACGACATCTTCGACCTCCTTTGACGGCGCCTTCGCGGCGCGGTTTGGATGCATGCTACGACCGTTTTGCACGGTCGACCAGTAAGTTTACCTTAGATGCCGGCGATTGCGAAGTTGAGCAGCTGCTCAGCAAGCGGATACACGGTAAAGTCGAAATAGCGGCCGATTACATCGATGCCGGTCCACATAGGCAGCAGGTACAGCACCAGGATGAGGATGGGCATAGCGTATTGTTGCAGACGGTAATAGTTGTTGAGCGCCTTGCCCTTGAGGAAGGGCACGATGATCGATGAGCCATCGAGCGGCGGGATCGGGATGAGGTTGAAGAACGCGAGTGACAGGTTGACTACGACGAACGTGGCGCCGAAGTTCATAATTTGCGACGCCAGGGCAAATGACATGCTGGTGTAGAGGTTGCCATAGGTCAGGCTCATGAGGGCGGCAGCAAGACACGCGAGCGCGATATTCGATGCAGGGCCTGCCGCGCTCACCAGGACCTCGTCGCGCTTGGGGTGCTTGAGGTTGTTGAGGTAGACGGGCACGGGCTTGGCGAAGGCGAATACCGGGCCGCCGGCCGCGAGCATAAGCAGCGGCAGGAGAATGGTGCCAAACGGGTCGATGTGGTTGAGCGGGTTGAGCGAGACGCGACCGCGCGATCGGGCAGTCTTGTCGCCGAGAGCCCAGGCAGCGGCGGCGTGCGCGCTCTCGTGGATAACGATGCCTATGACGACGGCGACGGCGCTGGCAAGTAGGTTCATGATGTAGCTGCTGGACATGGTGCTCCCCTAGCGGACGCGGCGCGAGGCACGCGTGAGCAGGTAATCTGCCACAAACAGGATGACGGCCACGATGGCGTAATCTAAGCGGAACACGCCGCCAAAGGGTGACGTGATGACGCCGTAGCCGGCGATGGCGCTCGGCAGCGTGCGCGAAAGCTCAACGACAAAGCCTACGATTTGCAGCTTGGCGGTGAGGCCGCTAAAGCACAGCAGCACGGTCATCGCGCTCATAAAGATGCCGCAGATGCGGCACGCGATGGCGATGATGCTCATCGCCACGGCAGCGGCCTTACGAGAGTTCACGCGCGGTCTCCTCTTCGATCTGGGTGGAAAGCTCCAGCCATTCATCCTCGAGCTTGGGAAGCTCTTGCTTAAGGCCGTTATATTCCCCCAGCGCGGCATTGAACTTATCTTGATCGGCATAAAGCTCTTCGCTTGCCATCAATTCCATAAGCTCGTCATAGCGGGCGCGCTTTTTATCGAGCTCCGTCTCGATCTTCTTGAGCTGGTTGCGCACGCCCTTGAGCTTTTTGTTGAGCGCAGCGCGGGCCTGGGCCTCGGCGCGCTTTTGCTCCTTGGTCTTTTTGCCCTCGGCAGGCTTGGGGGCGGCGACGCTGGGCTGGGCGGAACTGGTCGGCTTGGCTGCCTTGGTCGTGGCCGGTGTGTCCTCCCCTGCCGCCTCGGCGGCGGCGCGGGCCGCGAGGTCCTCGCGCTTGTAGAGGTAATAGTCGTAGTCGCCGTCATAGACCGTGACCTTGCCATCGCGGATGTCGATCACGCGGTTGGCCACGGCGCGCACCAGGTGCTCGTCGTGGCTGATTAGCACGATGGTACCGGGGAAGTTTTGCAGGGCGTTCTCGAGCATGTCCACCGAGTCGATGTCCAAGTGGTTGGTGGGCTCGTCCAGGCACAGGAGCGCCTCGGGGGCCACGAGCATCTTTGCCAGGGCCAGACGCGCCTTTTCGCCGCCGGAGAGGACACGGACCTGCTTTTCAATTGCGTCGTTGTCGCTAAATAGGAAGGCGCCCAGCAGGCTGCGCTGCTGCGGCACGGTCCACTTGGGCGTGACGGTGTCGATTTCTTGCAGTACGGTATTGGACTCGGTCATGCCCTCGAGCGCGTGCTGGGCGTAGTAGGCCACGCCCACGTTGGTGCCCAGATCGCGGGTGCCGGTGGTGGGAGGCTCCAGGCCGGCGAGGATCTTCATGAGCGTGGACTTGCCGGTGCCGTTGGGGCCGACGAGCGCCACGTGCTCGCCGCGGTAGAGCTTGAGGTCGATGTCGCTGTAAATGTGCTTGTTGCCGTAGGACTTGGATACACCTTCGAGGCCCACGACCATGTCGCCGGAGCGCGGCGGATCGGGGAACTTAAAGTCGATGTGCTTGTGACCCTCGGGCAGGATGACAAGCTCCTTTTTGATCTGCTCGATCTTGCGGATGCGCTCCTGGGCCTGGGCTGCCTTGGTGGGCTTGTAGCGGAACTTATCGACGAAGACCTGCATGTGGGCGATGTCGCGCTCCTGGGCGGCGCGCTTGGCGCGCATCTGCTCCAGGTTGTCCTCGCGCTGCTTGAGGTAGCTGCTGTAGTTGCCGGTGTAGGTGGTCACGCGGCGGTTCTCGAGAGCGGCGACGTGGTCGACGCAGGCGTCCATAAAGGCTCGGTCGTGGCTGACGATGAGGACGGCGCCGTCGTAGTTAGCGATAAAGCCGCGCAGCCATTGGACGCTTTCGAGGTCCAGGTGGTTGGTGGGCTCGTCTAGAAGCAGCAGGTCGGGGTGGCGCAGGAAGAGCTTGGCCAGCGCGATGCGCATCTGCCAGCCGCCCGAGAACTCGGAGCACGGGCGCTCAAAGTCGGTGACCTTAAAGCCCAGACCGGACAGGATTTTGCGCGCGTTGCTTTCGAGCTCGTAGCCGCCCAGGTGCTCAAAGCGGTCCTGGACCTGTCCGTACTCGTTGAGGAGTGCGTCGACGTCCTTGCCCTGTTCTGAGAGCTCGGTGATTTGGGCCTGCAGCTCGTTGGCGCGCTCGCCCATGCGGCGGATTTCCTTAGCGGCGGCCATGACCTCGGCAAGGATGGTGGTGTCCTTGTGCTCCAGGTTGGTTTCCTGCTCCAGGTAGCCTACCTGGCAGTCCTTGGCGTACTGGACCTGGCCGGCGTCTGGGCTGTCGATGCCCATGATGATTTTGAGCATGGTGGTTTTGCCGGCGCCGTTGGGTCCCACGAGCGCGAAGCGCTCGCCGGGGTTGATCTGGAAGGACGCGCCGCTAAAGAGGACGCGTGCGCCGAAGCTTTTTTCGATCTTGTCGACCAGGAGGATCATGGTGCCGCCTTTGACCTTGTGTGCCTATAT
>CATWCP010000030.1 GCA_958349325.1 uncultured Collinsella sp.
CCCCGATCGACGACAAGAAGGCTCCCGCCAACGGTGCCATCAACGAGGACATGGCTTCCCTCGACGAGCTGCTCAACCAGCTCGTGGACACCGACGACGCCGAAGAGGCCAAGGACAACGACGAGGAGTAATTAGTTCCGCCGTTCTAACGAACGGCGGTGACCTCCGTCGCTGCGCGGCCCCCAGAGCTACAATCTGTCATTCAAAAGGCAGGGCATGACCAAAAGGTCAATGCCCTGCCTTTTTCATGCCACTTTGTACGCTCTGGGGGTCGCTCGCTTGCGTATGCTCAAGCTGTTGCGTTCCGTTGATCCCTTGGGGACCTGCCAAAAAGGGACGGGTTTATTTTGGTAGGTTTTTTCCTGCTTGAATTTGAAACATTCTGTTCGGTCAAAGCGTATCTATGGTGAGGGCCTCATCGAGAACCATTAACGTCACCGGGAGGTGATTATGGAAGAACAAGCATTTAGACTGGCGGTCGAAGATCACCGGGATGTCGTGTTTCGAATCGCGTTGACGTACCTGCGCGATCGCGCCGATGCCGACGATGTTGCACAAGACGTCTTTCTTAAGTTGCTCAAAAGCGATACGCATTTTGAAAGCTGGGAGCATCTTCGTCGATGGCTTATCCGGGTCACGATCAATGAATGCAAATCTCTCTTTCGAAAGCCGTGGAGACGCGTGGAGGATATTGAAAGTCTGACCGATTCGCTTTCGGCGGCGCAGGATGAGACCAAGGCGGTCTTGTCAGACGTTATGCGACTTCCGGAGCGATTCCGTGTTCCCATCGTGCTCTATTACTATCTGGGCTTTTCGACCTCAGAGATTGCCGAGTTACTGCATGTGCCAGCCGCGACCGCTCGAACGCGTTTAGCTCGTGGTCGATCGAAGCTCAAATTCATCCTAGAGGAGGGCGACCGTGAAATCCAATCAAATCAAGCAGGCCTTCGAGTCCATCCAAGCCGATAGCGATCTTGCCGACCGTGTTATTGATGCTGCGGCTGGAAAGCCGCTTCGTCGAAAGGGTCACGCGAAACCTCTGTATGTTGCCGTAATCGGATGTCTTGCCGGAGTGTTGGCGACCGGAGGGGTCGCCTACGCCGTTGTCAATTCCAGCTATTTTGCCTCAGCCTGGGGAAACCACGGCAATGGGGATTCCATTACCTGGACCAACGGTGGCTCATCGGGGACTAAATATACCTACACCAGAGAGTTTGGTGATGGCAACGCGCCCCAAAGCCTGGAGGGTGCAGTCCAGGAGGTTAATCTGTCCGTCGAGGGTAACGGCTATACGCTTGATATCCATGAGATGGCTATCGATAAAAACGGTTGCGGTGCCGTGACGTTTACGCTGTCCAATCCAAATGGCGTTAACTACTACAAGCCGGCAGCAGAGACAGGCGAACTTGTTCTCTATGGTGAAGAAGAACAAGGCATCGGTACACCCAGCATGAACTTCGGCGAGGAATGGGCTGACACACGCTGCACCATTGATAAGGACACATCAAGCGATACTGTCATTAATGGCACGATGTACTTTGCCTCGTGGAATCGCGAGCGAGATTTGGGACATGCGGTCACCTGGAATATCAGCTGGACGGAGGGCAAAGGTGAGGATGCGAAGGTGATCGAGGTATCGACGCCAGAGTTTAACGTCGGAGCGCACGTCGATACAAAGGAACTCCGCTCTGATGACTCGCCTCTCGAGATTAGCCCGTTTTCCATCCAGACGCACATCGATGATCTGGGCTATGAAGCAGTTGATCATAAACTGACCGTCAGCTACAAGGATGGATCGGAGCAGATTATCGAAGATGACGACGCAGGGGCGTACAATTTCTATGTTTCGATGGCACGCAATAGCGGAGAGAACATTTGGGTGCCGACAAAACTGATCAATGTCGATCAAGTGGTCTCAGTAGCGCTTGAGGGCACGAGATACACATCAACAGGAGAGACCGAAACAGAAGTACCCTTTACCATCGTCTATTCGTAAGATTTGGGGCCGCTTCCTACTAGGGGAAGCGGCCTCTTTTGCGTTAAATGGAAACGCCGCCGATTTCCATGCGTCAGATGAGAGCAGATCACCGCTGGAGCGCGACATTTTCCCAGATAAAACCGACCAAAATAAACCTGTCCCTTTTTGGCAGGTGGCGTTGTCCCGCCGAGCATGTCGGATTCCCGGGCCGGGCGGCCTGCGGTTTAAGTTTGTCGCGAGTTCCGCACGAGCCGGAGGCCACTTAATGTGGCCTCCGTGCGAGCCAGGACTGTTGAGCAGCAAACTTAAACCGCAGGCCGCCCGGCCCGGGAATCCGCCCATGCGCACAGGAGGGGATCCCTTTTGTGTAGGGTTTGCGGAAATGTGCCAATTTTGGGATACGCCCGGCGGCGTGGTCTGTTGACGGCACAGCTAACGCCACGTATCCTATCGAACTGCGTGTTTCGTAGGGGGATGCTGACCCCTCGATTCAAGCCGTTGCACTTTACAGAAAGCTGGAATCATTCGAGAAGGAGTACGCTTTGCCTACTATTAACCAGCTGGTTCGCCAGGGCCGTCGTTCCGTGCCCAAGAAGTCCAAGAACGCTGCTCTGCAGCACAACTCCCAGAAGCGCGGCGTGTGCACCCGCGTCTTCACCACGAGCCCCAAGAAGCCGAACTCGGCTCTTCGTAAGGTTGCCCGTGTTCGCCTTGTCAACGGCATCGAAGTTACTGCTTACATCCCGGGTGAGGGCCACAACCTGCAGGAGCACTCCATCGTGCTCGTCCGCGGCGGTCGTGTCCGTGACCTCCCTGGTGTCCGTTATCACGTCATCCGTGGCGCCTACGACGCTGCTCCGGTCCAGAACCGTATGCAGGCCCGTTCCAAGTACGGTGCTAAGCGCCCCAAGGCCAAATAAGCCAGATAACGTTTTGATACTTTCGCCGTGTGCCGCCTAAGCGCCGCACGGTAGACACTTAAGGAGATTTCACATGCCGCGTCGTGCAGCAGCTAATCGTCGTGAGGTTCAGCCTGACGCCGTTTACAACAACCGCCTGGTGACTCAGCTCATCAACAAGGTCCTTCTTGACGGCAAGAAGGCCACCGCTGAGCGCATCGTTTACACCGCTTTCGAGATCGTTGCCGAGAAGTCCGAGGGTGGCGACGCTCTCGCTACCTTCAAGAAGGCTATGGACAACGTCAAGCCCACGCTCGAGGTCAAGCCCAAGCGTGTCGGTGGCGCTACCTATCAGGTCCCGATGGAGGTCAACTCCCGTCGTTCCACCGCTCTGGGTATCCGCTGGATCGTCAACTTCTCCCGCGCTCGCAAGGAGAAGACCATGGCCGAGCGTCTCGCCAACGAGATCCTCGACGCTTCCAACGGCCTGGGCGCTTCCGTCAAGAAGCGTGAGGACGTCTTCAAGATGGCCGAGGCCAACCGCGCGTTCTCTCACTATCGTTGGTAAGTTAAGGTAAGGAACTAACATGGCTAAGCCTAAGTACAAGCTTTCCGATACCCGTAACATCGGCATCATGGCCCACATCGATGCTGGTAAGACCACCACGACCGAGCGTATTCTTTACTACACCGGTAAGACCCACAAGATCGGTGAGGTCCATGAGGGCGCTGCCACCATGGACTGGATGGTTCAGGAGCAGGAGCGCGGCGTAACCATTACCTCCGCTGCTACCACGTGTTTCTGGAACAAGGACGGTAAGGACTACCGCATCCAGATCATCGACACCCCGGGCCACGTTGACTTCACCGCCGAGGTCGAGCGCTGCCTGCGCGTCCTCGATGGCGCTGTCGCCGTCTTCGACGCCGTTGCCGGCGTTCAGCCCCAGTCTGAGACCGTTTGGCGTCAGGCTTCTACCTTCAACGTCCCCCGCATCGCCTTCATCAACAAGTATGACCGCGTGGGCGCTGACTTCTTCAACGCTATCGAGACCATGAAGGATCGTCTCGACGCCAACGCCGTGGCCGCTCAGGTCCCGATGGGCGCCGAGGACAACTTCTGGGGCGTCATCGACCTGGTCACCATGACTGCATGGGACTTCAAGGCCGACGAGAAGGGCATGACCTACCCCGAGCCGATGGACGAGATCCCGGCTGAGTTTGCCGACATCGCTGCCACCAAGCGCGAGGAGCTCCTCGACGCTGCTGCCAGCTTTGACGACGAGCTCATGGAGAAGATCCTCATGGAGGAGGACTTCACCGTCGAGGAGCTCAAGGCTGCTCTGCGCAAGGGTGTTCTGGCCAACGAGCTCAACCTCGTCTTCGTGGGCTCCGCTTACAAGAACAAGGGCGTTCAGGAGCTGCTCGACGCTGTCGTCGACTACCTGCCCAGCCCGCTCGACGTTGAGGCCGTCACCGGTACCGATCCGGACACCGGCGAGGAGATCCAGCGTCATCCTTCCTTCGACGAGCCCTTCTCCGGCCTGGTCTTCAAGATCATGACCGACCCGTTCGTCGGTAAGCTCACCTACGTCCGCGTTTACTCCGGCCGCGCTGAGTCCGGCTCCTACGTCGTCAACGCTTCCAACGGTCAGCGCGAGCGTCTCGGCCGCATCCTCGAGATGAACGCCGCCGAGCGCATCGACCGTGACGACGCCGCTGCCGGCGACATCGTCGCTTGCGTCGGCTTCAAGAACTCCACCACCGGTGACACCCTGTGCGAAGAGGGCAAGGAGATCGTCCTCGAGAAGATCGAGTTCGCTAAGCCCGTTATCGACGTTGCCATCGAGCCCAAGACCAAGGCCGAGCAGGACAAGATGTCCCTGGCTCTGACCAAGCTCGCCGAGGAGGACCCGACCTTCCAGGTGTCCACCAACCACGAGACCGGCCAGACCATCATCGCCGGCATGGGCGAGCTGCACCTCGAGATCATCGTCGACCGTCTGCTCCGTGAGTTCAAGGTTGACGCTAACGTTGGTAAGCCCCAGGTTGCCTACCGCGAGACCGCTGGTCACGACGTCGAGAAGGCTGAGGGCAAGTTCGTCCGTCAGTCCGGCGGTCGCGGTCAGTACGGCCACGCCGTCATCAAGCTCGAGAAGATGGAGGAGGGCTTCGGCTACGAGTTCGTCAACGCTATCGTCGGCGGCGTCGTGCCCAAGGAGTACATCCCGTCCATCGACAAGGGCATCCAGGAGGCCCTGAACACCGGTGTTATCGCCGGCTTCCCGGTCCTCGACGTCAAGGTCACCCTGTTCGACGGTTCTTACCACGAGGTCGACTCCTCCGAGGCCGCCTTCAAGATCGCCGGCTCCATGGCTATCAAGGACGCACTCAAGAAGTCCGATCCGCAGCTGCTCGAGCCGATCATGGCTGTCGAGGTCGAGACTCCCGAGCAGTACATGGGCGACGTTATGGGCAACCTCTCCGGTCGTCGCGGCAAGATCGAGGGCATGGAGGATCGCAAGAACAGCAAGCTCATCCGTGCCAAGGTGCCGCTGGGCGAGATGTTCGGTTACGCTACCGACCTTCGCTCCCAGACCCAGGGCCGTGCATCCTACACGATGCAGTTCGACTCTTATGAGCCCGCGCCCAAGTCCATCGTGGACGAGGTCATGAGCAAGAACGCCTAAGTTCGAGCTCCCTGTTACGTAATCCGCGAGAACATCTCTCGCACTCTTTGGAGGTTTAAGTTGGCTACCCAAAAGATCCGCATTCGCCTCAAGGGCTATGATCACGAGGTCGTCGATCAGTCCGCGAAGCTCATCGTCGAGACCGCTCAGAAGACCGGCGCTCGCGTTTCCGGTCCTGTCCCCCTGCCCACCGAGCGCAACCTGTACACGGTTATCCGCTCGCCGCACGTGAACAAGGACTCCCGTGAGCAGTTCGAGATGCGCACCCACAAGCGCCTCATCGACATCCTCGACCCCACCTCGGGCACCGTTGATTCGCTCATGCGTCTCGACCTTCCCGCTGGCGTCGACATCGACATCAAGCTCTAAGCGATATCGCTCTTAGCTTACAGAGCCCCGCTGCCATTACGGTAGCGGGGCTCTTTTGTTTTGAATGGTGACCTTGGGGGTCCGGATAATGCGGCCGAATGGGTGGCTATGGCGCCTTATTTACCCATGGGGCGCAGTGATGCCTCCTCAAAATGGAAGGATCGCAAGTCGTCTTCTGTCTCGATGCACGCGCGACCAAAGTCATCGACCGTTTGAAAGATGCCACGCGCCAGCTCGTCCCCAGCGGGGGAACGGGCGAAAACGTGATCCCCAATCCAATTGAGATGACCGATATATTCGCCGTGGACGGGCGCGAGCGGTCCGGCGTCTTCTTCCATGGCGTTGAGACGCTCTGCCCATGTGTCTGCAGCGTTCACGACCGCGTGATAGACCTCCTTGAGTAGCACATCGACGGCGGGAACATTCTCGTTGAGGTCCGAGAGACCGATTGCCGGCAGGCCGCCATCGGGAACCTCCGAAGGCACATAGTTCACATTGACGCCAATGCCGCAGACGGCGAAAGGTTTGCCTTCGTTATCGTGTGCGGCCTCGACCAGAATGCCGCCGAGCTTGCGTCCTCGCGCGACCAGATCGTTGGGCCATTTGAGGCCAATCTCGTTTGCAAGACCCTGATTTTCGAGCGCCTCGAGCACCGCTAGGCCGCTGACGGCGGCAAGACCAGAGTACTTTGCAGGATTAACGCATGGACGCAGGACAATCGAAAGCAATAGGTTGCCGGCGGTTGAATCCCACTTGTGGCCGCGCCGGCCGCGTCCTGCCGTCTGAGCCCGGGCGGCAAGTCCTGTGCCGTGCGGCGCTCCTTGTTTTCCTGCTTCGAGCAGGTCATCGTTGGTCGATCCGGTTACGTCGACTATCGTTAATTTGGCATCCATAGCGGCTGCTACCTCCTTAATGAATAAGTGAATAACGCAATAGTGTCGTGAGGCAGACACAATGTGAAGCCTTTGTCGCATTTGGCCAATTTAATGTTAACACGTCAACAATGACTAAAATGCGCTATCCTCTCTTGGTCGATGTAAACACGTCAACAACTCAAAGGAGGTTAGTGATGGGTTTCACGATACTGGGAACGGGCTCGGCGCTTCCCGAGCGCAGCGTTTCCAACGACGAGCTGTCCGAGTTCCTGGACACCTCGAATGAGTGGATTTTTAACCGTACGGGGATCAAGAGCCGCCATGTGTGCACCGCCGAGTCACTCGACGACCTTGCCGTGGCAGCGAGCGAGCAAGCGCTCCAGGCGTCCGGACTCGATGCGAGCCAGCTGGATCTTATCGTCTGTTCGACGACGACGGGCGATCATCTCGTTCCTGCCGAAGCGTGCGCCGTTGCTGAGCGCCTGGGTGCCACATGTCCAGCCTTCGACGTTTCGGCGGCTTGTGCCGGCTTCGTATTTGCGCTCGATGTCGCCGAGGGCTATATCGCTCGAGGACGAGCCAAGCATGCGCTTGTCGTTGCCGCCGAGCAGATGACGCGCGCCCTTGACTGGTCAGACCGCGCCACGTGCGTGCTCTTTGGCGACGGCGCGGGCGCTGCAGTGATAGGGGCTGGGGGAGACAACCCCCTTGCCGTTGAGCTTTCGACGGCGCCCGACGTCGAGACGTTGCGCGTTCCCGGTCTGGTCGGCACCTCGCCGTTTAAGGACTCCGCAGATAGCGCGAGCGTGCTGTCCATGAATGGTCGCCGCGTGTTCAAGTTCGGCGTCAACGCCATCTGCGACACGGTCCATAAGCTTGCGAGCGATGCGGGCATTTCGGTCGAAGACATCGATCATTTTGTATTCCATCAGGCTAACGAACGAATCCTGAGTCAGGCGGTCAAGCGTCTCGGCGTGCCAGACGAGCGCGTGGTTCGAACGCTACGCGAGACCGGCAACATTTCGAGCGCCTGCATTCCCTTTGCGCTTGACCGGCTGGCACGTACCGACGCACTGAATGAGGACGACACCATCGCCCTCGTTGGATTTGGCGCCGGCCTGGATATAGGTGGCTATCTGCTTCGTTGGAAGTAGTCGCACATAGGAAATAAAAACGCCCCTAGGGCACAAACAAAGGAGAACTACCATGGCAGATCAGAAGACCTTCGAGCGCGTTTGCGACGTTATCCGCGAGACCGCTGGCCTTGACGACGTCGAGATGAAGCCCGAGTCCACGCTCGAGGAGATTGGCCTCGACAGCCTGGGTACCGTCGAGATCCTCGTTGCCGTCGAGGACGAGTTTGGCATTGAGCTCGATACCGAGGAGAACCCCAAGACGGTCGGCGAGTTCGTCGATACGGTCGAGGCGGCATTGGAGAAGTAGTGATGATCAAGTCTCCTCTCTGCGAGCTGCTCGGCATCGAAAAGCCCGTGTTCCAGGGCGGCATGGCCTGGATTGCCGATGCTTCGCTTGCCTCGGCCGTGTCCGAGGCCGGCGGGTTGGGAATCATCGCGGCCATGAATGCCGACGCCAACTGGCTGCGCGATCAGATTCACGAGCTGCGCACCAAGACGGATAAGCCTTTTGGCGTGAACGTCATGCTTATGAGCCCGTTTGCCGACGAGGTCGCACAGGTTGTGATCGACGAGCAAGTGCCGGTCGTCGTGACGGGTGCCGGCAATCCCACCAAGTACATGAAGGCTTGGAACGACGCGGGCATCAAGGTCATCCCGGTTGTTGCCTCGGTGGCGCTGGCGCGTCTCGTGGCGCGTCGCGGGGCCACCGCCGTGGTTGCCGAAGGCACCGAATCGGGTGGACATATTGGCGAGACGTCGACGATGGCGCTCGTTCCGCAGGTTGTCGACGCGGTCGATATCCCCGTTGTGGCAGCCGGCGGTATCGCGGATGGCCGCGGGGTGGCGGCCGCCTTTATGCTCGGCGCTGCCGGCGTCCAGGTGGGAACACGCTTTCTGGTCGCAAACGAGTGCACCGTATCCGAACAGTACAAAGAGCTGGTGCTCAAGGCAGGCGACACGTCGACGCGTGCGACCGGTCGCTCGACGGGACATCCGGTTCGCGCCCTCAAGAGCCCCTTCACCAACGCGTATGCCAAGAACGAGGCGGCGGGCGCAAGCCCCGAGGAGCTTGGGGCCATGGGCACGGGCGCGCTTCGTAAAGCCGCAAAGGACGGTAATTACGAAGAGGGTTCGTATTTGTGCGGACAGATTGCCGGTATGGTCAACGAACGCCAGAGCGCACGCGAAATCGTCGACGATCTGGTCGATGGCGCCGAGCATGTCCTGAAGGGTGCGTCCGCATGGGTAGCGTAGCGTTTCTGTTTGCCGGTCAGGGTGCCCAGCATCCCGCGATGGGCGTCGACCTCATCGAGGCATCACCGGCGGCTGCCGAGGTGTTTGCGATCGCCGACGAGGTGCGTCCGGGAACCAGTGAGCAGTGCCGGAGCGCCTCCAAGGAGGAACTCTCGCAGACCGAGAACACACAGCCTTGCGTGTTCGTGCACGACTTGGCAGCGGCTACCGCCCTGCGCGAGCGCGGCGTGGTGCCTGCCGCCTGTGCGGGATTCTCGCTGGGCGAGGTCGCCGCGCTCACCTTTGCGGGGGCATTCGATACGCGAGCGGGCTTTGAGCTCGTGTGCGAGCGCGCGGCGCTTATGGCCACGGCGGCTGAGCGTCACCCCGGCGGCATGCGCGCCGTCATCAAGCTCGATGCGGCGCAAGTTGAGGGCCTGGCAAAACAGGCAGGCGAGGACTGCTGGCCGGTCAACTACAACAGCCCCCAGCAGACGGTTGTGGCCGGAGCGCCCGATGCGTTGCAGACCCTCGACGTCCTGGTAAAAGAGGCTGGTGGCCGGGCCATGAAGGTCGCGGTGTCGGGTGCATTCCATAGCCCCTATATGGCCGAGGCGACCTGTGGCCTTGCTGCATATATCGATGCCGGTCACGCGCCGTCCCCGTTGCTCATTCCTGTTATGGCAAATATGACGGCGGCGCCCTATCCGGCCGACCCGCAGGCGGCATCGGAGGTGCTGACCAACCAGGTGAGTCATGCCGTACGCTGGGTCGACACGCTGCATGCTCTGCAGGATCAAGGCATCGACACGTTTATTGAGGTCGGCCCCGGCAAAACGCTGTCGGGCCTGGTCAAGCGTACGCTGAGCGACGTTCGCGTGTATTCGTGCGAAACGGCCGAGCAGGTCGCAGCTATTGCCGACGAGCTCGCATAGTCCACAGGGCTGTAACCCGAAAGGAATGACATGGGCAACTTGAACAACGGCGCGCTCGAGCGCAACGACTCACGTCGCGTGGCACTGGTCACGGGCGGCTCGCGGGGTATCGGCCGCGCCTGCGCTGTCGGTCTGGCGGAGGACGGCTTTGATATCGCCGTCGTCTATGCCGGTGGCGGCGATGCGGCGCGCGAGACGTGCGAAGCCTGCGAGGCCGCTGGTGCCACGGCGCGCGCATATCAATGTGACGTGGCCGACCCCGCTGCCGTCAACGCGTGCGTGGAAGCGGTCCTCAACGACTTTGGCTTCATTTGGGCGCTCGTCAACAACGCTGGCATCACCCGCGACGGCCTGCTCATGCGTATGAGTGACGATGCCTTCGACCGCGTGCTCGATGTCAATCTCAAGGGCACGTTCAATACGACGCGCGCGCTCACCAAGACCTTTATGCGCCAGCGCGGCGGTTGCGTCATCAACATGAGCTCGGTTGTGGGCCTGATGGGCAATGCCGGGCAGGCCAACTATGCAGCCTCCAAGGCGGGCGTCATCGGTCTGACCAAGGCGGTAGCGCGCGAGCTTGCGTCCCGCGGCGTACGAGTGAACGCGGTCGCCCCCGGGTTTGTCGAGACCGATATGACGGCAAAGCTTTCGGAGAAGGTTCGCGCGGCAACCGAGGAGCAGATTCCCCTAAAGCGCATGGCGCGCCCCGAGGAAGTGGCCGGCGTGGTGCGCTTTTTGGCGAGTGATGCGGCTGCCTACATTACGGGCGAGATCGTGCGCGTCGACGGCGGAATGGCGATGTAGAAACCAGGGCCGAACAATGGCTTGGATGAGGAGACCATGATGGAACAGAGAGTTGCAATCACCGGTATCGGCGCCGTATCGCCGCTCGGCAACACGGCGCTTGCCACCTGGGCGGCCATGTGCGCCGGCACGTGCGGCATCGGCCCGATCACGCACTTCGATACCGATGCGTTTGCCGTTAAGGTGGCGGCCGAGGTCAAGGGTTTTGACGGCAACGAGTACTTTGGCAAGCGTGACGTCAAGCACCTGGACCCCTGCGTTCAGTTTGCCCTGGCAGCGTCGGACGAGGCCATGCACGATGCGGGCTTTGATGTCGAGGGCGCCATCGATCGCGAGCGCCTGGGCGTCTACGTGGGTTCGGGCGTGGGCGGCATGCAGGCACTCGTCGACAACGTCCACACGATTGCCGACCGTGGGCCCCGCCGCGCATCGCCCTATATGATCGCGATGATGATTCCCAATATGGCTTCGGGCAATATCGCAATCCGCCACAAGGCAAAGGGCCCGACCTTGCCCGTGGTGACCGCCTGCGCGACCTCGGCCCATGCGGTGGGCGAGGCGTTCCGCGCCATCAAGCATGGCTATGCCGATGCGATTCTCGCCGGCGGTGCCGAGGCGGCCATTATCCCCGATGCCGTTGCAGGCTTTACGTCCTGTCGCGCATTGACCACCAACCCCGATCCTGAGACGGCTTGTCGCCCGTTCGATGCGAATCGCGACGGCTTTGTGATGGGCGAGGGCGCCTGCGTGTTGGTGCTCGAGGGCATGGAGCATGCGCAGGCGCGCGGTGCGCACATTTATGCCGAGGTCGTGGGCTACGGCAACA